>SKQO01000140.1 GCA_007118975.1 Halobacteriales archaeon | reverse complement strand
CGACCGCCCCCGGTCATGGCGGGCGCATTCTGTCGAAGGGTGAGCACCTGCATCACGCCGGCGATATGGCGACCGACCCGCATATCGTGGTCTCCGGCGCACTCAAGGGCTATCGGGTCGATCGCTGCGGGAACGAGTGCGTGCTGAGGCTTTACTCCGAAGGCGACGTGATCGGTCTCGAGGCCCTGGCCCGGCGACCGGCGCTAACGTCCGTCGTCGCGCTGAGTACCGCCAAGGTGTCGCCCCTGAACGGGCGAGGCATCCCCGCCATGGGCAGCGGTATTCGGACCGCCTCTGTCACGGACCACGTGCTTACCGGGGTATACCAGGAGTTGCGGGAAACGGGCCAGCTCCTGGAAATGACCCGGGGCGCCACCGACACACGACTGGCCCAGTTTCTGCTTCAGTACGGCGAGAAGCAGGCGTTGCGCGGCTGCAAGCGCGACGACTTCCTGCTCCCCTTCGGACGGCGGGATCTGGCCCATTACCTGGGGCTCGCCACGGAAACCTTGTCGCGCGTCTTTGCACGTCTCAAGGAACGGCGAATCCTGGACGTTGACAACCACCACATCGTCGTCCTCGATCTTGAAGCTCTTCGGCGCGTTGGCTCTAACGGCACATGAACCATCAGAGCGACGCCAAGGCACTGCTCGTCATCGGGAGATCATCAGCATGGCGCGAACACCACGGGGACGACACTGACGGTCCATGGCGAACAGTACACGGCCTGATCCTCCGCGGGGCTGCCACAGAGAATGGAAGCCGACCCCGTCGGCGCGGACGACGGTTTCCTCCCTTCTCACAATTGCCTGTCACCCCTTCTGGGCGACCGCGTCGGATGCGTTCTTGACATTCTCCCGGGCGGCACTGATGAATTCTCTCGCCCCATCCTCAGCCACCTTGGACATACTCCGGGCACTGTCCTCGGCAACCTTCTGGGCGTTCAGTACAAACGTCTGATTCAGCGACCTGACCTTGTCTGCATCGCTCCTGGCGCGCTCGCTGCACGTGCGGGCAAGGCGCTGCTGATTCTCCACATAGGCCTGGAGATCGGTTGGATTACTGATCTCCAGGGCAGCACGTGTGCACTGCAGGCCGGCTTCGGCATAGGCCTTCGTGGCCTCGTACTGCAGGTTCCAGAGTTGTTCCATGTGGTCGAGCATCAGGCTGCCGTAGGTGCGGGCCGGCAAGGCGATCATGGAATCGAGTTGCTTCTGTATCTGCGTCAGGGTCTGATCGGTCATGGTGTCCTCCTCCACTGGTCGGGAATGGATCATTGTGATCATGCGAACGCGGCTACGCATTGACGGGCGTCAGCCAGAAGAAGATTGGCGCCGAACCATGCGCGTGTGCCGCCTGGCGTTGATCCACCCTTGCGGGGTGCGGCCCATGCGTGGATAGTTCCAACAGCAGTGACTACTCTGAAAGGGGGAACGTCGAACGGTCATTCCGGGAGGACCGCGTCGGCTCCCGCACTTCAGAGACGGGGATAGTCTTGACCGACGACAAGAACACCGGGCAGACGTCCGCCGAATGGCTGTTCAGGGATGTCCACATCGCCCACGCCATCATCGAGAATGCCATTGACGGCATTATTGCCATCGACGCCAACGGGATCATCCGCTCCGTGAATCCTGCAGCGGAACGGCTCTTTGGCTATCGGGCCGAGGAAATGCGGGGCCGCAATGTCAGCATGCTCATGCCCGAGCCCCACAGCAGCCAGCACGACCATTACATCCGCCGTTACCTGGAAACCGGCGATCGGCGGATCATTGGCATGGGTCGCGAGGTCACTGCCCGCCACCGGGACGGCAGTCCTATCGAGATCCAGCTCAGCGTCACGGAAGGCACCGCACATGGACAACGCTACTTTATCGGTTTCACCCACGACATCACTGCGCGCAAGCGCGCTGAACGGGAGCAGCGCCTGCATCTGTCCCACCTGGCGCACGCCACCCGCCTCCATGCAATCGACGAACTGGCGAGCACCCTCGCCCACGAGATCCGCCAGCCGCTGACCGCTGTCCATACTACTGCGCAGGCCGCCCTCATCCAGATCGACGGGGGAAAGGACGCGGCGGCAGACCTCAAGGAACATCTGCAGCAAATCACCCAACAGGCTCGCCGCGCCAGCCGGATCCTCGATCAGCTCCGCCGCTTCGCACGACACGACGACCCGGAAGACCTGTCCGACACTCATCCGTCGAGAATGGTGGAGGATGTACTCCTGCTGCTGACCCACAGAATGCAGAGCATCGGTGCCGAAGCGCACCGCAACTACAACGCCACGGAGTGCACGATACGGGTCAATCGCACCCAGATCGAACAGGTCATCTTCAACCTGATTGACAATGCGCTGGACGCCATGCGGGAAGTGGACGGCCCGCGGCTGCTGACCGTTGCCACCTGTGTAGACAGTCACAGCGCGGTCTGTGGGATGACCATCCAGGATACGGGGCCGGGTATCCCCGAAGAACACCTGAGTGACCTCTTCACCCCCTATTTCACCACCAAGAAACGTGGCATGGGGCTGGGTCTGGCCCTGTGCCGATCCATCGTGGCGACGCATGGAGGCCAGCTCACCGCGGAGAACCGGCCGGTGGGCGGTGCCACTTTTCGGTTGAAACTGCCGATTGTTGTGGAGAGCGGGCCCGATGGCTAACGCCGGCACGGTCTTCATCGTCGACGACGACGCCGCCATCCGCCAAAGTCTGTCGTTGCTGGTGCGGTCCGCCGGTTTCCGTCCAGTTACATTCTCCAGCGGCCGGGAATTCCTGGACGCAGCCCGACCCGATGAGCCCGCCTGTGTCCTGCTGGACCTGAGGATGCCCGGCATCAGTGGAACGGAGGTCCAGGCGATCATGCAGGCGGAACGCTGCCTGCTCCCGATTATTTTCCTGAGCGGCCAGGGTGACCTCAGGACCGCTGTGCAGACGGTCAAGGACGGGGCGATAGACTTCCTGCAAAAGCCCGACTTCGAGGCCACGGAACTGATTGACCTGCTGCGCGACGCTGTCGCACAGCACAAGCTCAGTATGGTCTCGGACCAGAGGGCGGCTGCGCTCCGGCAGAGCCTCGAGCTGCTCAGTGACCGGGAACTTCAAGTGGTCAGGCTCGCCGCGGCCGGAGAGGCGAACAAGCTGATCGCCGCCCACCTCGGCATTAGCGAGCGCACAGTAGAGGTACACCGGGGCCGTGCCATGAGAAAACTCGGCTTGCGCTCGGCACCGGAACTGATCCGGCTTGCGCACATGCTCGAAAGATAACTGCGAATCCACCAAACCGTGACCGCAGTCAAGGACTCCCGGGCGCACTGAATCCATGCTGGAAAACCAAGGCTCGGGGCATGGGTGACATGGCAGATAGCTTGGCGGATCCCATCGTTTACATCATCGACGATGATGAAGCAGTGCGCACCGCATTGTGCACACTGATCACGGCCCATGGCTGGCACGCCCGGCCCTTCCATTCCGCCTCGGCGTTCCTGGCGTCAGGCGTGCCGACGGCGGAGTCATGCGCCTGCCTGCTCATCGATCTGGAGCTCGACGGCATGAGTGGCGTCGAGCTCCAGCAGCACCTCCTGGATCAGCGACATACCTTGCCCGCGATCATCCTGACCGCACGCCCCGACAGTCCGGCTGCCCGGCGCACACAGGCGGACGGCACAACGATGGTGCTTGGCAAGCCGTTCGAGGCCGACGACCTCATCCGGGCCATCAACGACGCCATGGGCTCGGTCTGACCGTCCACCCCGCCCCTTTGAGGACGTCAACGCGGTTTTGAGTCCGACAGCATCAGCATCCGGCCGCCTCCATGCCACGCGAAGGGCTGCGGCGACTGAGCAAACTACACGAGATCCCGCGGGATGGATTCATCCCAGTCCCGGGAGAATACCCGGATGCTGCCTTGGGGAAATCGCTCGTAGGCATCCAGGTTGGCATGCACGATGAAAGCGTCCTCCGTGGACGTCACCACTGTCCTCGTCACGGTGCGGATTTCCCAGTCGCCGCGCCGAAGCCGGCGTTCCGCGACAACCTCGGCCCGGGCGGACTGGAAATCATCGCCCTGGCTTGAGTATGTCTCCACTGTCCGCGCGCCGGTAACCAGATCAATGGCTTCCAGGCGCTGGCTGCCGGCATCGTTGATCACTTCCAGGGTCGACTCGTCGGTCGCCAGATCGCGATGCACCAGCCAGTTGTGATGGGCGGCGTCGAGGCGAGAGATCCTCGGCGCCGGTGTACCCTCGGATGGTCCGAATTCACGCAGATCCCCGTCGGACGCACGCGGCGGACGGACGGGCAGAACCATCCGGCTCCCTTCACCGAAGACGTGCAGGCGCACCGGATTGGGCGGTGGCCACGCCAGCGGCCAGTATGAGGTGGACAGTGACAACCGTAGCCGGTGCCCCGCGGGAAAGGCGTGAGCGATGCCGTTGAGCTTGACCTCCACCCGATAGCGCCGGTCTGGCTCCAGGGGCTCGGGACATTCACTGCTCTCACGGTGGGTCAGGTTGAGCAGACCGTAGGTCACCCGGGTCGCCTTGTCGTCGGGTGCCACGTCGGACAGCCGTGCAGCAGCCATGGCCACCGGACGGCTGGCCGCGAGTTCAAGTTCGACGCAGGGTTCCCCCATGATCTCGAACCCCTCCTCCAGCACGTCACTTTCGAACACCATCGCACCGCCGTCCTCCTGCCTCTGGTCATGCGCCAGGTCGGG
>SKQO01000172.1 GCA_007118975.1 Halobacteriales archaeon | reverse complement strand
GCTGTACGATGCGATCCAAGCGGACTGGGACTACGACCGGGACGTCGCGTTCGTGACGTCGGTACTGCCAGGACACGAACCGAGAGATATCCGTCTGCTCGAGATCGGTTGCGGCACGGGCGAGCATACTCGCCGGTTCGTCGAGCGCGGCTTCTCGGTGACTGCCGTCGACAGGTACGAGGGAATGCTCGAGGTGGCGCGTTCGAAATGTGATGGATTTTCGACGGGACGCGCTTCCGAATCTTGGTATCACGGGCTCGTACGACGCGGTCGTCATGATTCGCGAGGTTGTGAACCACCTCCGGCTGGGTGAACTCGTCTCCGCGATCGAAGCGATCACTGATCGATTGAAGCCCGCGGGCATGGTCATCTTCGATAACGCCCCGCTTCCACTGGATGGCAACCGCCTGGACCTCGATGTGGGCACGACGGAAGATGACCGGTATGCCCGCGTCGCCAACCACGCCGCACCCGATGACCGAACCCTCGAATGGCGCGAGGTGATCTTTCTGGCCCCGGGGAGTGTCTCATCAATCGTCGACTGATGACGCCCTTCGACGACGAAACGATCGAAGCGGCCCTACTAACGGAATGATTGCGCGTGACATGTTACGAGGGCTTCGGAGCGAGGGACGACCGTACCGTATTTGTGGCCAGTTCGATGGCAAACGAGTAGCCCACCGGCATCTGGACGAATTCGCCCGTCGATCGAATCACGCGGGTCCTGCTTCCGGGCCAACCTGCTGTGAGTGTCCCCGCGGGGAAGGTGACGCCAACCGTCGAATCCGGTGTGGCTGGCAGCCAACGTCAAATGCGCTCGGGCCGAAGTGACGAATCCACGTCATGGATCAGGATACGTCGGACGTGCTCTCGCAGTTCGATCCGGCCGGTCGGGAACGCCGCACGACCATCGAGGTGGCGTCGGCCCTCGAGATTTCTCGCGCCGGGGCCTGGCGCCGGCTGAACGAGCTGGCAGACCAGGGGCTCCTCGAACGAATCGTCGATGGCGACACGCCAGGCGATGCCTGGCGCTTGACAGAGAACGGGCGCGAGCGACGCTAGCACTGACCGACGGAACGGTCCAGTGAAACATGACGCGTGTACCTATGGTGACGGCTCACCCCTCGATGTCGTTCCAGAGAGGCGGCGTCCACACGCCGGGCAGTCAACTACGTCGGCGTGAGTGTTGACCGCTCCCGTCCATCCACACCCCGCACAGAGCCGCCATTGATCGCTCATCTCTTCCCCACTGGCTGGCCGGTTGTCATTCGTCCGTAGCGACGCATGACCAGCAACCGCGACGCCGGGCAACGTTCCATCGAGTCGCATTGCCGCCCCAGGTATTGGCGCATGAGGGATCCTGCAAGTAGTGGTATTTGGTATCGTGAGGCATAATAGTACGTCAGACGACTGTTCTACACGCGCCGATTCCATCGGATCTCGGCCCGGAGCTCGTGCAATACGTAGCGATCGGTTCTAGCGTCGTTGTCTACAGAAATCGGTGCTGGAGGATGACGACGGTTGCGCCAGTTCCGACGAGGATGCCACCGTACAAGACGTCACCGGCGAGGACGGCAAGTATGGCAGGAACGGTCCCCAAAAGGGTGAGACGTTCGGGTACCGCCGTGTGTGATCGTAGCCATATCCCGGCAAGGAGGATGAGGCCACCCACCACCGCTCCCCCGACGACATCGCCCAGATAGTGTTCTCCGAGACCGATGCGCGCGATGCCGATCGCGCCCAGGATAATCGCAGTCAGGCTCGCTCGTTGTCGGAACGTCCCCGTGGGTAGATCGACGGTTGCCAGCCCGTAGAACACCGTTCCCGCGACCATGTGGCCGCTCGGCCAGCCGCCAGTCTCGAACCCCACGGCAACCGTATGGAGGGGCTCGAACCAGAATGGCAGTTCAGCGCCGGCCAGCGGCGAGGTAATACGGGGACGGGGGACATCGAGCCAGACTTTGAGGAATACGAACGAACCGTAGCCAGCGAGGAGGATCCCTGGCCAGGACGTGGCCACCGGTTCTCGGTGACGAACGGCCAGCGCGAGCACGGCCGGCCCGATCACGTAGATGCTGCCAAGTAGCGAAGCGACGACCAGTCCCATCGCGAGCCATGGCGGCACGAACTCGGTGACGGCCTCCACCAGGGCCGGATCG
The DNA here is from genome assembly GCA_007118975.1 of Halobacteriales archaeon. GTDB lineage: Archaea > Halobacteriota > Halobacteria > Halobacteriales > SKNY01 > SKNY01. The sequence goes on along the minus strand of SKQO01000172.1, from coordinate 13,625 downwards.
AACCAGGGGCTGTTCATGATCGCGCCACCGGACATGCGTGAGGTCCGCTGGAGGAAAAAAGAACCGTCGCTACGACTGCACCGGCCGGGATTTCTTCGGTGGAAGCGGTCGGCTCACGACCGTTCCGGGAACGGGAACAACTCGTCGATGGGCGCCGCGTCCAGCTCGATCAGTAGCTCGGCGATCCAGTCGGCGGCCGCGTCGGTGATCGCCTCCCCTTTCTCCGCAGAACTCTCGCGGGTTTCGCCGCCGGCACTGGCCGGCATGTATCCGTCCCACCGCGGCACGAAAGTGACGTGATCTTCCCGCAGGTGTTCGATCCCCGGGAGCTGGATGGGGAACTCGTCCAACTCGCCCTCGCGGACCAGGTCCGGTCTGATGTGCAGCATCCGCGAGGTCTCGAGCTCCCCGGCGTGGTTGGATTCGTGTTCGATCAGCGATCGCTCTTCCTCGGGGATCGCCCCGGAGTTGCTGGTCATACACACGAAGGCCCCTCCACCGGGGCCGTGTCGGCCTGCGTGTTCCCGAAGCGTGGCCGTCAATGTGGCCGTGTTGCCGCCGTGGCCATTGACCAGGACGATTTTTTCCACACCTTCCTCTTCGATCGCCTCGATGACGTCCAGTACGACGTTCATCAGCGTCCGGACGCTCATGCGACACGCGAACGGAAACGCCTTGAAATTCACGTTGTTTCCGATCGGGAGGGTCGGATACATCAGCGCCCGCGCTCCTTCCTCATTGGCACGGGTAACGGCGCGACGCACGACCGTCTCCGTCTGATAGGTGTCCGTCCCGTACGGCAGGTGCGGTCCGTGTGGTTCGGTTGAGGCGATGCCGAAGACGACGACCTCGGGATCGAGCGCCTCGACCTCCTCGATGGTCATCTCCGAGAGGATACCGGTCGTTGGTCCGTCTGTCATGTCCGAGCCGTCGGTTGCCTGGTATTTTGGGTTTGCTGATTGCGCGACGCTTCCAATCAATTATGGCCTCCGCCTCGCGAGCTTGGGGTGGAGAACTACTACCAATGAGCACGAGTGATGCGGACGAGACGGTTCGCCTGGGGTTCACCGGCGTCGGCAAGCGCGGGCAGAGCCTGCTCGCCCGATGTGCGGAGATGGACGATGTCTCGATCGAAGCGATCTGTGACGTCCAGGAGCGCCACCTCGACAACGTCGAGGAATCGCTGGTCGCAGATGGCCGGCCGGCCCCGACACGCTATCAGGATCACGAACGGATGCTCGCGGGCGAGGCCCTCGACGGCGTCATCATCGCGAGTTCCTGGCGGCTCCACATTCCCATGGCCATCCAGGCGATGGAGGCGGGGGCCTGGGCGGCGATGGAGGTCGGTCCTGCGTCGTCCGTTGAGGAGTGCTGGGACCTCGTCAAAACGAGCGAACGGACCGGCCAGCACTGCATGCTACTGGAAAATGCTTGCTTCGGGCGGGATCGCATGGCCGTGCTCAACATGGTCCGGGCCGGGCTGTTGGGCGAGCTGCTCCACGCCCAGTGTGGGTATCTTCACGACATCAGGCCGGAGCTCCACGGCTTCCGTGAATCTCGCATGGCAGAGCGCGAGGGGATGGGATACCGGACGCTGCACTTTCTCAAGCGAAACGCGGACGTGTATCCGACCCACGGGATCGGCCCGATCGCGAAGTACATGGGCGTCAACCGGGGCAACCGGTTTATGTCATTGACCTCAACGGCCACGAAGGCCCGCGGGCTCGAACGGTGGGCACAGCGGGAGCTCGACGAGGATGCGCCCACGGCGGGGCAAGACTGGGCGATCGGGGACATCGTGACCTCCGTCCTCCGGTGTGCGAACGGCGAGACGATCATCATCAACCACGACTGCAGCTCACCGCGGCCGAAGTCGGGCATGATGATGGTCCAGGGCACCGATGGCCTCTGGAACAACGACCAGGAAGGGATCCACGTGGAGGACCGGAGCCCCGAGCACGAGTGGGAGCCGTTCGAGGAGTATCGCGATGAGTTCGAGCACGCGGTCTGGGCGGAATACCAGGACGAAGGCGTCCGCCGCGGCCACGGTGGGACGGATTACCTCGTCATGCGATCGTTCGTCCAGTCGATCGCCCAAGACGTCCGCCCGCCGGTCGACGTCTACGACGCGGCTGCCTGGATGGCGATCTCGCCGCTTTCGGAGGAATCCATCGAACGGGGCAGCGACAGCGTCACGTTCCCCGACTTTACAAACGGCCGGTGGCTCACGGACCAACCCACGTTCGGGGCAACCGGTGATGACGCCGGCGAGGGCGTCCTCGATTTCAATACGCTGCTCTAGACACCACCCTGCCACAGGACAGTTAAACTAAGTGTCCATCCCGCGACCTCGCCGGTATGCCCATCGAAATCGGTATCGTCGGGGCGGGGAACCGAGGGAAAACGCACGCTCGGAGTCTCGCGAGACTCGAGGATGCGGATGTCGTCGCCGTCGCAGACATCGATCAGGACGCGGCTAACGAACTCGCTGACGAGTACGATGTTCCGGCCGTGTACGGGGATTTTCGGGACATGCTGGACGATGCGTCGCTCGATGCGATATCGGTCTGCGTGCACAACAACCTCCACGCACCCGTCACGATTCCGGCGGCTGAGGCTGGCTGTCACGTCTTTTGCGAGAAGCCGATCGCCGCAACGTACCACGACGGCAAGCGGATGGTGGACGCGGTAAACGAGGCGGGCGTGAGACTGGACGTCCAGAACGGCCGGCTGTTCTCCGACACCCACCGGGCTGCAAGCCGTTTGGTCGATGATGGTGCCCTGGGCGATCCGATCTACGCGCGGGGTTCGTACGTGCGACGCCGGGGACGTCCGTTCGTGGATGGCTACGGGACCCCCGGGTTCGTCCAGTCCGACCACGCGGGTGGCGGTGCCGTGATCGACATCGGCGTCTACGTGATCGGGCAGCTCCTCCACCTGGTGGGTAACGGGAACGTCGAACGCGTGAGTGGGCGTGCGGTCGATCAGACAGGGGACGGATACGACCCGGAACTCGTGGGCGCGGATGCCGATTACCGGGATCGGGTGGACACAGCCGGCTACGACGTGGAAGACCTCGGCTTCGGTACCGCCTACCTAGAAGACGGGACTGCAGTCTCCGTCGTGGCGGCCTGGCACCTGTTCGGGCCGAGCGAGCCGATGTATGTGGCCGGGACCAAGGGTGGTGTCCGACTCGACGAGTTCGAGTATTACACGACGGATCGAGACTACGAGGCGACTGTGTCCTACGATCTGGGCGAACACACGGTACGACGTGGTCGAATCGATGGGGATGCTCGCTACCAGGACGACGATTATGCACGCCAGTTCCACCACTGGATACAGCAGATCCAGGGTACACCCGACCTGGATATTCCTACGGGCGAGCTTGCGCTCAACGCCATGATGCTGATGGAAGGCATGTACCTGTCCGAAGAGGAGGGTCGTGAACTGACGGCTGCGGAGATCGACGAGCTGTCGTCGTCCTCGGCCGTCGACCTCTGAAGGCTCTCCACAATAACGGCTCAAGTGCCTCTTCTCCTGGCACCATGACAGGTCACCTCGACCGATCGCGATACCATCCCGGGCGTCACATGTCCGGACGACAGGGTCGATGGCCACGGGAAACTCCCAGGCCCGATCCTACGTGTCGCTCAGCCGGCCTCGGCAAAGCGACCGGGACGAAACGCTTCGAGCGGGAACTCGACTGCGCCTTGCAGGCAGCGATCGGCCACCAGGTACCCGCTGAATGGCCCGCGCTGTAGCCCGCCTCCGCCGTGACCGGTGGCGACGAAGGCACCGTCGATATCCGGAACTTTCCCGAGGATTGGGCGCCCGTCAGGCGACCGGGGCCGGAGGCCCACCCGCACCTCGTGGAATCGCGCCGTCTCCAGGCTGGGGACGAGATCTCTGGCACACGCGAGCATGGTCTCAATGCCGTCGACGGTCGGCCAGGGCGCGAATCCGGCATCCTCCCAGGTTGCGCCCACGGCGACACGCCCTTCCGCCCACGGGACGAGATACTGCCCGCCGTCGAACGTACTCACCATCGGCCAGTCGCCAGTCGCGAGGTCGGCATGTTCCAGGTGAATGATCTGGCCGCGCTGTGGACTGACCGGGATCGAACAGCCGAGCGCCGACGCAAATGCCGCCGACCACGCACCGCCGGCGATAATCACGCGATCGACGTCGATCACCTCACCATCCCCGATCTTGAGGCCGTTCACCCGCCCGCCGTTCACCTCGATGCCGCTCACGTCGGTGTTGCACACCTCGAGGCCCTCCTCCGTTCCAGCGTTCACCAGCGCTTCGGTGAGCCGCCGCCCGTCGATGCGAATCCCGGTCTCGAACGTGATCGCCCCTTCGACGTCCCTGAGCCAGGGTACCGCCGTCCTCACGTCTTGCTCGTCGAGTACCGTTACCGCCGATTGCTGGAGATGGTCCACACGGTCGATGTACCGGCGAACGGTATCGATCCCGGTAGTAACGAGGCTCTGTGTCTCCAGGGCGACCTTGTAAAACGGTCGTTCCGTGACACCAACCGTATCGAGGTCGTACTGCGAGCGGAGCGTCTCCGCCAGGACACCGAGGTACCTGTGCGAACGAATGGCGAGTTCGCGATCCGGTGGTGCGAGCTGCTCGACGGGTGGGGCATACGCGATGCCGGCACCCGCATCTGTCGCTCGTCCCTCGTCGCGTCGATCGAAAAGTGTCACCGATTCGCCACGCTCGGCGAGCCGCCAGGCTGCCGCAGCCCCGACGATCCCACCGCCGACGACCGCTGTCCCGGTCATAACGGGTGTTTTCCCACGGGTATGCAAAGTCTTACTTCGCTCATCCCCGATCGGTTTTTCCACCCCTGCGCGCCGGCATGCGGGTAAAACTGTTCTGCCCGACGACCAGTCCGTTTTAATTGGTATTTGAAGTTATAATCAGATTTATTCTACCGGATAACCGAGTACCACTATCCTTGCCCGATCACAAAATCGTTGCATCCCAGGCGGACCTCGAAGTGGGTGACAGTCTCTATCAAGAACAAACCGGGCGTACATACTGGGTCGATGAACTTTCGCGTGATCGGATCAAGTTACTGGATGTCGACGGGAGTGCCGAGGTGTGGGTGACCGAAACGCTGGAGCAGGCGTTCGATGCGCACACGTGGGTGCGCCAATCGCGCAGTCCAACCCAGCGAATGCAACGACAGTAGGGCATCCCGGGCCGTTGTCTCCCGATTCCCGGCGTTTTTGCTCCGTTTCAAGTGTGTGAGGATGCCGGGGCACGGACGTCAGAACGTTCGAGTTAAAGCGGATATCCCGCCTTCTCGGGCGTGTCTGGGATTATTCTACGATTTCGTCGGGTGAAGTACGATCGACCGAAACGGTGCGCACGCGCCTTACCGGCACGATTCCCCGATTCCTCAAAGCTCGCCGAGATCCTGCAAAATGTTGCGCAGTTCGTCCTTCTCGCTGGCCGGGAGGGGCTGTTGTGGCGGTCGACAGGTGTCGTGTTCGAACACACCCTGCATTTGTAGTGCCGCCTTCGTTCGCTGCCGGTAACGGGGCACCGGCTCCTTCCAGACGAAGTTCGTGAGATCGATCATCTCGCGGCGGAGGGCTCGCGCCCGGTCGAGATCTCCGGCATGAACGGCCCGGAGCTTTTCGACGTGCATCTCGGGGACGATATTTGCATACCCGATCAGGGCACCGTCGGCGCCGAGGTGATAGGCGTGATACATGAACGTATCATTGCCATTGAGCAGAGTGAACTGGTCCCTGATTGGATCGAGCGCGCGAACCGTTTCTTCATAGCGTGGATACGTCCACGAAGCGTCTTTCAGTGCGATAACCTCGTCCCATGTACAGAGTTCGACGAAGGTTCCGACGGGGAGGTTGATGTTGCCGTAGTTGCCAAACTGGAATGCGATCAGTGGAATGTCCACGGCGTCGGCGATCCCGCGGTAGTGATCCCAGATGATCTGCGGATCGCCGTTAGATTGCACGGCGATCGGCACCGGCATCAGTGCCTCCGCACCGGCCGCTTCGAGGGCCTTTGCCTCCTCGACTGCCATCGTCGTACTTTCCCCACCCACGCCGGAGAAGACCCGGACGCCGTCGGCGGCCGCGATCGTTTCCTCCACCACCGTCACCTTCTCGTCGGTCGGCGTCATGCCCGCCTCGCCCGAGTGCGCGTTGGCCATCAGCCCGACGAGGCCATCGACGCGGCTGAGTTGCTCGATGTGCCGGTGTAGGTCCTCGACTGCAATCTCGTACTCCGGCGTCAACGGCGTGACCGTCGCCGGCACCACGCCACCATCGAGTTCCTCCTTGAGCTCGCGAAAGTCCTCTCGCATGCGTACAGTTGGCGCCCGGCGTCGACGCGAGATAAAGGTGCTCATCCCGTGAAGGCAGCCGATCGGAAGCCTTATTCTGGCGATCCGGCCGGTCTCGTGCATGACAGTTACCGGCCACCACATGGGAATCGTTGTAGCGGACCTGGAGGCAGCCGTAACCTTCTACACGAAGTACTTCGAGATGAGCGAGCAGTTTCGGCTCGTCACGGATCCCGAGCCCTTCGGCGAGCTTCTCGGCGTCGACCACGATGCACCCGCACGGATCGCGTTTCTGGAGACGGCCGACGGGTTTACCCTCGAACTGGAGGAACACGACGCAGCCGAGACGAACGTGAACGAGACTGCCGTCCCGACAGACGTCGGATATCCGCACGTCTGTTTCGAAGTGGACGACATCCGGGCGACGGTCGATCGGCTGCAACCGGACGTGGAGTTTCTCAGCGAACCGGGAAGCGCGACGGACAGCGGGGCTGCGATCGTCTACTGCCGTGATCCGAGCGGCAACCTCGTCGAGTTGATCGAGACGGGGGAGTAGGGCGATCGACACGACACATCGGTCCGGATACTATCTGCGAGGGGTGGGCTCGAATTCGGAGCGATCGACGTGGACGCACTCTACTCGGCGAGGATTTCGAGGTCCCAGTCCAGCAGGGAATTCCCCTCGTGGTCGAAATTGAACTGCCCCGCGAACCGTTCGCCGGCCAGCATCGCGGGCATCCAGTACCGGTCGTCCGCCCACATCTTATCGTACGGGATCTCCGAGACGTGAAACCATTCGGGTCGCGCCTCGGCAGTTTCGGTCGGGTCGCCGCGATAGGTCGTAGTGTTGAACACGTACCCGAGCATGAACGGTGAATCGCCGAATACGAACGCCAGTTTGCCGACCCGTTCGAGGTCGCGTGCCTCGACGCGAACCTCCTCGTAGACCTCCCGTTTGGCGGCAGCTTTCGGCGAGTCGTCGTGCGGTTCGATCTTGCCCCCCGGGGCGTTGTACTGCTGTGCGCCGATGCCTCGTTTCTTCCAGATCAACAGTACCTCCTCGTCGTCGAAGATGTAACAGAGCGTGGCCGTCTGTTCGAATGCCGACGTCGGGTGTTCGATGACCACGAGCGGGAACTCACTCTATATAACGGTCGTGCACGGGACGGGACTGGCCGAACGCAGTTGGTTGCGTGTCGGGCGAGTGTGTCGCCTACCGCGTCACATCATGCCGCCCATCCCGCCGCCCATGCCTCCCATACCTCCCATACCGCCCATTCCTCCCATACCACCGGGTGCACCGCCGGGGGCGCCGCCTTCGTCGTCATCGTCGCCGCCCGTCGACAGGTCACCGGCCGAGATCACGTCGTCGATCCGCAGGATCATTGACGCCGCTTCCGTTGCCGACTCGAGCGCTTGCGATTTCACCTGAAGCGGTTCGAGGACGCCCTCTTCGGTCATGTCGATGACGTTTCCTGTTTCGGCATCGAGCCCCGCGGTCGTATCGCCACCGTCGTGGGCGGCCCGGAGCTCGACGATGCTGTCGATCGGGTCGTGACCGGCGTTCTCCGCCAGCGTCCGTGGAACCACTTCGACCGCATCCGCGAAGGCTTCTACCGCGAGCTGCTCCCGACCACCGATACTTTCGGCGTGGTCGCGCAGGTGCAGTGAGACGAGCATTTCGGGTGCTGCGCCGCCGGGAAGGACCTCTCCATGCTCGACCGCTTGCGTCACGACGTCCAGGCTGTCCTCGATCGCTCGCTCGAGTTCGTCGACCACGTGCTCGGTACCGCCGCGAAGGATGAACGTCGCCACGTTCGCCTCAGCGGGCTCCTCGAAGTAGAACACCTGGTCGTCGCCCAGATCGTCGTAACTGACGGCGCCGGCCTCACCAAGGTCGTCCTCGTCGAGCTGATCGTAGTTGGTGACGACCGTGCCGCCGGTGGCCCGCGCGAGCCGTTCGAGGTCGCTATCTCCTGTGTGTCGGACGGCGACGATACCCAGTCGGGCGAACATATTCTGGGCGATGTCGGCGATACTGTTCGAGGCAAACACCGCTTTGACCCCGAGGTCGTCGAGTCGCTCGACGAAATCCCGGATCTCCTTTTCCTCGGATTCTCTGATCTCGTCGAGCATGTCCGGATCCTCGATGTTGATCTCGACATCCGTTTCGATGTCCTCGACATCCAGTTCGTCGCCCAGGATAGCGATCCGCGCGTCCTCCACGCGGTGGGGCATGTCCTCGTGGACCGGATTTTTGTCGATAATCATCCCCTCGAACACTTCCGACTGTTCGACCGGCGCACCGAGGGCACGTTCGAGTTCGATTTCGTCCCTGGCAACCTCTCCGTCCTCGGTGACCTGGGCGACCGAGCTCACGACGAGGCTCGTGAGGTGATCCTTCGCCTGATCGGCACCCTTGCCGGTCAGGGCGGTGGCGGCGATCCGTTCGAGTTCATCGGTATCGCTGGCGTCCACCGAGATTGCACCGTCCGCGAGCGCCTGTGTGGCTTCCCGGGCGGCATCCCGGTACCCTTTCACGATCGTCGTCGGGTGGATGCGGTTGTCGAGGAGCTCCTCGGCCCGTCGCAGGAGCTCCCCGGCCACGATAACGGCGGAGGTCGTCCCGTCGCCGACCTCTTCTTCCTGGATGTCCGCTACCTCGATGATCATCTCCGCGGCGGGGTGATCGATGTCCATCTCGTCGAGGATGGTCACGCCGTCGTTCGTGATGACGACGTTACCCGACGAATCGACGAGCATCTTGTCCATCCCCTGCGGGCCCAGGCTGGTCCGGACGGCGCTGGCCACCGCCTTCGCAGCGGTAATGTTCATCTCCTGTGCGTCGCGGCCGGACGTTCGTTGACTGTCCTCGGAAAGTACAACTGAAGGTCGGCTGCCCATTCGCGCCATGTTGGTTGTGGATTGAATGTGGTTCTCAATAAGCCTTATTGATGAACGCTCACGCTGAATCGACCGTTTCCCCGGCTGTCGAGTAGTGAAACCGGGGTTTTCCGTTTCCTCCGCATTTCGGCCGATCCCGCCGATCACGGGGGTGGAAAGCCGGTCAGGTCCAGGCTCGATCGTCGATCATCGAGGAGCGAAAAGCGATCGCCGCGGCGACGCTCCAGCCAGTAGAGTAACCTGGCGGCCCACCGTAATTTCTGGTGTTTGCGTTTCGGCACGTTGGCATCGTCGAAGTCCCACCCCGGAAAGGTCAGTTCCCCGGCCCCACACCCGGCCGCGAGGAAGGCCGCTCTATCGCCATCGGTGAACCCGCCCGTGTTGACGACCGGTAGTCGGGGTCGTACCTGTGTCGTCGGCAGGACGCGATCGAGCCGGAGCTGCGGTACCCACTCGGCGAGCGCCGGGCGGTTGTCACCGTGGGCATGTACGGCCACGAAGCCCCCGGCGCGGATCACGTCGTGTGCGACCGCGGGCCGTTTGTCGAGGTCCGTGACCATGGCCAGCACGTCCACGCCAGCATCCAGCAGGACGCCAGCGGCGTCGGATGCCGCGATCACTCGATCGGCAGTCGCTGCGCGTTCGATATCCGCCGCGAGCGTCGGTGCGCCCCCGGCAATGGCGACGGTCCGATCCGCGAGCTCCGGGAGATCAGCCAGCTGGAGCGGGCTATCGGCTGCCAAGTTCGCGAGTTCGTCCCTCGCCCGTCGATCCGCACATCGATCAAATCCGAACTCATTGACAATTCGATCGTACACCGGCGCCCACTCGCGCCAGGATATCACGGGGGTGCACCCGGACATGTGGCAGTTCCCGCTCACGTCGGCCCCGCCGCGAGATGATCGACGAGTCGATCGAAGATTGCCTCGAGCTGTGGTGATTCGGATCGCACGGTCTCGCCAAGCTGTTCGATCGAACGGCGGGTTCCCAGCAGGACCCCACCGGTCAGATCGTTACCCCGAAGGAATCTTCCCTCGTAGTCGGCACTCGCGTGGCCGAGTAACTCCCGATCCACCGGGTCGAGGTCTCGCAGTTCGAAGGCGTACCCCGAACGATCTGCTGCCGCTGCTTCCCCTGCCCCAATTCGGGCCAGATGGCGCCGCAGCTCTTGTGTATTGGTGACCTCGAGTTCGTAGACCCCGAAGTCGGGATCGCGCAACCGGTCGCGGCGGAACGCTGCCCCGATGAGTGCCGCATCCCGGGTCGCCGCCACGTCGTGAGTTCGGATCACGTGCGCGCCGCGCTCGACGGCCATGCTTGTCGCGGCCAGACTCACGGGAAGCGCCCCCTCGGTCGATCGGTCCGCGACGTTCCGGAGGAAGTTCTTCCGGTTGATCGAGACCAGGATGGGCCGGTCGAGCGCCTGGAACTCCCGGAGCCGTCGGAACGTTTCGCGATCGACCGCTTCGGTCTTGCCCGTCGACCAGCCCCCGAAGGCCGGGTCCACGATCGTCCCGGGCGGGAGCGGATCGGCCGCCAGCGCCTCGTAAATCCCGTCGACGGTCTCGACCGCACCCGGCCGTTCTAGCGAGCCGGGGCCGGCCATCTTCACCGCCACCGCGCCCTGTGACTCGCACACGTTCGGCATCTCGGCATCCGCGAACCCGCAGATGTCGTTGATCATGTCGAAACCGCCCTCGAGTCCGGCTTCGGCAACCGATGCGTATCTGGTTTCGAGCGAAAAGACGGCGTCACCGTCCACTCGGTCGATGACGTCGAGTGCTCGATCGAGCCGGTCCAGCTCCGCTTCCGGCGGGAGGACGTCGAAGCGTTTGTTGGCCGATTCCAGGCCAATATCGACGATGTCCGCCCCCTCATCGATCAGCTGTTCGTCGACGTATGTTGCCGCAGCGTCGGGATCGGTGAACACGCTCGGGTCGTACGGCGACTCCGAGCTCAGGTTCAACACCCCCATAATCCGCGGTGGGTGCGAGGGACCGATCGGCACCCCCGCGGTCTCGACGGTCTGCATTCGCTCGGGATTCCGCTGGCGCCACTAAAACCACACGGATTCGGCGCTCGTCGAAAGTGTGTCTTATTGACTCGGAGCCCCGAACGCTCGCCATGAGCGGGATCACGGAGGCCTGAGACGTGGCGCCGACCATTAGCGTCGCGGTCGTCGATGCGGCAACGTCGGGAAACGTGGGGACGATCGCCCGGGCCATGAAAAACTTCGGCGTCGAACAGTTGCTCCTCGTGAACCCACCGCCAGTGGGACCGGGTACCGAAGCACACGGCTTTGCCGGACGAGCGAGACACGACATCCTGCCGAACGCACGGGAGGTTACCTTCGAGTACATCGTTTCGAACTATCACACCATCGGGTTCACCTCGGAGACGAATCCGACCGACACCAAGGGAATCCGCCATCCGGCGAAAACGCCGGCCCAACTGGCCGAAGCGATGGAAGACGTCGAGAGCGACACCGCGCTTGTCTTCGGTCGGGAGCGCACCGGCCTCCGAAACGAGGAACTCGCCCAACTCGACGAGATCGCGACGATTCCAGCGAGTTCAGCGTACCCGGTCTTGAACCTCGGGCAGGCGGCCACGATCGCGCTGTACGAATTCCGGCGGATCACGCTCGCCGAATCCCAGCTCCCGAGCGATCGACTGGAACGTGCGGAAGAGGCGGAGATCGAGGCCCTGTACGACCACATCGACGCGTTCCTGGATCGGATCGAATACACCCCGGAGCGCCGGGGGAAGGCCGGGGTCATGTTGCGTCGGCTCCTCGGACGTGCGCACCCGACGACTCGCGAGGTCGCGACGCTCCACGGCATCATGCGCGAAACGGAGCAGGCGGTCGAGAAGCGAGGATAGACGGCCTCGCGGGGCCGCTGCGTGCAGAGCGGTTGCACGCCGGAACCCCCGATACACCGATACTGAGCGTTTCCCGGTACCAGCCACCGGGAAGACGCATTCCTCCGCCGAACAATTCCGCGCGTCCGGTTTCGCGATCGACATCGGTGGGAACGGACAACCCTGACCGTCGCGGATCGATCGGTGTCCCCCCGGACGAACTCCACTGCCAACTCGAACTGGTACTCTCTCGCCAGTAGCCTCTCCGCACCTGTTTACTCCGAGTGATCCCTCAGGACTCCGCGACCTGCTGGATTTCCTCGCGCAAAACGTCGCTGACGAGTTCGCCGTCCGCCTTCCCCCGAAGGGCTCCCATACATTCACCCATCAGCGCGGAAAAGGCACCCATCCCCTCGGCGGCAACCTGCTCTTCGTTCCGCTCGACAACGTCCCGGATCGTCGCCCGCACTTCGTCTTCACCAGCACTGTCGAGACCGGCTGCCTCCGCCGCGGTTCTCGCGTCCTGATCCGGCTGCTCCGCGAGTGTCGCCAGTAAGGTGTCTACGCCCTCCTTGGCGATGTCGTCACTGGCAAGCAGCTCGAACACCTCGCTGAGGTGTTCGTCGGTCAGGTTCGAAACCGGGGCGTCATCCCGACGGAGTTCCGTGAGGGTGTTTTCGAGTGTTCTGGCGGCAAGTCCGGGATCAACTCCCACTTCCACCGCCTTCTCGAAGTGTCTGAGGTGTCGACCGTAAGCCACCTGCTCGGCGAGTTCCCGATTCAACCCGAGCTCCTTTTCGTAGCGCTCGACCCGTTCGTCGAGGAGCTCCGGGTGTTCGACGTCGGTCGGATCGGGCTCCACGGGCGGGACGTCCGTTTCCGGGTACATGCGGGCAGCCCCCGGGAGTGGCCGCAGATACCGCGAGGTCCCGTCCTCGTTGGCTCCCCGGGTCTCCTCGGGAACGCCATCGATCGCGGCACTGCCCCTATCCGCCACCGCCTGGATCGATCGCTCCGCAGTTTCTTTATCGGCTGCCACGAACGCGACCGCGTCCGTCGCTCCGGCATTGACGGCGTCACGCAATGTCTCGACCTCCGCCTCGGTAAGACCGTACGCGGGCAATTCGTCCGTATGAAAGATTCCACCGGCTCCCTGTCGCCGTGCGTAATCGGCAAATTCCGTCCCGAGACGCCGGTCGGGCTGGATCTCGCGGCCGACTATCCCGTCGAAGCCCGTCAGCTTCACGGCCATCGCCCGGCCGCCGCCGGAGAGCGCCCCCTGGACGATGCCGCTGTCCGTGCCGTCGAACACCGATGAGACGTCCGTAGGTTCCCCAACTGATGCGTCCCTGTCCCGGAGTTCCTCGGCGATCTCTACAAGCGCCAGCTGACGATCGACCTCCCGTTCGACCATCGTTTCGATATCCTCCAGCGACTGCACGCCCTTGAGCTCCACCCGGGCGCCGTCGGCGATGGAGATGTTTACGTCCTGTCTGATCGTTCCCAACCCACGTTTGACCCGTCCGGTCGACCG
>SKQO01000007.1 GCA_007118975.1 Halobacteriales archaeon | reverse complement strand
TGGTCCACTCGACACAAGGCACTCATGGCCCCGACGGCAGCCAACGCACCCACGAGCCCGCGTCCGTTCTTCCATCGGCGCACTGTCGCGTCGATTTGGCCAGCCAGTCGTTCCGCCTCTCGGAGCGGGATTTCCTCACGAATCGCCCGAACGGCAAACGCGAGTGTCTCAGTCGGCAGGTCGGAACCATCGCCCTCGACAGACACGATGGCCGGGTTGGTGTGGGGATCATCGAGTATGGCAAACTTCTCGACAAGGTTGGCTGCGAGCCCCAACGCTTCGTTCCGTGGCGCATCCGTGTACACCGCGACAGCACCATTGCCCCGTGTCTTGTGAGGGATCGCCGGATTCAGTCGAAAAAGCAACGTGGTGGGTTGGTCATCACCGAGCTGGTCGGCAAGCACGCTGGCGAGGTAGGTCGTACACATCCCACCACTGGCGGAATCCGTATCATCCAGGCCGACGATCGCCATTACGTCGATCTAGGACGGGAGCTGCCTACGCCTTTCGTTTCCACCCAACCGATCAACGGGCTGCCAGCAATCGGCACAACGCCTATATTGGAGAACTGTCTAGCTTGTTATGATGTCACGGTCCGCGCTGGTCGGAAATATCATGGCGATGCTGGTTGATGCCGGCTTCGCGGTGAGCGACCGGTGTTCAATCCGTCCGAAGAGCTTTGACCTTGTCGCCCGACGCGACGAGCAGCTGCTGCTCGTCAAGATTCTCGGGAACATCGACGGGTTCGACGGCTCGACCGGTGAGGAGATGCGGCGGCTCGGGGGCTATCTCAACGCCACGCCGATCGTCATCGGGTTGCGCACTCGTGACGAGGATCTCCAACCCGGGGTCGTGTACTTCCGGCACGGCGTACCAGTGCTCAGCCCGGACACGGCCATGGACATGTTTGTCGAAGGCGTCCCCCCGCTAATCTACGCCGCCCCGGGCGGCCTTTACGTGAATATCGAGAGCCAGACGCTGGTGAACGAACGCGAGCAACGTGGCTGGAGTCTCGGTGATCTTGCCAAGCAACTCGGCGTGTCACGACGCACCGTTTCGAAGTACGAGGACGGAATGAGCGCCAGCATCGAGGTAGCGATGGAGCTCGAGGAGCTGTTCAATCGCCAGCTGGCCAAGCCCGTCGATGTCTTTGAGGGGACAGAGGACATTCACGAGGCCGAGCCGACCCCGGAAGATCCCGAACTCGATCCCGACGACGCCAAGGTTCTCACGGTGATGGCAACCGCGGGATTCGAGGTCCATCCGACGCTGCGCTCGCCGTTCAAAGCCGTGAGCGAGGACGAGGGATCGAATCCGGACGTCCTGACTGGCCACTCGAAATACACCAAAGCGGCGGAAAAACGAGCGAAGCTCATGGCGTCGATTAGCCGGGTTGCGGGGACCCGGGCCGTCTATTTCGTCGATCGTGCGGGAGAGGAATCCATCGAGGGGACTGCCATCGTCGAACGCGAGGAAGTCAGGGACCTCTCGGACGGCGAGGAACTCCGAATGTTGATCGAGGACCGATCCGCCCGAACGCTTGAACACGCCTGATTCGGCTACGTGGCTCGATCGTCGCGGACACTTTGAAACGGGAGGCGAATGTCGTACCGACCGGGTCGATCGGGGCTCAACTCCCCCGCCTCGAGCATCAATTCGAGCGCATTTGCTCGCGTCTCAAGGGGGAACTCGACCACCTCCCGTCGCCGCGCGGACTCGTAGATACCCATCAGCACTTCCATGGTGCGGGCCGCTTCCCTGCCATCACACCGGTGATCCTCGAGATCACCGCGTACCGCGGCGAGCAGGTCTTCCACGTACCGAACACGCAGTGGTCGATCGGCCTCAGGTGCGAGCGTCCTCGTCCCATCGATGGTCGTGATGGTGGCCGCGGTGGATCGATCCAGTTCAACCACCCCGCGAGAGCCGTACACTTGCAGGGCTGATTCGGCCGCCTCCGGCCCCGGGAGATCCGATTCGATAGTGAGCCTCGTGCCGTCCCCGAAAGCCACCTGGGCCTGTGCGCGATCCTCGATCGGAATTCCACGTTCGTATCGGTCGGTTCGCCGTTCGATACTCCCGATTACCCAGGACGGTTCTGGATCGCCCAGCACGTAGCGAGTGATATCGACGAGGTGTGTGCCCATATTGAGTAACCCGTCCTCGTGACGGACGTGCACGGCATGCGGCTTCCCGATCGCACCTTCCGTGACCAGGGATCGGAGTTCCTCGTGGACGGGGGCATATCGGGTCTGATGACCCACGGTGATGGTCACGTCGTGTCGCTCGGCCGCGTCGAGCATATCGAGAGTTTCGCCCCAGCTCGTGGCGATCGGCTTTTCGACGAACAGGCCGGAGACTCCGGCCTCGCAGGCGGCGACCGCGATCGGTGCGTGACTCGAATGCCACGTACAGATCGAGATGATGTCCACGTCCACCGACGCGAGCAACTCACGCTCGCTTTCGAAAGCGGCCTCTAGGTCGAACTCCGTTGCGAACGAGGACAGTGTGGGTTCGTGCTGATCCGCGGCCGCCACAACGGTGGCCCCGGGGACAGTCTGATACGCACGCGCATGAGCGACGCCGGTCGTCCCGCACCCGACGATACCGACGCGATACCCATCAGCAGACATAGGGTGGTCGACCGCGGCTCCGTGCATAAGGATTGGGAAACCGTTCGGTCAGTTGTCCCAGACCACCGATGAGCACGTAATTTATTGGTGTTCCGAGGCGATCTCTTCTAGCAATACTTCCAGGAAGGCAACATCTGTTGCAACCGCCGCCCGGTACGGGCACCGATCCGTGACGAATTCGACCTCGACGTACCCGTCGAACCCGGCGTGTGCGAGCGTGGAAAGCAGATCCGCGACGTCAAAATAGGCGAAGGCAAGCGGACAACGCGATGACGCGTCTGTGGCCGCCTTCGCCTGGATGTGCACGTTGTTCGCCAGCGGCGCCAGTGTTTCAATGTCGCGAGCTACCGTATCTACATCGTCGTCGAATGATGGTTGATAGTTGAGCCCGACACACGCTGGGGTTTCTGTCATCAGCTCCCGGGCGCCCTCCATGGTGTTGGTGACCGTGCCGGCATGGCGCTCGACTGTAATCTCGATTCCCGCATCCGTCGCGCGCTCGGCCAACCATTCGAGATCTTCCACCACTGCGTTCCAGTGCGCCTCGGTGACGTCTTGGTGTTCCTGTTCGCCGGCCCAGACGCGGATCATCGAGGCATTCAGGTCCCTAGCAATGCGAATTTCCCGTTCCCCGATGTCACGGCATTGCGCGGTTCCCGGGCGGACATACGATCCATAGACCGGGATGTCGAGCTGTAACTCCTCGGCCAGCTGTCGAATTTCTTCACACCGCTCTGGCGTTCCGGGCTCGATGTGCTCGCGACCCCAGATTTCGACACCGCTGGCGACGGTCGTGGCGATGCCCTGCAGAACATCCTCCACCGGCGCCGGTCGTCCAGATATCGTACAGACACCGATTTTCATGCGATTACTATTCACGAACCGCCGAATAGTGATTACGGTCACCCGGGTGTGGTTCGGCTCGATGGTTCCATCTCCGGGTACAACGTTGGCAAGAGCCGGATGAAATTCGATGTCGGATGCCGGACTAATTGGCAAATAGAGAACAGCAGCACGGGTTCATCCGGGACGTTTGGCCGTCCGCAGGTTGTGACAACCGCCAGATGGGACCGGCGGCAAGTGCTGGGATCCACGTGCTATTAACGTCTCGACGCGTAAGAGGCGGTATGGCATCGGCTCAGATGGACCTCGAAACCGCACATCAACGGTGCCAGGCCCTTCTCGATGAGATCGAGACGGCCGTCATCGGAGACCGGGAGGTATTCGAACTTGTGTTGCTCGGGATCCTCGCCCGTGGACACGTTCTTATGGAGGACGTCCCCGGAACGGGGAAGACACTCACCGGTCGATCGTTCGCGACTGCACTCGGGCTATCGTTCTCTCGTATTCAGTTCACACCGGATTTGCTTCCCACCGACGTCACCGGCACGCATATCTTCAACGAGCAAGAACGGACCTTCGAGTTCCATCGTGGGCCGATATTCGGCAACGTCGTCCTGGCCGACGAGATCAATCGGGCCCCGCCAAAGACTCAGGCGGCGATGCTCGAGGCGATGGAAGAACAACAGGTCACGGTTGAAACCGAGACCCGCGAGCTCCCCGATCCGTTTCTGGTGATCGCGACGCAGAACCCGATCGAGCAGGAGGGGACGTTTCCGCTCCCGGAGGCCCAAGTGGATCGTTTTCTTATCAAGACCGAACTGGGGTATCCAGACCAGGCGGGATACGACGAATTGCTCACCCGTCGGGCAAACCGCGAGTTGCAAACACCAACCGTCGAGAAGGTCTTCGACGACGATGAAATCACCGCGATCCAGCAGATTCCAGAGCGGGACGTCCACGTCGATGCGGACCTGATCTCGTATCTATCCGAGATTGCCGTCGCGACGGACAATGACCACCGGGTTAGCGTCGGGATTTCGCCACGTGGGGCACAGCGATTGTTCGAAGCCAGTCGGGCCCGAGCGGTCCTTGTCGGACGGGATTACGTTACCCCGGACGACATCCACGACATCGCCGTTCCCGTACTTGCCCACCGACTCGTGCTGACGGCTGAATCGCGCGTGCAGAACGTCACAAAACGAGACATCATCGAGGACGTTCTCGAACAACTGCCCGTGCCGACCGTCGAGTGAGGCGGGGCAGTCTCGAAACCTACTTGCGCGGCTGGCGGTTCGACCGCCGTATGACCACGATTAGCTACGACCTCCACACGCACACGACTTACTCTGATGGCTGGGATTGGCAGGAGATGGTCGAGGCGGCGTCAGATGTGGGCCTCACGGGGATCGGGTTCACGGATCACTGTCCGATCGTCGACGACGGATTTGGTCGGCTCGAACGCTACGATTTCGCAGATACGTTCGGAGAGCGACGCGCCGAATTCCGGAACGCAACGGACGAGTTCAGTATTGACGTCTTAGACGGCGCCGAGATCAACTGGGATCCGCGGGCTGCAGACTCGATCGAAACGTTCCTCGAACGGGCGGGGTTCGATTACACGATCGGGAGCGTCCATACGACGGACGTCTGGAACGTGGCCGCGCCCGAGCCGGAGGCCGGTGAATCGTATCGGGAACAGGTAGCGACCTACGTTGATTGGCAGATCGAGTTGATCGAATCCGAGTTGTTCGACGTGCTCGGGCACTTGGATCTCCCCCGTCGGGCGCCGGGGCTCCGCGAGGCTATGTGCAGGGAGGATTACGAACGGATCGGCGACGCGCTCGCGGAGAGCCGGACAGTTCCGGAACTCAACGCCGGTCGACTGGATCGGGACCTGGCGTCGGTCCACCCGGATCCCACGTATCTCGAGGTGTTCGCGGAACGAAACATCCCCTTCGTCATCGGGACGGACTCACACGCGCCCGATCAACTCACCGCTCGCGTAGAGCTGCTCGAGGAGCGCGTCGAAGCGTTCCCTGTCAGGGTACGAGCCCTCCCACCCAGAATCGCAACTGTCCGTTGATTCGACGGAATTCAGTTCGCGCTGATGACGTCGTCGATTCGCAGGATCATGACGGCCGATTCAGTCGCGGAGTTGACTGCCTGTTGTTTTACCGGAACGGGTTCGACGACACCTTCGTCGAACATGTCGATTGCCTCACCAGTCTCGGGGTCGAGACCAGCGTGGACGTCTCCGCCGTCGTGGCGCGCACGCAACTCGACGAGCGAATCGATGGGATCGAGCCCCGCGTTCTCGGCGAGAGTTCGCGGCACGACCTCGAGTGCATCGGCGAACGCCTCGACGGCGAGCTGCTCCCGCCCGCCCACGCTTTCGGCATAGTCACGAAGTGCGAGGGCTAGTTCGGTTTCCGGGGCACCGCCGCCACCGAGCACGCCACCGGACGCAAGCGAGACGCGTAGGGCGTGGAGCGTGTCCTCGACGGCACGCTCGACTTCGTCTAGGAGCCCTTCTGTACTGCCGCGAAGAATAATGGTCACCGTGTCGGTGGCTTCGGTGTCCTCGACGAAGACCTCTGCATCCCCTGCGACCTCCTCGACGTGGACGTGCCCGGCGCTGCCCAGATGGTCGGGGGTGACGTCTTCGGGTTCGGTCAAAAGCGTCGCACCCGTGACGCGGCGGAGCTGGGCGAGTTCCTCATCGTCGACATCTTCGATCGCTAAAATGCCAGCCTTGGCGAGCTCTTCGGCCGGTCCGTCGGCAATGTCGTCACCGGCGAAGAGCACATCGACGCCAGCATCAACCAGTGCACGCACACGGGCGCGAAGGGATTCCTTCTCGGCCTCCTTGAACTCGCGATACTGCTCGGGATTTTCGACCGAGATCTCCGTGTCGATCTCCGTCTCTTTGACCTCGATGCCCGTATCGAGTATCGCAATGGAGGCATCAGTGACGTCGTCCGGCATCTTTTGGGTCCGAGGCTCCTCCCCGACCAGGACACCCTCGATGTATTCGGACTCGTCGATCGGCCGACCGGCCGATGTCTTGACGACGATGTCGTCCAGATTGACGTGACCATCCTCGTCGGCCACCGCTCGGACCGCATCCACGATAATGTCCGCCAGTTCATCGCTGAAGTCGGCGGTACTTTTGCCGGTCATGACGGTGATTGCGACCTGCTCGAGCGTATCGACATCGTCGACATCGACTTCGATTGCACGATCATCGAGGAGTTCGTTGGCCCGTGATGCCGCCCGCCGATACCCGTTAGCGATTGTCGTCGGGTGAATGTCCTGCCCCGTGAGTTCCTGGGCTTGCGAGAGCAGTTCACCGGCCAGCACAACTGCCGTCGTGGTCCCATCCCCAACTTCGTTTTCCTGGGTTTCTGCAACCTCGACGATCATGTTCGCCGCCGGATGATCGATGTCCATCTCCGAAAGGATGGTGACGCCGTCGTTGGTGACGACGACGTTGCCGCTGGAGTCGAGCAGCATCTTGTCCATCCCCTTGGGTCCCAGCGTGGTCCGCACGCTTTGGGCGATGGCCTTCCCGGCCGTGATGTTCATCTCTTGGGCGTCGCGCCCGGAGGTTCGTTGGGTGTCTTCGGACAACAGAAGGAGCGGTCCGCTACCTCGTCGTGACATATGTTGAGTGTGAGTTGATTGTACTTCTATATAAGCGTGATGATGGTCGACCTACCGACGAAGATTCCACCTACAGCCGATGTTTCGACTCAGAACACGTAAGTAGGCGCCATCGGAACTCCCGCCACATCGATGAAATTCGGCATCTTCCCCATCGAGGGCGGGGACCGCTGGACTGGGGTGGTCGAGCAGTGTCAGCTCGCCGAGGATATCGGATACGAATCCTGTTGGGTGAACGACCACCAGGCGACCGAGGGTGAGAACTACTGGCCCGCACCACTCACTCGGTTGACCAGCATCGGGGAGGGGACCGAACACCTCGAACTCGTGACGTCCGTCCTGATTCTGCCGCTTTATCATCCGCTTCATGTGGCCCAGCGAGCCGCGATGCTCGATAACATCTCGGACGGGCGCCTGACGTTGGGTGTCGGGCTCGGATATGTGGAAAAAGAATTCGAAGCGTTCGGCATTCCGATGGACGAACGCGCCGGTCGAATGATCGAAGGGTTGCAGTTCCTCGATGAGTTTTTCACGGCGGACGGGCCCATCGACTTCGACTGTCCGTTCTTTGCCGTCGAGGATTGGGAACCGCTCCCGGACGTGGTGCAGGAACCGCGGCCCTCGCTATGGGTCGGGGGCTGGGGTCCACGACAGATCGCCCGATCGGTCAAATTCAGCGACGCGTGGGTTCCAGGGGTCGTCGCGGATCTCGGTATCGTCGAAGACCGAAAGCAACAACAGCGAGAACACGTCGAGGAGGCCGGCGAGGACTGGGATGCCATCGAGCATCCCCTCATGCGGGAGGCAGTCATCGCCGAGTCGGCAGCCGCGGTCGAGGAGCGAAAGCAGTACCTGCATACGACCTACCTTGAGGAATACGGTGGGGAGTTCTCCCATCCGTTGATGACAGCCGACAGCGTCGAGGACTTCGATGAGCTCGCCGACGACCGCTTCCTGTGGGGTACCCCGGACGACATTATCGAACAAATCGAAGCCATGCAAGATCGGTTCGCCCTCGACCACCTCGCCGTACGATTTCACCACTCGGGGATGCCCAGCGACCTCGTCGAGGAGCAGATTCGGCTCTTCGGGGAAGAGGTTATCCCGTCCTTCTAGCCTCGACCGAGCTGCCGGGCGGACGAGCCGATCTGAATCAGTCCTCGACCCGGATGCCTGGCCTATGCTTCCAACCGACGTCTGTGCTGCATGCACATGGATGTCGCAGGCGACACCGGGAGAGAACGAGACACGCCACGCATGGCCGTGCACTCACACAATCGACATCAAGACGTCACTGTTCGTTGTCACCGGCGATGAGGCCTATTTCTCGAGTGCTCCTCTAACGAAGATTCGCTACGTGTCCTGACTGCGATGCAAACTCAACGCTGGAGATCTCCTATCGACGAACATCGGATCCCGCGAGGGGGGGAGTGGGAATGAGCCGACACAGAAGGCACACGAGGAAAGCCGGTATCGTGGTATGGGCCCCACTTACGCGATCGGTGAGGACTATGTTCGGGCATTCCCGTCGAATCGGGTACTACTGCCGCTGCTCATCTCTTCGGGCGGGAGGCTCGTCACACCACCGGTCGCCTCCAAGCGACGAAGTACGTCAGGAAGGCCGAGAACATACAGGCGGTCGCCACCCTCGATCACGATATCGTCGACAGGGGCCCCGTGAAGTTGCTCGCCGCGTTCCAGGGCGATCACGAGAATATCTAGCGCACCTGCCACTGATCCCACGAGTGGGCTGGAGTGGCGGACGGTCACGGCACTCATCGTCTCCGCACTTCGCCGGAGCATCGCGGCAAAGTCTCTGTCCGGTTCGCCAGCGCCCGGAATCGTGACCAGGCGGTACCGCCGATCGGGATCGATACGCTCGGCGACTTGAACATCGCAGGCGATCGTTGCTACCGAATCTACGGTGGCCCGCAGCTCGCCCCGGCCGAGGGGCTCCGCACCGCCAGTTTCCCAAATTTCGATCGCATCCCCGGGCGAGGCACTGAACGGTGGATCTCCCCGAATTGCTACCGCTGCCATACCGGGAGGAATCGTGGGCCCCAGTCCCGCGACGCGCTGGCCGAGTGCGAGGAAGACGAGTTCACCGTCCGGCGTGAGTTCGGCGTCCACGTACCCCACGTCGTGTTTCTCCGTGAGCCTATCCTTCAGCTGTGACTCGAGTTCCTGTTTCGTGAGCCCTCGGGGAAAGTCCAGTGTCCGCCCCACCAGTGCAGTTTTTGTCTCCGTGGAAACGGGGTCGTATCCATCGATGTCATCGATGTCATCGGGGAGTGTAATTGAAATGTATCGTCCACTGGCGCGTATGAGCGGACTCCACGCCGGTTCCATACCATGCCACTGGAATCGGTCGTCGGTCCCCAAGCGATCGCCCATCGTTCGCCCTCCGAGTGAGGTTGCTCCGGCTGCGATGAACACGGCCAGATTGGTAGTGGCGACCGCCATGTCGAGTCCCTCACCGTCCTCAACGACAACCTGGACGAGGAGCAATCGAGTGTTCAGATAGATGGCAACGACGCCGAGGCCGACGATCAATGATGCCCCATCGGGGAAGCGATCTCGAAAACGAGCCCGGTAAATAAACCCGACTGTACCTGCCGTCACACCGGCCAGGAGACTCAGACCGATGACCCGGAGGACGATCCCCACCGGCGTGAGTTCAAGGATGATGCCGTCGGGAATCACGCCATCACCTCCGAGAATTGACTAATCTGTTGGGGGGTGCCCACAACCACGATCTCGTCGTTCGGGGTAAAGCGGTACGCCGCACCGGGGGCAATCACAATCTCTTGGCCCCGACGAACCGCCAACACCGTCACGTCGTGTTCTCGTTCTAGCTCGAGGTCCGCGATAGCCACCCCGGCCAGGGGAGTACCATCGCCTATCGTGTGTCGACTGAACCGATTTCCGGCACGTTTCAACAACGCGACGGTCTCGTACTCTCGTCGTTTTCCCCGGGAATGGACGACGATTGGCACTGATTCCACCGCGAGGAGTCGGACGGCCGACTGTTTGTCAACTGCGACGGTCACCTGTCCCGCGCCCCCCGTGGTCGTGGGGGCTTTTGGCGCCGGAGCTGGTTCTTGTTCTTCCGATTCTCCGTCTTCGGGTTCCCCCGAGGTGGTTACCTCGGGTTCAACGGGCGCGTCGCTTCGGGCGCTCACCACCGTGCCGGTGATCATTTCATCGGGTAGACGGAGCGCGACGCTATCACCCCGTGCAAGTCCCGTCGGAAGCAGCGTTTGAAGGGTGACCGCCCGCGATCCCTTCGGAAGTCGCCTGGAAAGCCCGGCGCTTGTCGGCGCAGCGGCGATACGGGCTCTTCCTCGCCGATCAACGGAGACGCTGATCTCCGTTAGTTCGTATTCGTGGATCAATCGCTCCTCTAGCCGCCGTTCGATTTCTGGAAGCGGAAGCGTGCCCGGAAATTTCCAGGATCCGGTTGCCAGCGCCTCTCGTACCCCGTCCGGGAGTGGTGGGTACCCCTCGATGTCATCGACAGCACCGGTCGGCCGCACGATGATCTGTCCGTAACTGTCAACGCGTTCGACAAGGTCGGCCGACAGTCGGTGTTCCTTAATGCGCTGGATCGTGAGATTCCGTGGTGTTTTCGCACCCAGCGCATCCCCCACCGCGTGGGCCCACAACGCCGCCATGAGGATGACTACCACTGCGGTAATGCCGATCCAGCTTTCGGCGATCTCAGGACTCAATATCCCGAGCAATCCCCCGGAGACACCGGCGAGAGCTCCCGCCAGCGCCACAACCCCGAGCCCGGGTACGGTGACGTTGGTGAAGTACCGGAACCCAAAGCCGAACGAGAACGCCACAAAGGCGGGGAAGATTCCCGTGAGCAGGCCGATGTAGATTCCGAGGACCACCTCCTCGAGTATCCCCGAAACCATTGCACCCGAAATCGCCCCGTCGCGGCTAAAATGCTACTGATCCTGCCCGATCGATACTACCGCGAACAATCAGCGGTCTTCGGCCCCAGCTGCCAGCAACGTCTCCGCGGTTAACAAAGACTCCAGCCGGACATCGAGTTCGGCCAACCGTTCTGCGGCACCTTCCTGGCGGTCAACGACAACGAGTACGCGATCGACTTGCGCTCCCGCCGACCGCAGTGCTTCGACCGCATCAGCGGCGCTGGTGCCAGTGGTGGCGATATCCTCGATGACCGTTACCCGTTCGCCGCTGGGAAGCTCACCCTCGATCCGATTTCCCGTGCCGTACTCCTTGCGCTGCTTGCGCACGATCACGTAGGGCCGATCGGCAGCGATGCTTGTCGCCGCGACGAGTGGAACTGCCCCGAGTGCAACGCCCGCCAGCCGCTCGTCACCGATACGCTCGGCAAACGCTTCAGCGATCAGTTCTAGACACGCTGGATCGGTCTCGAACCGATATTTGTCCACGTAGTATTCGCTCGTCCCGCCATGAGACAGCTCGAATGCCCCGAATCGCACCGCGTCGGCCGAGCGTAGTGCCGCGACCAGCTCCGGATCACTCATCGCCGGTGGATCCACGGGCCGAACGCAAAAGCCTCCGGATCCGCTCACCAGGGTTCCGATTTGAGATCGAGATGGTAGGCAGCGACGTTCGTGGAAACGTGCAGGATGGGGGTCACGACCAGGACGATCCCGACGATCAGTGGCGTAAACACGTCGAGCACCCAGCCCGGATCCGCGATGACACCGAACAGCAACGCCATAACGAGAAAGTCGAACTGATCGACGCCGGGAAAGGCAGCTCCGCGTTCGCGACCTGTTCGACGTTTCAGGAACGAGGCAGCCATATCGCCCACAAGCGCCCCGATCGGGAAGGCCAGCGCGATGGCGATCGAAAATATCGGTAACGAGACACCGATTCCATTACTGAGGGGCCCGTTCACGGCATTCAAGAGGAACGCGAGCGCGATCCCCGCGCTAATACCCACGACGGTTCCTCGCCACGTCTTTCCATCTCCGAGCACCCGCCGGCCGCGCCAGGTCTTGCCCCCGTCGATTGGGCGGCCGCCACCGGAGAGGACCGCGACGTTGTTGGGAACGTACGCGGGGAGCATGATCCAGATGGCTGTCACGAGCGCCGCAACGACGTCCATGAAACTTATGGCGGTCGCCAGTGATTAATGCTGCCTGATTTCCACCGAGGGGAACAGCCAAGGGTCGGACAACCCAATGGGCAGGCCACAATGGGCGCCAGACTGTTGCAGTACCTCGACTCGTGCGGCATCGCGTTTCGGTCCGGAAGGGGCACAGCCGATCTGGAATGATCCCACCTGTTGCCAATCGATTCGTCGCTGGCGAGGACCGCCAGGAGGCCCTCGAGCGCGCTGCTGTCCTGAACGTTCGCGGAATCCGGGCGATCCTGAATCTGCTCGGGGAGACGTATTCGGACCCGGCGACAGCTCGGGCGGACGTTGCGGACTATCACGGGCTCATCGAGGAGATCGCAACCGCGGAACTTGCGGCCTGCATTGCGGTCAAACCGACGCAATTGGGGCTGTCGATCCGCCGTTCCCTGTTCGAAGATCATCTCGAGGAGCTCGTGGCACATGGGGTCGATCGTGACGTATTCGTCTGGATCGACATGGAGGGATCCGCGACGACGAACGATACGCTGGCCGTCTTCGAGGAAATTGCCCCGTCCTATCCCGCCATGACGGGGGTCTGCCTCCAGTCCAACCTCCGGCGAACGGACGAGGATATCGATCGGTTACAGGACGTTCCTGGACTTATCCGTCTGGTCAAGGGGGCCTACAACGAGCCGTCCTCGATCGCGTATCGGGACAAAGCCCGCATCGACGAGGCCTACCGTCGCCACCTTGAAACGTTGTTTCGGAACCGATCGTACGAGATCGCTGTCGCGACACACGATCCGGAGATGATCCGCCACGCCATGCAGCTACACGAGGTGCACGGAACTCCCTTCCAGTTTCAACTCTTGATGGGCGTCTCGGAAGCACGGCAAAGCGAGTTGGCCGAGGATTATGAGGTGTATCAGTACGTTCCATACGGGGGCCGGTGGTTCTCGTATTTCACCAGACGGATGCTCGAGCGATCGGAGAATCTTCGGTTTGCTGTGCGTGCGATCCTGGGCCGGTGATGTGGTCGATCGGATGAAAGGGCTGATTACGATGCGGACCTAGCTCGCGGTTGCATGACGACGTGGAAGCGGGACTTCGCGAGTGGTTTGGTCGTCCTGGTCCCGCTGATCGTCACCGCCTGGGTCGTTTTCTGGCTCTACGGGTGGATTCGCCGGATCTCACCCACCGGCATGGTCATCGAGAATCCAATCCTCGAGGTCCTCGTCACGGTGGTGATTTTTGCCCTGTTCGTCCTCGCGGTGGGCTATCTGATGCGCACGGCAGTCGGTGCGCTCGTCGAAAACGTTATCGACGGTACCATGAACCGCGTCCCCGGGCTTCGTGTCGTCTACAACGCTTCAAAGATGGCAATCGAGACGGCGCTGTCGGATAATACGAAACTGCAGAAGCCGGTGAAACTCTACACGTGGAAGAATATTCGCATGACGGCCTTCAAGACCGGCCGGAAGGCCCCCGATAATCGGGAGATGCTTTTCTTGCCGACTGCACCGAACATCACGTCCGGGTTCGTCATCGAGGTCGAGGAGGATGACCTGATCGAAACCGAAGAGAGCGTCGAAGATGCGCTCACGAGAATTCTCAGTGCCGGGTTCGGCGACCGGAACGACACCGGTGAAACAGCGATCCGCGTTGATGCGGACTTCGACCCGGAAGAGGATCCGGACCAGGTCCCGGTCCGTGTCGAGTCCTCGCGTGCGGAATGAGTCACTCAGGAGTCTCGTCGGGGCTCACGCTTCCCGTGCGGTATCCTTCGAGATCGAGGGTCACGTGTTCGAATCCGAGGTCGGAGAAATGCTCCCGTGCGGTCCTTGCGAAGGCGGGTGACAGGGCAGTCTCGAGTTCGTCTTCACCCACCTCGATCCTTGCGAGGCCATCGTGATCGCGCACGCGGAACTGGGTAAATCCCCACGTTCGAAGCAGGCGTTCGGCACGTTCGACTCGACTCAGTCGCTCTTCCGTGACTGCGAGGCCAGTCGGAATACGGGAGGACAGACACGCCATGGACGGTTTCTCGGCGACCGACAGCCCGTACGCGCGGGCGATACTCCGGACCTCCGTTTTCGTGATCCCGTGCTCCCGAAGCGGGGAATACGCCTCCAGTTCCTCGACAGCCTGGAGTCCCGGTCGATGCCCGTTGCCCGGATCCGAGGCGTTCGTGCCATCACATACCATCTCGATACCCAGCTCGTCCGCGCGCTGGAACATTTCGCCGAGCCGCATCGTCCGGCAGTGGTAACACCGATACTCGTCGTTCCGGACGAACTCCTCGCTGTCGAGTTCGCTGAATTCGACGATCTCGTGTCTGATCCCGATCTCGTCAGCGAGATCGCGGGCGTGATCGAGCTCGGCTGCTGGTAACGTCTCGCTTTTGGCTGTGCAGGCAACCGCGCTCGATCCGAGTGCGTCCTCTGCGATGGCGGCGACCACCCCGGAATCGACACCGCCGCTGAACGCCACGAGCACACCATCGTGCTCTCCAAGGTCGGATCGGACTCGTCCGAGCTTTTCCTCGACCGCAGTCATGCGGTGAGGTTGCTCACCCCCCGGGAAAAACACGTCGCCGCAAGTCGTTACTTCCGAGCGGGACCGATATGTGGCCAGGTGGATCGAACACTCTTGGCGAACCGGGTCCACGGGACAGCTATGAAAGACAGGATGGGCGCGATCGCGTATCACGACCGGACGAAACACACGCCCGAAAGCGTCCGTGCGGGCCCCGGCCTGGATTTCGATAATAAGCCGAGGCCGTTCACGGTCTATGAGGGCGTGGAGACCATCCCGCTCGATGATCACATCGTCGACCCGGAACTGCCAGCCCTTCGTGCACTCGGGGATACTCAGGTTACCGGTGAGCCAGCCGATATCGAAACGCTCGCGAGCGTGTGTTACTTCGCGGCCGGGGTAACGAAGGAGTGGGAGCTCGGGAACAGACGCGTCCAATTTCGTGCCGCGGCGTGTACCGGTAATCTGCATCACATCGATGTGTATCCCGTGTGCGGGGAACTCGACGGGCTCGACGCTGGCGTCTATCACTTCGATCCGCGGGAGAACAGCCTCGATGTGCTCCGGCGGGGCGAGTATCGCGGCTTCCTCGCGAACGCGACTGGGTCACCGCGTGTCGCCGCCGCCCCGATCACGTTGATTCTTACGTCGACGTGGTGGCGAAACGCCTGGAAATACAGCGAACGGACGTTTCGCCACGCCTTCTGGGATTCCGGTACGATGATCGGCAATCTCCTCGCGACGGCCCGCGCCTCGAACGTGCCCGCGGAGATCGTGATGGGATTTGCCGATCGACCGATTGCCTCGCTCGTTGACGTTGATCCCACATGGGAGGCCCCACTGGAATTGGTCACCATCGGACGAACCGATGAGATGCCTCCCGCCACTGGACCGGATACCGTTTCCCCGATTGACCCGGCAAGAGCTCCCCTCAAATCCGATCCGGTGGACTATCCGACCATCTGGCGAGCGTGGGAGGCGGGGGAGATCCCGGATGGGGACTCGGCGGCTGTCTGGCGAAACGCCGGGCCTCGCCCCGTCGACGGTCGTGAGGCCGGCGATGGGCCGCTGTTCCAGCTGGAGCCGGTGGACGTGGAGCGCGAATCCGCTCGACCGCTTGCCGACACGATCCGCCGTCGCGGTTCCTGTCGCGAATACGAACGGACGACGGTGAGCGATCGAAAGCTCGCGACCGTCCTCGATCGGGCGTTCAGACCCCTGCCATTGGACGCACGGGATCCGGATGTTCGAGCAGTCCTCCAGTTCGTTGACTGCTATGCCGTGATCAACGACGTGGCTGACATTCCGGCAGGGACGTACCAGTTCCATCCCGACAGATCGACGCTGGAGCAGTTGGCTACCCGAATCGACCGCCCGCGCGCTGGACACCTGGCCCTCGACCAACGACTCGGCGCGGACGCGGCGGTCTGTCTTTACTTCATGGCGGATCTCGAGGCGATTACCGCCGCGTTAGGTGAGCGAGGCTATCGCGTGGCGCAGCTGGAGGCGGCGGCAACAGCGGGTCGGCTCTATCTGGCGACGTACGCCCACCGGGATCTCGGCGGTACCGGATTGACGTTCTACGACGACGAGGTGACCGCCGCATTCGAACCGCGGGCCGCGGACCAGACGCCAATGTTTTTATACACCATCGGACGACCGGCATGAGTCGGACTACTTTCGCTCCGCTGTCGGAACCGCTAATGGCACTCACTTGCGTAGAAGCCGCCGAATGGAGTTAACGGGGATCCCGGGCGTCGGGAAGAAGACGGCCGACGCGCTGGCAACCCTGGAGGATCCCGAGCGAGCACTCTCGCAGGGGGATGTCGCCACCCTGGCAACCGCGCCCGGGATCTCGCCGGGACGAGCGGCGCGCATCGCCAGGGGTGCGATCCGCGCCGAGCACGACGATGATGGGCACCTCCTGGCGACCGACCGCGCGCGGGCTGTGTATACGGACGTCCTCGAATTGCTCAAGGAGCGAGCGGTGACGACATACGGAAAACACCGCCTCGAGACGTTCTACCCCGCTACCGTCACGTCTCGCATCGAGGAAGTGCAGGAACGCACCCGGACCGCGATCGATCGCGAGCCCACGTCGGCGATGCTTGACGCGCTTGCGGATGTGAAACCGCTTGCCGAACCGCGGGAGCTTCGCGTCCGGGATCGGTGTCTGGCGACCCAGGACGCCGAAACGTACGCCGCGGCGACTGACCGAGTGCCCGAGCTGAGCGTCGAGCTGATCGACGATGCCCGCGAACTTGCCGACCTCGCTCGGGGCTACACGACCGTGATCGCCCTGGACGAATCCTTCGCAGGCCTCGACTTCGATGGCGATGTGCGGGTCGAGCCGGCCGCCCTGGAGGAACCCGCCACCCTCGTTCCCGAGCGAACCTTGCAGTGGTTCGCACGCAATCGAGGGCCGATTGAAGCAGCGATTGCCGTCCATGGACACCAGCCGCTTCCCGTCGAAGGGGACCTAGAGGACCTCGAGGCCGCGCTCGACGAGCTGGGCGAGGATGGTGAACCCGTCGGTGACCAGGAGCTAGACCGGCTCCGGCGGGCCGTCGACGAGCTCGATGCGGCGGTCCGGACCGCGGAACACGTGGGGGAGGACGAGCTCCGCGAGGCGATCCGGAACCGGGACGTGACCATCGAAGGGACCGACCTCCTCTCGCTGGTGGAACGTGGGGCGAGCGTGGATTCGCTCCTCGATCACGAGCTTGCAGACGAGTATGATGCCGCAGTGACCGCCGCTCGCGAGCACCTCGCCGACGCGCTCGGGCTGGTCGACCACGAGATCGAGCACACCCGCGAGGTATTTCCGGACCATCCATCGTATCCGATCGCGAGCGACGACTCGGGTGTCAGCCGCCTCAGGGAGCACCTGCAGGCCGACCGCGACGCCCGCGCGGCGGCACGAAAGACCGACCTCGCCCGACGGTTGTCAGCGCATCGGTCCCTGGCGGCGTCGCTGGTCCAGACCGCCCTGGAACGAGACGTCGAACTCGCGATCGCCCGATTCGCCCGTGATTTCGAGTGTACCATGCCGACGTTCGCGGGGGACGGCATCTCGATCGAGGGTGGTCGCTCCCCGTTGTTGGATCAGCCGGTCTCGGAGATTGATCCGGTCGATTACCGGGTCGCGGACGTCGTGTTGCTCTCCGGCGTCAACAGTGGCGGGAAGACTGCCCTCCTCGATCTCATCGCCTGCATCGTCGTGCTCGCACATATGGGGTTGCCCGTCCCCGCGTCGTCGGTCCGGCTCCAGCGGTTCGCGGGCCTCCACTACTACGCGGCCACCCAGGGGACGCTGGACGCGGGGGCATTCGAGGCGACGCTCCGACAGTTCGGGGAGCTCGCAGCAGGCCCCGCCGGTCGACTGATCCTGGTCGACGAGCTCGAGTCCATCACGGAGCCCGGGGCCGCAGCCAACATCGTTGCCGGGATCCTCGAGGAGCTCCGAGGCGAAGCGACGGCAGTATTTGTCTCCCACCTGGCCGAGGAGATCAGGGATGCGGCAGGGTTTGACGTCAGGGTCGACGGCATCGAGGCCGAGGGGGTCGTCGACGGGAAGCTTGTGGTCAACCGGACTCCCGTCCCCGATTATCTCGCCCGCTCGACGCCGGAGCTCCTGGTCGAACGCCTCGCGACGGACGCGGACGCGGATCGCGCAGCGTTTTACGAACGCTTGCTCGAGAAATTCGACGGCAACTGACCGGTGCGGAGGGGTTAAGTACGTCCGCCAGCGTGGTGAAAGTGATGGCCGACGACCCCAGCGATCGGCTGCTTTCCTGGGACGAGTCGGTGTTTCGCAACGAGCGTGTCTTCGAAATCGACTGGGTGCCGGAGACGTTCAAACACCGAGAGAGCCAGTTACAAGGGCTTCAGTACGCTCTCAAGCCGGCCGTGCGTGGCTCGCGCCCGCTCAACGCGATCGTTCGTGGACCCCCCGGCACGGGCAAGACGACCGCCATTCACAAGCTCTTCGACGAACTCCGGGACCACCAGGGGGTGCATGCGGTCCACGTGAACTGCCAGGTGAACAGCACGCGGTATGCGGTGTTCTCGCGGCTGTTCGAGTCGATCTTCGAGTACGAACCGCCCTCGAGCGGGGTGTCCTTCAAGAAGCTGTTCCGTCAAGTTGCCGAGCGACTCATCGACGAGGAGGAGGTTATGGTCGTCGCGCTCGACGACATCAACTATCTCTTCTACGAGGGGGAGGCCGACGAGACGCTCTACTCGCTGCTCCGCGCCCACGAGACCCACCCAGGGGCCAAGGTTGGCGTGCTCACCGTCTCCTCGGATCTCGGGCTAGAGCTGATCGAACGGCTCGATTCGCGGGTCCAGTCCGTGTTTCGGCCGGAGGAGATCTATTTCCCGGTGTATGATGTCCCCGAAATCGTTGAAATCCTGGACGAACGCGTCAAACGCGGCTTTTACGATGGCGTCGTAGATGCGCCAGTGACTGATCGCGTGGCGGAGCTGACGGCGGAAGGGGGCGATCTCCGTGTCGGTATCGATCTGTTTCGACGGGCGGGACTCAACGCCGAGGCCCGGGCGAGTCGGACGGTGGACCTCGAGGACGTCGAGAAAGCCTACGACCAGTCAAAACACGTCCAGCTCTCACACCAGCTGCGGGCACTTAGCCCCAGCGAGCAGGACCTGCTTCGCGTCATCGCCGACAACGAGGGCCAACAGGCCGGCGCCGTCTACGAGGCCTTCGAGGAGGAGACTGGCCTGGGCTATACCCGGTACTCGGAACTGATCAACAAGCTCGATCAACTGGGTGTGATCCAGGCGGAGTACACGAAAGTCGACGGGCGAGGGAGATCGCGAGCGCTGTCGCTCGCCCACGACGCCGATGCGGTTCGCGAGCGACTCTCCCAGTAAGGCTCCCCCGAACGGGCATCCTTTTCACCCGACCCGCCCACCACCTCCTGCATGAACGAGGACGAGCGAGAGGCGGCCAAACGCCGGGCGGGCGAGGCGGCCGTCGAGCGGGTCGAGGACGGTATGGTGGTCGGACTCGGGAGCGGGAGCACCGCAGCACACGCCATCGACGCGCTCGGCGAGGCGGTCGAGGACGGGCTTCTCGTGGAGGGCGTCCCGACGTCATATCAAGCAGCTGAACGCGCGCGATCTGCGGACATACCGCTCCGGACGCTCCCGGCAGTCTCGGCCATCGATGTCGCTATCGATGGTGCGGATCAGGTAGTCGACGGGGATCTCATCAAGGGAGGCGGTGGATCGCATACCAGGGAGAAACTCGTCGATACAGCAGCAATGGAATTTGTCGTCGTTGTCGATGCGACGAAACATGCAAACCGTCTCGACGCGCCGATCCCGATCGAGATACTCCCCGATGCCCGTGGGACGGTTGCGACCAGCGTGGAACGGCTCGGGGGCCGGCCGACGCTACGGGCAGCAACGGCAAAAAGCGGGCCAGTCGTAACCGACAACGGCAATCTCATCATCGATGCCGCGTTCGGCGAGCTGGCAAATCCCGGAGGCGTCGCGGCCACCCTTTCCGGCCTCCCGGGCGTCGTCGATCACGGTCTCTTCGTCAATCTCGCAGACGTGATCGTGACTGGCACGGCGAGCGGCGTAGATATCGAAACGTTGTAGGTCAAGCCGCCGGCTACAGGCGTAGCTCTGGAGGAAGGGGACCGCTGGTTCGGTTAGTTACAGGTCTCGCGGCTGGACCGTCTTTCGGTCGTTTGCGTCGGCGCGGCGAGCTGCGTCGTCGAGCAGCGCTTCAACTTCGTCGTTGAGTGCGCCGTAAAAATCGGAGGACACGTTCATGTCGTCCAGCGCTTCCTTCACGGCGGCCTTGACGATCAGGTCCGTCATACACAATCTCCTTTTCCTGCCTTCTTTATAAGGTTTGGCATCAGAACGGGTCTAACGCCGGCAGAGTGGGGTTTGAGGATACGATACCGACTCGATGGGTAGGAGTAGGTGGGGCGCGGTGACTTCTCCATGCGGGAGGTACTCGAAGCACTCGCGGCCGACGAGCTATCCGTCGATGAGGCAGAGGCGGCCCTTGCCGGATACGTCACGGGGGAGGCCGGCCGGTTTGATGTCGCCCGCGAACGACGACGGGGGATCCCGGAGGGGATCCTCGCAGAGGGCAAGACAGCCCCGGAGGTGGCAGATTTGGTTGACACGGCAGTCGCAACGACGCATCACGCCCTGGTGACGCGGACGGACCGGAATCACCGCGAGGCGATCCAGAGCCGTCTTGTATCGGCCGCCCCGGACGCATCGATCGAGATTGACGCACGATCTCGCACCGTCGTCGTGCACGCGGACGGATATGAGCCGCCTTCTCTCGATGCTAATGTCGGAGTGGTGACGGCCGGCACGGCGGACGCACCTGCAGCAGGGGAGGCGGCGGTCGTCGCCGGCGAAATTGGCGCGCGGGTGACCCGTATCGACGACGTGGGTGTGGCCAACCTCACCCGGATCACGGACCGGCTTCCCGAGCTCCGCTCGTTGGACGTGTTGATCGTCGCAGCCGGTCGCGAAGGTGCCTTGCCGACGGTGGTAGCGGGGCTCGTCGACGTACCGGTGATCGGCCTTCCGGTGTCGACGGGATACGGTCATGGCGGCGCTGGTGCCGCCGCGCTGGGAGGGATGTTGCAGTCCTGTTCGGCACTTAGCGTGGTCAACATCGATGCCGGGTTCACTGCCGGGGTACAGGCGGGGCTAATCGCGCGGCAACTGGATGTGGCCGCGTCCGCGGACTGAAGCCGCCCTTTGTGCCTTCCCATCACGAATCGGTTGTGCGGATCACCCGCTGTCGTCCCAAATAATCGACCCGAGAGCCGGCGTCAGTGTCCTCGATGCATCTGGCAGATAGGTCACAACACGTTCGACAGTTTGGGTCACTGCCGTGCGAGAGTGACACTCCCTCGCCCAATCATAACGATTTTCGATTTGAAAAGATTATTTCAGCGATGGAAAAATAACCCTAGCCAAAACTTATTTCTCCTTGGCCATCCTAGGATTACCACCGGCAGTCCATGCCGGTTGCCAACATGCCGCACTGTGATAACTGCGACACCCACGTTTCGGATCAGTTCGCACGCGTCTTCGCGGACGACGGCGGACGAATTCGAGCGTGTCCCGGGTGTGCCGCGAACGCCGGCATCGCCCAGCAGGTCCTCGAGCGGAAGGACGTCGAACCGGCCTGAGCGGCCACGCCGGGCGCCCCGCTTCGAAACGGTTTAGCCCTCCACAATCAGTCGCCCTCTCGTGGCAGACGACCACGTCGTCTATATGCTGAAGTGTGGCGACGGGAGCCTATACACCGGCTATACGACTGATCTCGAGCGCCGGCTGTCGGATCACCGAAACGGCGATGGCGCAAAGTATACCCGCGGGCGGGGCCCGCTTCGGGTGGTCTACACGGAAGGATTCCCGACCCGTCGGGCCGCCATGCAACGGGAGTACGAAATCAAACAGTACCCCCGCGAGGAGAAACTCGCCCTGGTCGAGGACGGCGATCAGGCCGAGTCCGCGTCGGGGACGCCTTCGGTATAAGTCCCTACGTACCGTTCTCTCCCGCCCTGGACGTCGAACCCGACCGCTTCCCAGAACGGTCGGACCCGTTCGTCGAACCGTGCGGAAAGGTCACCTCGTCGTGCAGTGGCTTCCCTCACCAGTGACCGGCCGATACCGCCATCACGAACGGCCCGAAGAACCGCGATGGCGTTGATCTCCTCGTCGTCGAGGACGAGGGCACCCTTGATCTCACCATCCTCGACGGCGACGAGTACGTCATGAGAACCGGTACGTCGCCGGATATCCCGGCGATCAATCGCGAGCATCGCGCCGTCCAGGATGGCAATAACGTCCTCGGCCTCGTCGTCCCGTGCCGATCTGATCTCGACCGATCCCCCCGCGATCAGTCTGACGATCGTGACGTGTTCGGCGTCGATCTCCCGGTCCTCCGGAACTGGCTGGCCGTCGACGATGACCGCCACTTCCTGGGGACGAAGGTCCACAGCGCGCACGAGATCCGCGTAGCTCCCCCCGTCCATCTCGATGATCCGGGTGTCATCCCCGGGGATGTCGACGGTCACCTCCATACGGCGGCGTACTCGGCCGACGGTCATCAGCCTGACGCGAGGCAGCGTCTCGGTCGATTTATGCGGACTGCAACTCTGGGTGCGGTATGAGCGAAACGGAAGAAACGCCGCCCCCGAGGACGCCGGGTCGGGAGGACATCTGGGTGGAACGCTATCGCCCCGAACGACTGGCGGCGGTCGCGGGCCACGAGGACATCATCCCGCGGTTACAGAGTTACGTCGAGCGTGACGATCTCCCCAATCTGTTGTTCGCCGGTCCGGCGGGAACCGGCAAAACGACCTCCGCGCAGGCCATCGCCCGCGAACTCTACGACGAGGACTGGCAGGATCACTTCCTCGAGCTCAACGCCTCCGACGATCGCGGGATCGACGTGGTGCGCGGGCGAATCAAGGAGTTTGCCCGCTCGAGTTTCGGCGGACACGACTACCGGATTATCTTTCTCGACGAAGCGGATTCGCTCACGAGCGACGCACAGGCCGCGCTCCGTCGGACCATGGAGCGATTTTCCCACAACACGCGGTTCATTCTCAGCTGCAATTACTCCAGCCAGATCATCGACCCGATCCAGTCGCGGTGTGCCGTCTTTCGGTTTACCCGGGTTCACGACGAGGCCGTCGAGGAGCAAATCCGTTTCATCGCCGAAGAGGAGGGAATCGAACTGACCGATGAAGGGGCCGACGCGATCGTCTACGCGGCCGACGGGGACATGCGCCGGGCCATCAACGCCCTCCAGGCTGCGGCGGTGCTGGGAGAGGCGGTCGACGAGGAGACGGTCTACACAATCACGAGCACCGCTCGCCCCGAGATCGTCCGGGAGATGGTCACAAAGGCCCTGGATGGCGACTTCCACGGCGCTCGCGGGATCCTCGCGGAGTTACTCGACGAGGCGGGCTTGGCGGGCGGCGACGTCATCGATCAGCTCCATCGGTCGGTGTGGGAGTTCGAACTCGATGACCGGGCGGCGGTGGATCTGATGGATCGCATTGGCGAGGCCGATTATCGGATCAGCGAGGGTGCCAACGAGCGAATCCAACTGGAGGCCCTGTTGGCATCGCTGGCACGCCGTACCGGGGACTAGCTCGTCTCTCGCACCCTGACGACGCAAGCGTTAAACGCCGCGCAAGGCCATCATTTTTCAATGAGCGATCTGGAATCGGAGTACTTCCTCGAGTATTTCGAGGAAAACGGATTCCAGCGACAGCAGTGCCCGTCCTGTGGCACCCACTTCTGGGCCAGGCGGGAGCGCGAGACCTGTGGGGAACCCCCGTGCGCGGAATATTCGTTTATCGAATCGCCAGGGTTCGAATCGTCGTATTCGCTGGAGGAGATGCGGGAGGCGTTTCTCTCGTTCTTCGAGGAGCACGATCACACCAGAATCGATCCGTATCCCGTCGCTGCAAACCGGTGGCGGGACGATGTCTTGTTGACCCAGGCGTCGATTTACGACTTTCAACCACACGTCACCTCGGGTGCGGCCCCACCTCCCGCGAACCCGCTGGTGGTCTCTCAACCCTGTATTCGGATGGAGGACATCGACAACGTCGGCAAAACGGGCCGGCACACGATGGCCTTCGAAATGGGCGGCCACCACGCGTTCAACGCTGAAGACGGGTCCGGATACGCGTTCGAGGGCGAGGTGTACTGGAAGGACCGTGCCGTCGAGCTGTGCGACGAGTTCTTCGCGTCACTCGGCGCGGATCTCGCCGAGATCACCTACATCGAGGACGTCTGGGTGGGCGGCGGGAACGCCGGCCCGGCGTTCGAGGCTGTCTATTACGGTCTCGAACTCTCGACGCTGGTCTTCATGTCCCTGGAGCTTGACCCCGACGGGGAGTACGAGCTCAAGGATGGCAACCGGTACGCCGAGATGGACCGGCGGGTGATCGATACTGGCTACGGGATCGAACGGTGGACCTGGATGAGTCAGGGCACGCCCACAGTGTACGAAGCGATTTACCCCGACATGATCGCGTTCCTGACGGAGAACGCGGGCATCGACCACGACGAGGCCGACGCCGACATCGTGCGTCGGGCCTCCATTTTGGCCGGCAACCTGGATATCGAGGAGGTGAGTGACGTCGAAGAGGCCAGACGAGAGATTGCGGCCAGCATCGATGTCGATCCGGATCGGCTCAGGGAGCTAATGGTGCCCCTCGAGCGCTGTTTTGCGATCGCGGATCATTGCCGGACGATGGCCTACATGTTTGGCGATGGGATCGTCCCCTCGAACGTCGGGAGTGGGTACCTCGCCCGCATGGTGTTGCGCCGCACCAAACGATTCGTCGATGCGGTCGGTATCGATGCTCCGCTGGACGAATTAGTCGACATGCAGGCAGAACGCCTGGGGTACGAGAACCGCGATACGATACGGGAGATCGTGCGCACGGAAGTCGAGAAGTACCGAGAGACGCTGGATCGTGGCGGCCGACGGGTACGCAGTACCGCGGAAGCGTATTCCGAGCGCGGTGAACCGATCCCGACGGAGGAACTGATCGAACTCTACGACAGTCACGGGATCCACCCGGATATGGTCGAGGAGATCGCAGGGGAGGTCGGCGCGAGCGTCGACGTACCGGAGGATTTCTACGCTCTCGTTGCGGCCAGACACGAGGAAGCCGAGGAGACCGATACCGGAAAGCGAGAGGAACGACGGGTGGATGACCTGCCGGAGACCGAGCCGCTGTACTACGAGGACCAGGACGGCACCAGCTTCGAGGCGGTTGTGCTCGACGTCTTCGATGCGGAGGACGGCTACGAGGTCGTCCTTGATCAGACGATGTTCTACCCGGAAGGCGGTGGGCAGCCACCGGACCACGGCACACTCACCGGTGATGATACGGCGGTACAGGTGGAAGATGTGCAGGAACGCGGCGGCGTGATCTTTCACCGAACCGACGACGATCCGGGAAAGGGGGAGATCGTCCGGGGCGAGATCGACGCGGATCGTCGACGGCGGCTGATGTGTCACCACACGGCCACGCACATCATCGGCGCTGCCGCCCGGGAGTTGCTCGGCGATCACGTCCGGCAGGCCGGGG
Source organism: Halobacteriales archaeon (assembly GCA_007118975.1). Lineage (GTDB taxonomy): Archaea > Halobacteriota > Halobacteria > Halobacteriales > SKNY01 > SKNY01. The sequence continues at coordinate 14,514 of SKQO01000007.1, read as the reverse complement.
CCCAGAAGGGGGAGACGTCGGCCCGGCTCGACATCCGTCACTTCGAGCGGCTCACTCGGGAAGCCGAAAAGGAGATCGAGCGGCGTGCCAACGAGCTGGTTCGTGAAAACCGCCGGGTACGGGCGAGCTGGCCGCACCGAAACGAGGCCGAGACGGAATACGGCTTCGACATCTACCAGGGCGGTATCCCGCCGGGAGAGACGGTTCGACTGATTCGAATCGGGTCGGATGTGCAGGCGTGCGGGGGGACCCACGTCCGCCGGACCGGCGAGATCGGGGCGATCTCGTTGGTCTCGACCGAGCGGATTCAGGACGGAGTCGAGCGCCTGACGTTTGCGGCCGGCGAGGCGGCTATCGAGTCGATTCAGGAGACCGACGATCTCCTCGCGGAGGCTGCCGAGATCCTCGACGTGATGCCCGAGGACGTCCCCGACACCGCAAAACGATTCTTCGAGGCGTGGAAGCAACGCGGCAAGGAGATAGAATCCCTCCAAGAGGAACTCGCGGCTGTCCGGGCTGGCGGTGCATCAACCGGTGAGGAGGTCGATGTCGGTGATGCAGTCGCGGTAGTTCGCCGGCTTGACGCCGACATGGACGAGGTACGCGCGACTGCCAACGCGATCGCGGATGGTGGGAAGATCGCCGTCATCGGGAGCGGTGCAGACGGGGCGCAGTTCGTGGTGGCTGTCCCGCCGAACGTCGATGTCGACGCGGGGTCGATCGTCTCCGGGCTCGCCGATCTTGTAGACGGTGGCGGGGGCGGCCCCCCGGATTTTGCCCAAGGTGGAGGCCCGGAGGCCCAGAAGCTCGACGAGGCCCTCGAGGAGGCGCCAGCCCTGCTCCGTCGGGCGTTAGACGCGTGACCGCCCCGACGGGTTGATGACGAAAACCACAAGGCAGCCCCGTCCGGAGAACTATGCGATGACTCGGGTGCGACTTGCGTTGTTGAACGCAGCTTACGATGATACTAACGCGCGGCGGAACTATCGCCGCGATCTCGACGCAGAGCTGGTCGAGTTCAGCGTCAACGAGGGCGAACTCCCCACCGATTTCTCCTTCGACGGGTGTGTGGTGACCGGTTCACGGGCGTCGGTCTACTGGGATGAAGATTGGATTCCCCCGTTCAAGGAATGGTTGGCGGCGGCGATCGACGAGGGATTGCCGTTCTTTGGCGTCTGTTACGGCCACCAGATTCTCGCTGACGTGCTCGGGGGTCAGGTCGAGGACATGGGTCGTTACGAAGTGGGCTACCGAACCGTGACGCACTTCGAAAACGATCCGATCTTCGCGAACCTCGACCGCAAGTTTACGGTCTTTACCACCCATTCGGACCGGGTTCGTGTCCTTCCGGAGGGGGCGAAGCCGTTGGCGGCCACGGAGTACGGCAACCACGGCTTCCGCCTCGACAACGTGGTCGGCGTCCAGTTCCACCCGGAGTACGATCTCCAGACGGCGAGGGAACTCGTCGAGGAGAAGGATATCTCCGAGGAGCGGCGGGCACGTCTGCGGGCGGATCTGACCGAAGCGGTCTATGCCGAGGCCCAACCGGCCAAAGGGGTCTTCGACAACTTCATCGCCGAGGTTACATCCAAAACGCAACAGCCCGTTGCCGCCGATTGATCGACCGACGCCACCGAGTCCACCCGAAAGCAGTTCGTTTTCGTTCGTTGTCCATACGAGACGCACCACGACCAGCAGGAGTCGAGCGTGTCACCACTCGATTCGTCGTTGCTCGTCCGCTGCCTGCCGGGCCAGGAGTGCCGCCCGGGTAGCCTCGAAGGACGCATCCGCCGTCACGAGGGGGTCGGAAGTTCCGTCCATAGCGTCGACAAAATCCTCGAAAGGATGTTGCGACGAGCCCAGCGGGAGCTCTCGTTGACCACCGGCCGCGTCGTCAATGAGGTACGTGCCGTGTCGATCTGCCCGGATCACGCCCTCAGTACCCACGACCCGCAGGAAATCGTCGCCGTGGGTGGGTGCAGTCTCCGGCCGCAAATAGTCCACACTGGCGGAGGCGAGAACGTCGTTTCCGAGCTCGAACTGTAGTACTGCGGTCGTCTCGAGCGATCCGTGATCGCGGTTGGCCGCGGTGGTGTGGTGGGCCGTCACGGCCCGAAACGGGTCGTCGGCCACCCAGTTGATCCAGTCGATCGCATGAATCCCGACCCAGGGGATCGTTCCCCCGTAGGTCTCGCGCTCGAGGTACGGTTCGCCGCGACGTCCGAGTTTGTATGATTTTCGTGCGTTCACGAGACGGACCTCGCCGATCGCTCCCTCATGAACTCGGGTTGCGGCGGTTCGGAAGGCGGGATTGTACCGAATGCCGAGCATGGCGGCGAGACGTCCTTCGCTGGCCTCGTAGGTCGAACGGAGCGTTTCGAGATCGTCGAGTCTGGTTGCGAGCGGTTTTTCGACGAACGCGTGGATGTCCCGGGAGAGGACCTCCTTCGCGATCGACGCGATGTCCCCGAAGTACGGCGCCACTGCGACAATATCGGGCTCGGCATCGTCCAGCAGGTCTTCGTGTTCGCCATATTGCCTCACCTCCGGGCACGCCTCGCGTACCCGCTGGAGCAGGGTCTCGACCGTCTCTCCGTCCGATCCTGGGGAGACACCAACGATTTTGAGGTCGGACCGTCCACGGACGCCATCGAGCACGTAGCCGGTATGACCGGTCGCGCCGATGATCCCAATGGTATACATAATCGAGTGTCACTGTCGCACCAACAACGTCGTTTCGTCTCCGGACCGACTGTGCTCTTTTCGCTGGTGAGTTTCCCCTCTCACTTCCGTTCACTGTAAGCGTGGTCTGTCTGATGGTGGGATGTTGTCTCGAGCACCTCCATTCGAGGCGAGAAAATGGGGATGGTGCTGTCTCTGTGATTCCGAATGCGTGACGGCGAGCGAGCGAATTGGTAGATGTATCCGATTTCAACGGAATTACCCGATCACGAAAGTCGCTGGGGAACGTGGAACACTCTCATAACGTTCGTTGTCCTTGATGGTGGTCGAACGGGGGTCGTTCAAGCTTTTCCCGTCGTGGGATCGACACGCCAGGGTTGCTTGCTCTCATCGAATACCGAGATCTGAACCGGGTCGTGCAAGTTCAAATGCGGTGGTACGCGAGGGTAGTCTTACAGCACGCGAACATTGATCGCGAGGGGACAGCCCGTCCGTTCGGCTGGGGAGTGTTCACGACTCGAGCACAGCAGTCGCGAATTCCTCCAGCACGGTCCGAACGTCGCGCTCGCCGTGGCGGACGTTTATCATGACGTGATCGACGCCGGCGTCCTCGAGTGCACCGATCCGCTCCGCGATCCAGTCCGTACCGGCAGCGTAGCCGCCCTTGATTGGTGTGGGATCCGCACTCGGATCGGCCTGGATATCGAGGTGCATCACCTGGACGAACGGCTTGTCGTCTTCGGTGAGGGTGCGCCATTCGGAAAGCAGGACCTCGAGGTCCCGGAGTTCGCGCTGGTAGTACACCCAGCCGTCTCCGTGGTCGGCGATCCACTCCAAGGACTGCCCGGCGTGGCCCGTCACTAGGAGCGGAACCGTTTCCGCCGTGGGTTTTGGCAGCAACTCCAGAGAACCGTCCAGGCTGCCGAACGTGGTCTCCAGTTCCGGAAACTCCTCGCTCCACATCGTTCGAAGAGTACGAACACTCTCCCGGAATCGGGCATCGACGGTCGATTCGTCGACGCCGAAGGCGGGGAACTCCTTGGGCCGGTCCCCGCTGGCAATCCCGAGAACGAGCCGCCCATCGGAGAGTCGATCCAGCGATGCGGCTGCCTTTGCAACGTGGAGCGGATGTCGGAGTGGCAGGACGATACTCCCGGTCACCAGCGCGACGGCGTCAGTGTGGGCGGCGATTTGCGAGAGAAACACCCACGGATCGTACACCTGTCCGGCATCCTTGAAGGACGGCGAGAACATAGGCACATCCCGGGCCCAGAGCGCATCGAAGCCGAGGGACTCCGCATAGCTCGCGAGGACGCGCTGCTCGCCCAGCGGGGGAATCGCCGCCTCTGAGGTGGTGATCGGAAAGAATAGCCCGACCGACGTGGGGCCGTCGAACAGCCGACGGAAACCGTCGTTCCGATGGTCGTGCATGGGAAGCTCCCCGGTCGGTGACCTGGTAGCCTCTTCGATCCATTGGCGCCCGTGAGTGCTTCACGGCTCGTCTTTCGTTCGTCTGTGTGGATACACGCCATGACGTGGGAAATGTATTTGAAAATTGAATAGAACCCCGGTCGCTAAGGCGATATCTGTCATGAACGGTAACGGGATCACGGGCTACCGTTTTGCCCGAACGATCGTGTCGTTAGGAGCGCCTATGCAGATTTAAATAGCGCACCTCCCTGGATACCACAACAATGCCGATCGATCCCCAATTCCACGAGAACCGCGAAGTCGTAGACGAACACAACGGTCACGACGTGTGGGGACCGGTCGACGAACCGGAGGAACTCGGGATTCACGGCACCCACGTCGCCGTCGATTTCGACATTTGTATCGCGGACGGGGCGTGTCTCGAAGACTGTCCGGTTGACGTGTTCGAGTGGGTGGATTCACCGGGCCATCCGGAAAGTGAGATCAAGGCTGACCCGGCCAAAGAAGCCCAGTGTATCGACTGTATGCTCTGTGTCGACGTCTGTCCTGTCGATGCTATCGACGTCGACGGCAGCCGGACCGCCTAAGATTCGAGTTTTTCGCCCAGTTCGGCCAGCTGCTCGGCATCCCCGAACTCCGCGAGTCGCGCTTGGAGGTGGCGCCGACAGAGGCCTACGCGGATACCGTCCGATTCGGGGGCATAAATCGCGCGTCGATCACACCAGTGACACCGCATCGAACGCGTGTAGGGGCCGCAGGATCAAGAGCCCGCCGGCTCCCACTCGAACCCGCACGCGTCCATAAAGCGGGCTGTTTCGTCCCTATCCAGCCCAGCTCGGCCCAGACACACGTCGTGGGCATCGCTCCCGCCGGTCGCCACGAGGTCCCACGCCGCCAGTGCGTCGCGGATGGGCTGTTCGTCGATCGGCCGGCCGTACGGATACCAGCGCTCGATACCGTCTAGGGTCCTTGCGAGCTCGATGGCGGCTGACGGGTCTTCGTACCTGAACGGATGTGCCAGACCGACGAACCGACAGGCTGCGCGGAGCGTGGCAACCCCCTCGTCGAAGTCCGGAATGTCTCGCGGAACGTAACACGGTTTTCCGTCACCGATCAGCGTCGCGAACGCGGCTTGGGCATCGAGACACGTATCGGGGTGTCGCTCGATCGCCCGGGCGAGATGTGGTCGCCCGACGCCTTTCTCGATCACGATATCGGGCGTAATCCCGAGTCTCGATTCTACTCGCGCGACCATGCGCCGCATCCGTTCGATACGATCTTGTTGTAAGTGCTCGATCAACCCCTCCAGGCGCGATCGGCTGACCCCATAGCCCAGCAGATCGATGCGTTGCGATGTTGTCGCCACCCTGAGCTCGATACCGGTAATCACACGAATGCCGTCATGCGTGGTGATCGGTTCGGAAAGGTCGGCATCGATGCGGTCGTGATCCGTGATGGCGACGACTTCCACGCCTGCGCGTTTCGCTGCGTGGGGGACGTTTCCCAGTGCGAGCTCCCCATCGGAGGTCTGGGTATGTACATGGAGGTCCGCCACCACGTCCCGGGACTGACACTCCGGCTGCATACGATCGGTAGACCCCAGCCCCGTATAGAGGTGAACGATGAGGGCCCAGCGGCCTCCATCACGCCATCCAGGGGCCGCCGCGATACATCCGCCGGGCGGGTGCTCCACCCTTCCTCCGGAGTCTATCGCCTCATGTGAGGCAATTCTCACCGTTGTACGACCAGTGCGCCGTGCGGGGGGCTACCGACCGTCACAGTTATAGTCACCAATCACGTACCATGTTTACGCGTACCATGTCAATGGGTGCCTATGACGAGGATGAACACGAGCGGCGCGAGAAAAAGAACAATACGGTAGACGCGTCGTTCGACGATAATCGCGAGGAATATCACGGTCAGATCGAATATGATGTCGGCGAGTCGACGGAGGATCTCTTGGATCAGTTCAAGCAGCTGCAGGCCGACTGAGGGATTTTTCGCCGCGACTCGGCTCAACACGAGTGAGATGCGTCACCCGTCCAGCCCGACGTAGCAGGTGCACCGCGCGTTTCTTCAACGATCGCGGCATCCGCGGGCGATGACTCCTCGTTGCCCGCCCGGCGTCTCCACGCTTTGATCGCTCGCCCGACCCAGGATGTCGTTTCCCGCACGGTGCTCGTGGCCGACTCGACGGCCGCCGGGTTGATCGTGAGCGTCCCGGGACTATGTCCCGCCGCCATGCCCACGAATTCAGCTCGATCGTCGGTGGTCATGCCATCCGCCGCGATCCGTTCGATCATGCCGGTAAGGCGGTCGGGTTCCGGATGGGCGAAAACTGTCCAGCCAAGCGCTTCGCGTCCGAACGGCGCTGGAGGCAGCTCTTCCGGTGGGTCGTCGTCGACGAGGCGATCCCCGCCGAACGCCGCCTCCACCCGTTCGCATTCGGTCTCCACATCCATCGCGAGGTGCTGGCCCGGGTACGCAGCGCAGGTGGTGGGATAGGCCGATTGCTCGTGGATACGACACTGGAGAGTTTGAGGATCGAGAAACGAACACGTCCGCAACCAGCGGGGTTCGGTACCGAAGGGGGTGACCGGCTTTGACACCTGCCTGAGTCCGATCATGTAGAGCGGCCGCCCGTTCATGGCAACGATGTCTCTGTCATCGATCTCTACCGTTTCGCGGTCCTCGCCCGCTGCCGTCCAGAGACGCGGTCGCATCGCATCACCATACCCGACATCAAGCATGGTCCGGATATCATCTCGGGTGAGTGGGACCATGTTGTACCGGTCGTCGAGCGGCGACTCCAACCCCCGCCGTTCGTGTTCCGAGGCGGCTGGGGCAATCGGTCGCCAGTCGATACAGCACCCGGCGCACTCCCGACAGTTCACCTCCATACCAGATAAGGAGCACCCAGTAGTGGAAAAAACGCTCGGGCACCTCAACACCTTTCTGCGCAGCCGTTCTAGAACTGATATGGCCTCGGAGCGCTGTGACGGATGTGCTCAGGAAGTGCACATCGCGGGCGGCATCGCGAGTATCTGGTCGTTCACGCACGAGCCCACCGGCGGGATGACGATGGACTTCGAGGACGGCAGCGAACACTTCCTTTGTTTTTCGTGTATCGATCAACTTCCGGACTATCCGACGGCCGACGACGTCCGTCACCTGGAGCCGATGCCGGAGGAGTGAACCTCCTGGCACGGATCAGACCGGAATATCCGTGGTCGCGAGCATCCGGTCGTAGATGGCATCGATCAGTTCGTGGGTCTCGTTGTGGCCATACTGTCAGAAGATGATTCCGGCGCGATCCGCCGATCGAAGGCAATCTACCATGTCCTGGACCGACGTGTGATCGTCGTAGGTGATGAACTCGTCTTCCCGCACCAGGTAGGGGGTCTTCGCGATGTAGTCCCATTATCTGGTCCAGCCGTTCCGGCCGATAATGGACTCCTGAGGGGTCTCGTAGCCGGTTCGTTCGGAGCCGCGACCGTAATCACTGCCTCCGATGACCAGTTTCTCTGCCGGGACGCCAGCGTCCCGGTAGGTTTCGATGGTGTCTACGATGCTGAATCGCTCATTGAGCGGGGAGCGAAACAAGTTCGTGTGGTGGGAGATCGGGGTCGTCGTGTTGGTAGATCATGCCGTAGGTAATCACGTTGACGACATCCATGTACTCTTGGACAACGTCGAATTCAACGCGTGCAAGGTGGCTCTCGTGGGCGCTCAACGCGGACGTGAGAAGATACGATTGGTCGTCGACCGATCCGGCCTCGTCTAGGTGTTCGCGGATCGTCCGGAGCATGGCGGTAACATCCTCCGCCTGCTCGCGCGTCGGGAACTCCTAATCGTAATCGATTCCATCGAGATTATGATTGCGGAGGAATCTGACCGCGTCCTCGGTGAATCGATCCTGAGCAGCCTGCGTCGCGGCCATCTCCGAAAACCCCTCGCACCGGTTCCACCCGGCTGACGGAGGCGGTCACACGATGGTGGGGACGCTCCTCTTTCAGCGCCGCCCTCTCGTCAACGTGCGAATCATCTTCGTCGATCACGCCATCCTCGATGTCTGCAAAGGCGTAGCACAGGTGTGTGAGCTTCTCGACGGGAATTCCGTCGATGCCTCCGTCCTACACGTAAGCCCCGATAACGTCCGTCTCGCCGAGACCTTGGGCACTCTTGTGCTGTGTCGCTATACATCGCCCGGCTACAGCATCTCCCACCAAAGCGTTGTGTGGGTGGCCCCCTCGCAATGATCGTTCGTGGAGGTTTCGCCCCCGGATCGGAGGCTTTAGCATCACGGACCCCCCGTAATCGTTGTGCGCCCGGAGCGGATTCACGATGCTTTCCCCGCGCCCGGATACCGTGGCAATCAGCGAGAAGCCCTCGACGACATCCGCGACGCCTTCGAAGAGGGTGCGCGCGTGGTGCTGGTGTGTGCACCGACGGGGTCCGGCAAATCGCTGCTGGCCAGGGCCATCTGCGGCTGTGCGCGGCGTGCCGACGAGGAAGACGCCACGCGAGCAGCGGGTGCGTATTATACGACGCCCCAGGTCTCACAGCTCGATGCGGTGGCCGCCGACCCACTGCTCGAGGATGTTTCGGTGATCCGTGGCAAACGAAACTATCGTTGTATCCTGCCCGGAGAAACCGACACGCCAGTCGACCGTGCACCCTGTGCCCGCATCGACGGTTACGACTGCGATCGCGTACACCGGTGCCCGTACTTCTCCGATCGATCAATCGCGAGCAACCGCCAGATCGCTGGCATGACGCTCGCCTATTTCATGCAAACGGCTGGTTCGACCGTGTTCGGGCCGCGCGACGTGGTGGTGATCGACGAGGCCCACGGCCTGGCGTCGTGGGCAGAGCTCTATGCCACGATCGAGGTGTCGGGCCGGACGGTTCCCTTCTGGAGTGAACTGGACGTTCCGACCGTTGAGGACGACCTGCCGGCGGCGGCGCGTTTCGCGGAGAACATCCTTCGTCGGGCTCGGGGAACGCTCGAGGAGTTCGCCGCTCAGGAGTCACTCACCGAGGGTGAAGTCGCAACCAGGGATCGACTCGAAGACCTCGTCGGCGAGTTGCAGTGGTTCCATTCCGCCTGTCAAGACCCCAGCCGGGCGCGAAACTGGATCGTCGATCAGCAGATGACCGACGAGGGCGAACCGGGATCGGTTCGGATCAAGCCCCTGGAACCCGGTCGGTTTCTCTCGCGCACCGTCTGGGACCGCGGCGAGCATTTCGCACTTCTTTCGGCCACGATCCTCGATAAAGACGGGTTCTGCCGCCGGGTGGGTCTGGACCCCTCGGAAGTCCGCCGGATCGAGGTACCGCACACGTTTCCACTCGAGCACCGACGGCTGTTCGATGCCACCGTCGGCAAAATGACGATGACTGCCCGGGAGCGCACGCTTCCGGCACTGGGGCGAACGGTCGCCTCGATCATGGCGACCCACTCCGACGAGAAAGGGATCGTCCACTGTCACTCGTATGCGATCCAGGCGGAAATCGAAGAACGGCTACACCGGGCGGGGCTGGGTGACCGGCTTGCAGGACACTCGCGGGCGAACCGTGATGCCGCACTAGATGCGTGGAAGTCGCGGGCGGATGCTTCCGTGTTCCTCTCGGTCAAGATGGAGGAAGCGCTTGATCTCGACGGCGAGCTCGCGCGGTGGCAGGTCCTGTGCAAAGCACCGTTCCCGAACGCTGGCGACGCGAGCGTTGCGACGAGACTGGAACGGGGCGAGTGGGACTGGTACTACCGGACTACCCTCCGCACGATCATTCAGGCCTGCGGCCGCGTTGTGCGCAGTCCGGAGGATTACGGATCGACATACATCCTCGATGAGAGCATTCTGGAGGTATTCGAACGCACGCGAGACGTCATGCCCGACTGGTTCGAAGAACAGGTTGCCGCCATGGGAACTCCGGAACTCGACGGTAGTGTGGGCGAGACGGTAACCAAAGGGAGTGCGGGCCAGATGAATAGTACCTCACCCTCGGCACCCGATCCCCAGCCGGACAACTCGACCGGCGGACACCCCTTGCGCGACGTGTGGGACGGGTAGGCCGGCTAGATGAGCAGCGAGGCGTAGGCGATCATGGAAAATACCATGAGCCCCACCAGGAACATGGCCACGAGTTGTTGGCTGTCCATAAAACGGATAGTACGCCGTCGCTGAAAGCTTCTGTGGTGACGACCCACCTTACCCAATCTGCACATCGATGACGACGTGTTCCAATCCGGGGCTGTGTGATTTGACGACCTGGCGGTGAAGCGTGGTCCGGGATACCCCGCCTGCTAGAAGTTCGTCGAGGGCCTGCTCTATGTCGGCGAAGGGGTCATTCGCGGGTGCGACATCGTGCACGTGCAAGATTCCGCCCGGTCTGACGGCAGTGATCGCCGACTCGAGATATGCGAGCGCATCGTAGTGTCCCATGATGATGTGGTCGGCCGTCACATCCGCGTCCCGACAGTCTCCTAACACGGGCGTGACCAGGTCGCTTACATCATTTCGTTCGACGTTTTCCTGCAGGTACGTGAATGCGGTCGGGTTCCGTTCAGTTGCCGTCACCGATGCGCCGGCCCTGGCAACCGGGAGCGCGAAGTAGCCGATCCCGGCGAACATGTCGAAGACGGTCTCCCCCGACCCCACGAGTTCCCCCATCCTGACGCGTTCTGCCTGGTTGCCCGGGGAGAACATGACTTCCGAGAGATCCATCGCGTATTCGGTTCCATGCTCAACGTGGACCGTGTTGGTCTTCCCCTCGCCTGCGACGACGCTAACATCCGGAATCCGATGGGCCCCGCCGATTCCCTCGATCGAAAGCACCGTGTGGGCGTTTCCGTGGAGTGCGAGCAGCTCCTCGCCGACGATGTGTGGCCGGGGACAGTCCGCAAATTTTCCGACGATGATCGAGCCGATCACGCCCCAGCTCCGTGGCACCGCGTCGATCTCCGCGGGTGACCACCCTCGAGCCCGCAATCGATCCGCGAGATCCCGTACCCGCCACGGCGGATCGGGCTGTTCGATCAGGTCACGAACGGATGTCTCGTCCGGTGGCGCCGCGACCGGTAGTTCGAGGTGGTCCGCATCGTGTTCGACGATCCGACGGTCGCTGTCGTAGCGTCCTTCCTGCTTGAGGGCGGTGATGACGTCGTCCGCGTCGAGCTTGGCTACCACGACCGCTAATGGGGTCTTATCCATCGATCTCATCGGTCGTGATCGACGCGGGAAGCGCGAACAGGCCTCGATCGGCTCGTACGACCTGGACTTCGGCACCCGTCACGTCGACATCCGGGGGTCGTGGAATCGTCTTCGGCTCGTAGCTATCCGGATCGAGCACCTGGATCGCGTGGTCGTCCTCAACGGTTACCAGCGTCGTTTCCTTGGCATCATCGAGATGCCCGACGAGCGAGAAGGACTCGTCGGGTGCCTCGGCGTGTTCGAACCGCTCACCGGTGGCCAGCCGACGCCCTTTCACGTGGTTCATTGATCGTTGAACCAGCACTGCACCGTCCCCGTCACCCGGATCGATGATGTCGCCGGGAGTAAACTGGGGCAATCGAACCGCGTAGGTGACCCGATAGACACCCTGCCCGTCGCCGTCTTCCGTCACCAGCGTTTCCGAAGTCTCGTAGGCGCCGCCGAATTCCCGGGTGAGTTGATTTGCCACCTTGGCGCCGATGTTCGTCGTCGAGACCCGAATGTCTACGCCCTCCGGACGTTCCACGACCTCCGTCACGAACGCGTCTCGGTTTCCGGCAGCCGTCAGCTCGTCGACGACCTCGTGAGCGATCGCGATCGCCCGGTCCGTCTCTTCGTGTGTCGGCTCCCGATTACTGCCGCGGACCTGAATCGTACCGGCAAACGAGCTGCCGGCGATCCGGCCACACCGTCGACACGTTTCGCGAGCAATCCGCACGGTCACCTCCTGTTCCTCGGTGAGTGGCTCGTCGTGAACCAGCCCCCGTACTCCCACGAGGAGGCGTATCGTGTTCGGGTCTTGCTGGCGGGGTTCGACACCCCAATCGACCGCTTCGGCCGCCCGGTGAACGGCGATTGCGTCTGCGACCTCCTCGATGGCGACATCAGTGTAATCCTTCGCGCCGACGTCGACCCACTGGTTGCCTCGGTGGACGGCCCCACATTGCGTACACACACGGACCGTCACCTCCTCGGGGAGCGACACGAGATCGAACCGTTCGAAGAAGCAGGAACGACAGATCCCAGTCCGTCCCGGGGCATCGCGGTCCGGGCGGGCCAGCGCCTCCCCTGCCGCGAGCGGATCGCCACACTCGGGACAGAAGGTGCGTGCTTCGCTCATTGTACCAGCTACCCGCTACGCCGGGTTAAACGCCACGACGATCCCGAGGCGACGGGTCTAAGATCGTGAGGGTCCTCAACGTCAGATATGCAGTGGAGCACGGACTGGGGACTCCGGTCCAGGATGGCCCTGACGATGTTTCTCCTGTTTGGCCTCTATATCGTCTTTATCGGCGCACTGGTGGCCTACGGGATGGACATGATGGGCGTCATTATCATGATCGGATTGTTCTCGCTCGGACAGTACTACTTCAGCGACAAGCTGGCCCTCCGGAGCATGGGTGCCAAGAAGGTCGAACCGGACGAGTATCCGGGCCTTCACGACATGGTGACCCGACTCTCGCGCCAGGCAGACCTGCCGAAACCAACAGTCGCTGTCGCCCGGAGCGACGTACCGAACGCGTTCGCGACCGGGAGAAACCAGCGGAATTCGACAGTCTGTGTCACGGACGGACTCATGCGGACGCTCGATCAGGACGAACTCGAAGGTGTCGTCGCCCACGAGCTGGCACACATCAAAAACCGGGACGTGATGGTCATGACGATCGCGTCGTTTCTGGCCTCGATCGCGTTTATCATCGTTCGCTGGGGCTGGCTGTTCGGGGGGAACAACCGAAACTCCGCCCCGGTATGGGTCGCCATTCTCGTGTCCCTGGTCGTCTGGGTGATCAGCTTCTTCCTGATCCGGGCGCTCTCTCGGTACCGCGAGTACAGTGCCGACCGCGGTGCAGCGGCGATCACCGGCAAACCCGCCGCGCTGGCCTCGGCGCTCATGAAGATCTCGGGCCGCATGGACCAAGTACCGGATCGTGACCTCCGGGAGCAAGCGGAAATGAACGCGTTCTTCATCATCCCGATCCGGAGGGGATTCATCGGGAAGCTCGCGAGCACGCACCCACCAACGGAAAATCGGATCGAGGCCCTTCGCGATCTCGAGCGAGAAATGGCCTCGGCCTGAAGTCCCAGCGGATCGATGACGGTCTAGTCATCCCGTATCGCCCACCGACTGGCCGGGCTTTGACCGCGTGTTCTTCGCTCGTGGTCGCTGTCCAACTTGTAATCGTTCGAGGCGAACCCCATGGCACGTGTTTTCAGCAGATCTCGTCACGAACACGCGAGGAGAGCGAGCGAAATCGAGTACAACCGCGGCGCGTTGGTGGGTGCCATCACGATCCCGATACGAAATCAATGCCCGGTGCCGTTGGGAGTCGTATCGTTCCCAGGGACGTCCGTACCCCTCGAACGCAGTGGCAGGCCAGTCGCCCTCGACCACGCATGATGACAGCTGATCGTAGGGTGGTCATCGCCGTGGGCGGGCGTGACCTAGGCTTCGTGGATGCGACGGTAGACCCGACCCCACAGGGCAGCATCGATGGCGTACCAGTAGAAGAAGATCAGCGGCCAGATGATGATCCACCCGATGATGGTGATCAGCGAGAGCACCATCAGCACCACCACCACGATGGCGCCGATGCCGTTGATCACGAAGGTGTAGAGCAGCCAGCCGATGAACCACTCGACGGACGTGATCAGTTCCTTGATCGCACTCACGTCGTAGGCGGCCTTCCAGTGGCCCTCCACCGCGTAGTTGACGAAGACTGCCGGGAAGAGATAGTAGCCCGCCAGGAGGACGATGAGGTAAAGCGCCACGCTGAGCTCCATCGTCGCGACCGCCAGGATCGCCCACACGAATCCGAGCGGGATGAACACCAGAACCAACACGACTCCCTCGACGAGCATCTCTTCCCAGTCCTCGAATTGCGGTGGGTTCGGCTCACCCGTCGCAGCGGCTCGGGCGACCGCCACGAAGTACCCGGCGGCAACCAGGGCCGGAATGATCAACCACCCGAAAAGAAACAACACTGCCCCGATCAACGGGGGTTTGATCCCGCCCTCGGAGGGATAGCCGATCGAGAAGAACAACAGTCCGGTGTCGTCGTCCACGGCAGGTGCCTCCGTGTGTTCTGGTTCTGTTGGAGCCGGCTCGGGGAACGACGGTTCCTCAGGTTCGACCCGTTCTTCGGGCTCATCTGCTGGTTCCGCCGGTTCCGCCGGTTCCGCCGGTTCC
>SKQO01000032.1 GCA_007118975.1 Halobacteriales archaeon | reverse complement strand
GATCCGATCGACGCATCGTTATGGGCGTCTTGGGGGGTCGCCGCTGTTGAAAACATCCATTTGCGAAGCGTTTGTTCCCAGGTCTCCCGGTCTGAGTGTTCACGAAGAAGGAGGACCGTCGAAGCCAGCCCGTATGACGTCCAGGCGTTCTCCTCCATTTGGGTGTCATAATAGACGCCGCTTTTGGGCGTCATTTCCCCGAACCTATTCGCATAGTCCTCGTGGACTGTTTGGAGCATACCTCGGGTCTCTTCGTCAACCAGATCACCGAGCAATTCGGCGATGATTGCCATGCCTGCAATGGTACTGCCACACTGACTTTCTTTGAAAAATCCCTTGCCTCGTTCGCCCCATTTCGTTCCCCAGTTTTCCGGTCGGCCGAGGCCCTCTTCCGGCCGTACGCATTCTTCGGGGCCCGTGTCGTGTGTAAAACAGAGATAGCGAAGCCCTCCGAGTGCCATCTCACGGAGGGTTGTGCGCGAGATGCCCGTTCGTTCGGAATCATACTTCGGGGCAGCTGCTGCAGTCGCGCAAGTCAACGCACCCGCCATTGTTTCACCTCCGTACCAATGGCAACCGCTGAAAAAGTGTCCACAGTTCGGTCGGTCCTTCCACTCCTCGAACTGCTCAACCCCGACAGGTAGCCATTGTTCGATGATACGTCTGTATCGGTTCGAAAGCTCGTTCCCGGAATGCTCAAACATCACTGTCGAATTTTCGTCCCCCTTGCTGGGAATCATCGTCGTGTTGACCACGTTTCTGCTACTGTAGGCATCTCAGGATGTGTCTGTGTCGGTGTCATCTCATGTCGAACCTTATGCTGCACGTATAATCATTGAGGTACCGGCAGCACTAATGTAAAGCGTCAACGGGTTAAAAAACCGATCGCTACCCATTCGGTAGTTGAGCGTTCAGGCACACTCGTGGTACACTGTGAGGAGGTAAGGTGAATTTCGCTGCCGCACCGAGCGGTGCTGAGCAGGAACACCTCGCGCTCCAGTGATAATGAACTAGACGCTACCGAAGCAGTATACCCGCATATGCCAATGAGCCGTTGTTGGAATTGCCCTTTCAGTGAAGAAGGCCACCACTTCCATCAGACGAGCAGGGTGCGGGAACCAGCAGATAACCATCGACCTCCCGTCTCACGTCGGAGGAAGGGTAAGGGTGACGTGGCACTGCCAGTAACCCATCGGGAGTGCTACACCGCAAATTTCTCACATAAGCAAGCCTTTACTTGTGGAAAACTCCGCCGTTTACTGCGGAGAGAGCGTCACCTGTCGTCATAACGCCAGCGCAACAATCGAATACTGGCGACACCCAGGATCGCCATGAGAATGAAACTACCGCCAAAGATCCCGAAGAGTCCTGCCCACACTCCGTCGAGAAATAGCAGGCCAATGAGGACAAATATGACGCCAAGAGTGGCGCTAAACGACCATATCGTGTTCGTAATCCGTTCAAGGAGCGTCGCGAGCGCATTTAAGCCCCTATCAACGCCCGGAACGTCTCTTGCACGTTGACCAAGGCTCATGAGCTATCACATCTCGAGTTATTACTTAAGCCTTTACGAAGATATGACGGGGTCCTCGCTTCCTGCCATTGTTGGATGTTGACTGTGATCCCAACGCTGATTTCGCCTTGGTATTCGCCGGTTTGATCTGTCCAATCGTATGCGTCTGAAAACCGCTTTTCGGTCAATGTAGGTCTCTCCATTTGCATTGTTACGGATTAACGGTCAGCTCTTCCTCGACGTCATCAATTGACGGACTGTTCCAATATTCGTGATTGTCGTCAGCTCGATAACAAGCAGCTCGAGTCCCCTCGCCGACCGGATCGATCAACTCCGGCTCCTCTTTGGCACAGATGGCCCGAGCTTGCGGACACCGGGGATGAAAGTGACATCCACTTGGTGGATCGATCGGATCTGGAATATCGACTTCTCGGACCGGTATCTCCTGTTCGTGTGCCTTTTTGGCGAGATCGGGGTTCAACTGAGGCGTCGCCCAACGGAGAATCTGCGTATACGGATGTTGTGGATCGTTGATGATTTGATCAACAGGGCCGATCTCCACGATATTCCCGAGATACATAACCCCGATATATCCGTCCGCCCGACCGGCGAGATACCTGGCATTCGCAAGATCGTGTGAGATGAATAAGTACGACGTGTTTACGACATCCTGTAGCTCTAGCATGAGGTCCATCATCTCGACTCGCAATGAAACGTCAAGCGCGGAAACCGCCTCATCAGCCAAGACGAGGTCAGGCTCTAGCATTAGAGCTCGTCCGAGTGCAACGCGCTGTTGTTCACCTCCTGAAAGTTGGTGTGGGTACCGGTTCGCGTAATCCTCAGGAGGTTTCATTCCCATTCGCGAGAGTAACTCGAACAGGTTTTCCTCCCGTTGCCCCGGATTCATCTCGGGATACCACTTTTTGATCGGGTCGACAAGTTGACCCATTACCGTCCGATGTGGGTTTAACGAACTGCCCGGGTCCTGGTGGATAATTTGCAAGGAGCGACGGATTTCTTCGAATTCGTAGTCGCCAACAGAGCGTCGACTGTCCTTTGTCTCCCAGATGTCTTGACCACGGTAGCGGATCGCACCTCCCGTCGGTCGTTGGAGGCCCACAGCCGTTTTTCCGAGGGTGGTTTTCCCGCAACCACTCTCCCCGACCAACGCGACGACATCATTCTCACCGATCTCTAAGGAGACGCCATCAACCGCTTTAACGGTATCAACGTCCGAGCGAAGTTTATCGATGAACCCTCCAAGTTCGAAATGCACCTCGATGTTCTCGAGCGAGATGACTGGTTCCTTACTACTCATCCTGAATCATCCTCTTCGTCGGGCTCGACCGTAACGTCTTCAGCCGTTAACTCCCCTGAGGAAATGGAATATTCGACTGCGTCGGCTGCTTCCTCCCAATGGAAACACGCGGCCCAGTGGTCCTCATCCACTTCGAAAAACTCCGGATCTTGTTCGACACAAATCGATGTCGCGATCGGGCACCGCGGATGATACGAACATCCTGCCGGGATGTTTACCGGGTCTGGACTTTCCCCTTCGATATGACTCATTTCATCGAGGGGTGTGTCGATACTTGGTACTGATTTTAACAACGCGCGTGTGTATGGATGTGCCGCATTCCGGATAATTTCTTCACTTTCTCCTACTTCAACGAACTGGAATGAATACATCACGGACAGTCTATCCGCGATGCCAGCAACAAGCGGCAGATCATGGGTTATGAAGACGATTGTGAGATCGTACGTCTGTTGGAGGTCATAGAGAAGGCTAAGTATCGACCGCTGCATCAGGAGATCAAGTGCTGCTGTTGGCTCGTCCATGATTAGCACTTCCGGGTCTAACACGAGAGAGAGTGCAATGAGTGCGCGCTGTTTCATCCCTCCTGATAGCTCGTGCGGATAGACATCGAGTACTCTCTCCGGTTCGAGGTACAATTCCGAAAGCAGATGCCGAACGTGGCTCATTCGTTCTCCCATATCAGCGCCGTGAGCACGAATTGTCTCTTCAAAATGGCCTCTGACAGTCATTGTGGGATTGAACGAACTCATTGCGCCCTGGAACACCATCGAGATCTCATCCCACCGAAGCCTCCGCAGTTCATCAGGCTCTAGCTGCAGAATGTCGATCGGCTCACCTTCTTTCCGATGGTAGATAATCTGGCCCTGGAGGATCCCAGGTTCGACGACGGCATCCAATATCGCGGAAGCGAACATAGACTTTCCGCTACCGGACTCACCGACAATTCCCAGCAGCTCGTCGCGGTAGATATCCATGTTCACATCATCTAACACCCGTGCGCTTCCTCGGTCCATGTCAAACCGTACGCTTGCGTTGCGAATCTCCAGGATGACATCGTCCTCAGCACGCGTTTGGAGATGTTGGTAGTTCGTCGCTTGCTCGCGCGTTGTCATGATTGCATAATTTTCTTGCTTGGTCTTGACTGCCGTGATTCGTGGAGCCTGCGGATCGAACTCGAGATATCTCGAACTTCCCGATCTAACCCCGTTCTCGTGAGTGGCCAAATGCAGGTGCTACACCGGATTAACGTGGCCGTGCTTGATGGCTAAGAACCCACCGCGGTACGTTTGCATCACTTCCGGCTCCGGCCAACTGTAGTCCTCGGTGTTACCCCACTGGCCTTCCTCACGGAGCATGAGGCTAATGCTCGGTAGGTGGAAATTGTACATTACCGCGAGATCTCGCATGAGTTCGCGTTCACGATCTGGGTCGGCAGTTGATCGAACCTCGTGGTACGCGTCCCAAACGTTCACTTCTTTGGTATCCCCGTCCAGATCCCTTCGGCCGACTTCGACTGGTATCTCCGGCCGTAGCGGTTTGCCGTTGAACGGTGAGTACTCCAGTCCATCATCGAGCCACGAGGACACATCGTCCTCGGTCTCCGCATCAGCAAGGTAATACCCGAAGATGTGGTACGGTCGGAAGTACATGATCGGGTGCATCGTTGCGCCTGCGTAGTGACTCTCATTTGTCAATCCGAAGTCGGCATCTCCGGAGTATCGCTCGATCGCCAGGTCCCGGTCCATGACCGTAAAGTCGATCGGGAAACCATACGCCGAAAGCTGCTCGTAGGCCGATTCCATCGGGATGAAATAGACTTCTCCCTCTTGAGCGATACAATCAATCTCCTCGATCTCTTCGTCATCAGGACCATAGATTGTCCCGTCTTCACGGGTGTAGCCACCCTGTTCGAGGAATTCATCCGCCAGGTCCCAGTCGGACTCCTGGGGTTTGTAATCGATGAAATCGTCCATTAGATCGCCGGCGAACTCTTCCGTGGACTCCGTGTCCATCCCTGTCCAGACGTCGATCGGGAATCCTTTTTCTTTGTGGGATGTGACGAGTGTCGTGTCGATAACCGCAGCCATCGCCCGGCGCACCCACACGTTTCCGAGGGCTTCCGTGTGGTCGTGGGTGATTTGCATATGCCACATCCACATGCCGGGATACTGGTTGACGTTCTGGAGACGTTCGGGGGCGGCACCTTCGTGTCGAGGATCGAAGGTCCCCTCACCGAAGTCGATGTCACCGTTTACGATGAGTTGATCTGCGGCGGCGCCCTCTGCAACGATCAGCCTGAGACCCTCCAATTCAATGTCGTCATAGGCGCGATGGTGCGGATTCGGTTGGAAGAACACGTCAGTATCCGTCCAGTCATCGTTGGATTCGATGTACATCGCACTCGTTCCCAGCCCGCGGTCCACAAATTCCTCGAGTGGGATGGTAAACTCCGTTAGATCTACCTCGAGTTGATCAATTTCCTCCTGGGTATCGGCATCCTCAAGCTGCTCCAGCCACGGCTCCCAGGTCTCGTGATGACGTTCCAGTTGATTGTGGAGATCGGCACGCTCGATGATTGAGGGATTCCGTTGTTCTTTTAAGCTGTATCGTACCGTCAGATCGTCGATCATTTCGATCGATTCGTACTCGGACGCTTCCGGCGCGAGTTGGCGGCTGAACTCGTCATACGTCCAGAGATCTCGAGACGTGTACTGATCGCCGTTCCAGAATACGATGTCGTCGCGAAGGATCACATCGACAGAAGGGGTATCGGGGTCGTAGTGAAAGTCATCGATACCCATCATCTCGACTCGTCCGCCAAGATACGTTTTCGCTCCCTCGTCGTACGTCCAGTTCGCAAATGTGGGCGGGTAGTGAATGGCCCAGGGATTGAACTGAATTTCGCTTGGAAGTCGACCCTGGAGAGATGTGATTACACCTTCCTCGGGGTCGACGTCCGGGACATCATCGACATCTTCATCCCCAATCAAGTCGTCAATATCGTCTTCTTCGTCGTCGCCAAGACAACCACTCAACCCGGCTACCATTGCGGCTCCTGATCCGCTCAGGATTCGGCGGCGGGTTGTTTTGGATCGGTCAATCAGTGGCCGCGAGTTGCGTGCCATACAGGGTCCAGTACACAAACGTATATGAATATTATTGTTCATGAGGGACGAATGTTGTATTTTAATTGACGCTATTACAGGAGGATGCATACGTATACGGTAAATCCGCAAGATGGACATATCTCTCGCCGGTCCAACCCGTCAGGCTATGGTGATGGGACCTCAGCAATGAAACACGTGAGATCGGACATGGTATGAGGATTCGCGTCGTGTACTGTCGGGCAATGTTTGCGAACCGGCAATGCGGCAACACATATCCATACGGGCTAGTCCGGCAAGAGCCGAGGAGATTTTTCTTCATTTGAGAACTCGGGGGTTGCTAAATTTATTCATGACATAGTGGACAAGTTTCTGCTACCGAACATCGAGTAGCTCACTGGGCGCACCGGTGCGATCAGTGAGGCTGGGGCCAACTCTATACCATCTGACCACTCTCCTCGTCCGTCGTAACCGTCTTTGCATGGCGTGCTCGTATCCGCGGGTTGAACACACTGTCCATCCCCTGCGCAAACAAGACGAGTCCGAACGAGAACAATATCAACGCCAGCATCGGTGCAAACAGCCAGTGCCCAGCTCGCCCGAGATTCGATAACGCCCCACCCTGGGTGTATGCGAGGTTCATCATGACTCCCCAATTCGTGACAGTGAATGGGAGAATCCCGAGGAAATACAACGCAACGGACTCGAAGATGACGGCGCGCATCGTCTGGGCCGCATTAATGAGAATGTACGGCATCAGTTGCGGGGTAATGTCCTTCCTGATAATCGTTCCTTGGTCCACGGCCATTGCGCGCTGGGCCTCGACGTATCCGGATTCTCGAATCGTCAACACCTGTGATCGAAGCGCTCTTGCCAACCCGGGCCACCCGTCGATCGCCAGGATCACGCCCACAACGAAGGGACTTCGAGGCTCGAAGATTGCCGCAAGGACGATCACCAGCGGAAGACCAGGGATGCAAATCATGACATCGCAAGCAGTCATCAGCATCCGATCGACTTTGCCACCTTTGAAGCCGGAGGTTACCCCGACGACCACAGCGACCCCGACAGCGAAAATCGCGCCAGCCAGGGCCATTTGAAGCATGGGGGGCGTTGCGTGGACAATTTGTCGATCGATTGGTCGGCCGGCTCGATCCGTCCCTAATGGGTATTCCCAACTTTCGAAAAGTCCGATGTATGGGTCAGCAAGGCCGTATGTGGGCTCCGGATAGATGTGGACGCCGATCGTCCCCATAGCAACGAAAAAGAGAATGAGGAACGTCCCCACCTGTGCCCGCCAGTTGTTCCACATGATTGAGGCGGGTGCGTAGACGTAGATATCGTACAGCCGATATGCCCGTTCTCGACGAGTAGACGCTTCTCCTCCTGTCGCCATCGGCCCGAACAGGGCATGGCCACCGTCCGTTCGCGGTTCTTGGGCGTCTGTACTCATGTTAGTATGCCTCCTGTCTTCCTTCCGTGCCTGCCCGTGGATCGATATATCCGTACGTTAAATCCGCGATGAGTATCCCGAGTATCGTCACAAAGGTGTAGAACAAGAAAATACCCATAAGCAACGGGTAATCCCTTCCCTCAAGCGCACCCCAAGTGTACCAACCGACACCCGGATAGGTGAAGATGAGCTCCATGATGATCGAGCTGCTAAAGATTGCGGATATCCCAATCATCAAGCCGGTGTAAAGTGGCAAGATTGCGTTCCGTGTTACATATCGTGTCGCGATACGAGCCGTGCTAACGCCCCGAAGCTGCGCAACCCGCAAATAATCCGATCCGAGGATGCGGATCGAATTCCCTCGCATGGCCAGCGCGCCGCCACCGAATCCAACGATGAAACCGGTAGCAATGGGAAGAATGCCGTGTTCGATGACGCTAAACATGAAGGGTAAATGGAACCCTGGATCAAGATGTTCGTTGTATCGACCTCCGCGGGGTAGGACTCCAAGCTGGAAAGCGAACACTGCAAGGAAGAGAATAGCACCGACATAGTATGGCACCGAATTCAAGAACGTCGCGATAATTGAACTCCAATTATCGAAGCGGGTGTTCTCCCACCACGCCATTAATGCCCCCAGCAATACATTCGCCGTGAATCCCAGTAACAACCCATAGAAACTTACGAAAACTGACCACGGCATGCCTGCCCAGAGCACATCGAATACCGGTTCATTCCGCCAAATAGAACGGCCAAAGTCTTGATATAGTACAATATCCATAAGATAATCAACGTACGCGATGTGGATCGGTTGATCCGGATTCACTCCGGTATGTAATTCCACTAACCGATTGATCCGATCCATGTCGATTTCTCCCCCCTCCATCGCTGCCTCCTCCATCAATTGATTGCGCATCGATTCGACTGGTCCGCCTGGCATCAGCCGATACAGTATGAAGGTGATGGTAATGGCAGCCCAAAATGTAATAATTGCCTGACCAATCCGTTCCAAATAGTAGCCCATGCAAAAAAGAAGAACTTCGGTAGAATATAATGATTTTGGCTGAGGTTTGCGACGGTTGTGTATGGGGTCCTACGTTCATCTGCTTAGTGACGTAATATTGGGAGATTGTGAGTGGGACAATGGTACTGCGATTGGATGTCCAAATATACCGGTCTTACGTTACGAGAGGGTGCCTGTGAGATACTATGTATCACATATCATATTTGGGTGTGATCAGCCCATCGGATACCGACGAAATCCATCACAGGAGCGGACATCAACCTTTCACCTTTGCCATGCGAGTGTAATTCTTGGCCCGTCGCCTACCGGGTGTGTTTCGGCTGCCCGCTTTCAGCGACGTTGTCCGGCTTTTACTGATTGATCTTATCAAGTGTGGGTCCCTCCCAGTGGGTAAGCCTCTCCGAAGGACTCAGGATTCGAGTTGGATCGTGTATGAGACGACGGTGTCCGCGGTGTCACTTGGTACGCCTGTAATTCTAGCGCGCCACACGTCAGGGTAGTTCTCTTCTACGTCATCGCTCTCCGATTTGTCGATGGTGCCTTCGAGCCGCTCCACGCGAAGATTCGTCCCGTTTTCTACTTCCACGACTGCTTTCCCCGACGATCCTTCAATACTAAATCCAATGTCGGCAGTTGTGATCGGATTGTACGACATCAGTACCGAATCCAATTCGTCAGGGTTTCCACCCATTCGCGCTGTGTCTTCGATGGTTAGCAGATTTTCCTCTCGATGCAGATCGTACCTTCGTCGGAGTGTTGATATGTTGGCTTCACTGGGATAGCAGCCAGACAGATCAAGGGAGAAGCTGGAATTTGACCCGTTATCAGTGTAGTCGATAAACTCCGCCGCCAATTCCTCACCAGCTGCTTGTTCACAATCGGACACAAACGGAACGTTGTGGCCTAACGATCTCGCGGCGAGAAATTCGTATCGCTTCTCACCGAAGAACTCGTTATCGTAAACCGGGGCACCAAGATCGGTGATATAAGACTCTCCTCTTGCGTGAAACACGAAGGTACCAACATCATTATGGTTGTGTGATTCGCCGTTGTGGCCCCCTTTTGCAGCCACGACGACCCCATCAGGATTGTCGGGTTCAGCTCGGGCAATCCACCAATCCGTTCCGCGGAGGTGGTGGCTATTTGCCGGGCGGGGAACGCTCCATTCCAACGGTGTTCGTGCGGCCCATACCAAATCCCGAATGGTGTCAGAAAATCGTCCGCCCGACGCTTCCGTTATTGCCCGCTTTCCCATCGCTGCAAGGCCAGGAAGGTCGAGTCGATGCCCCAACCAGCACGTGGTGAATGGATCCACGTATGCGTTTTCGGCAGCGTCAGAAAATGCGGGATATTTTCCCTCACTCAGTCGTATTCGTATCGGGAACTGGGCTATATCTCTGATGATTGAAGGTTCGATAAGGGAATACGCTCCCCCTGTTCGTGTCTCGATGTGCTCGCCCAGTTGGGTGTAATTCCTGAAACCGTAATTCCAGTACCCGATTCCCTCGGGAGTACAGCCATCGTAGTCGAACTCCTGAATATATCGTTCGATGTTGTGCGCGGCATTGACGAGAACCTCCGCAACGAGTTCACGGTCATCCAAAAAATAACTGGCGGCCATCGCGCTTCCAGCATTACAGACCGCGTTCCAGTTGTTCGCGGGTGATTGCATCCACCAGAAATCATCACGGGCCAGATATGGATCGATGACGTGGTGGTGAACCGCCTTTCGAATGTTCTCGCGAAGGGCCGGGTGGAGCAAATCACCGAACACGTAGTCGATCTCTGCCAGTGTCTTCGCGATCCCGGCCGGACGAAGCGCTACGTTTCGGCGATCGGGAGAGACAGTGACTGGCAACCCGTTGGAGTTCTCGTCGTCAGAGAGGTTCGCGGGATGCAGCCACGTCCGTTGCTCACAGAGGACCCAGGCATGGTCGAGGATCGCATCAAGGAATCTACCATCACGCTCGAAGCACTCTGCGAGCGCCACCACGCTCAGCCTTCTGGCTCGATCGAGTGTCGGCTGCATAACGGCCCGTTGAGACATTCCTGGAACACGGGAGTAGTCTAGATACAGGCTAGCTGGATATCCCGGAATATCTGTCTCCAGTATCTCCTCTGCATCGTCGACCAAGTCATCAACGACGCCACTGCACGCTGGATCTTCTCGAATATTCGTCCACTCCCGGTCATCTTCATATGCGGGGAGTGATGAGAGGACGTCAGTGGATTCCATCGCACACGATAGCTCATCCGCGGTCCAGTCTGCGGGTGAGAAATCGTGATCGTACGGTAACGAACTCATGAACAGAGCGCTTACCCGCCACGAGAAAAAGGTATCTACGGTTCATGCATCCGCTCTACCGTGATGAGATTCCGTCACACGGTGACCATGGCATAATACGCCTGTATTCATCAGCGGAGGGCTTACCGATTAATTGAATCCCCGACGTGGATCGCCACTAACGCAGTGTTAATGGATCCGACCGCATCTCGTCTCCCATCTCGGTTGGTGAGCGTTTTCCGGATCACCACCTGTGGAGGCCGGCACTGGCCCACACTCGGAAAGCACGTGTGAGATTTGTCCGGCCTACCGGACGGGCGAGCGGTATTGGCGCAGTTTCTGTCTCTGGGTCGGGCAGAAGCTAATGGCTGCAGGCCGACCAAAATGGGCTGTGGGCGTTCACGAGGTCATGTCATTTCATCGGGGGCAGGACGCCTGGACACGCCTCGTTGTTCTCGTGTCGCGGATTCCATCAGCCATTCGAGCGCGTCAACGTACGCGCTCGCATCGGAAAAGACCGTATTTTCGCTTTGACAGATTTGGGATAGCTGCTCGGCCGTATATCTGTACTGCTCTACTGCCTCAGAAACCGACCAACCGTCGAGGGATTTCCAGAGGTGAGCCAATTCGCCACCACGCATGGGATGCAGCGGGAATATCGAGCTCCCGAGTTCCTCAAAAATATCGAGATCTGCCGGGACTGCTGGGCCGAGCACCTGACGTTGCACTGCCCGGTTAAACCTCTCTGGGTCATCGATCGTATCACCGTTCCACACCCGATCACCGAATATTGCCATGCCCGAAGGCATTGCTCGGACCCCGTAGTCTTCCCAACTTTGATCCCCCCATCCGTTCCAGGCCGGGAGTTCTCCGCCGCAAATCTGTTGGCTGACGTCATCGGTCACGGGCGGCCAGCTCGTCGGCGACCATCGCCTGGCGGTCTCCTCGGTCATCTGGACGCCGATGTATGTCCCCTGGAGATAGGAGTTCACGACGTCATTGCCCGCCTCCGCCCATTGCTGGAGGGCGTTTTCCTCCATCCGCCCGCGAGTCCACCGCCAGAACTGAACTTGGACGTCCTCCGGAAGATCAGGTGAGCGTGTGATATCGATTTCCTCGTTCCACACCATCATTCTTCGGTCGTGGCTGGTGAGAATCTCGTGGACTCGCTGAAGATAGTCGACGAAGAGCTCTTGAATATCCTTGAGTTCGGCTGCGTCCATCCGTTCCTGACACACCTCACAATCCTCCCAGCTGTAGTGGAATGTCCACTCGTCGCCACCTACGTGAACGATGTCACTGGGGAATTGCTCGGCGAGTTGATCGAGGAGCGCATCGATGAACCCGTACGTTTCTTCGGCGCCGAGACACACCGACCAGAAACTCGGGTCCTCGTCCGGCACGGTACACCGAAGTTCCGGGTACTGGCCGAGCGATGCCGTCGCATGTCCGGGGAGGTTGATCTCCGGGATGACCTCTACGTGTCGGGTTGACGCATACGAGACGATTTCTTCGACATCGGTCTCGTCGTAGTACGGCTCGCCGCCCTGGTCGATCGATTGCACGAGCTCCTCTGCGTGGTCAATCGCCGTGGGGGCAATTCATTCGTGAGGTGCGGGTAGGCGGGTACCTCGATGGCGCATGATTCTGCGTTTAACAGGCCCAGATGGAGGATATTGAGCTTGGCTCTGGCCATGCCATCGATAACTCGCTTGACCCGATCCACTGGGATGTACCCCCGTGCCGGATCAAGCATGACGCCACGCCACGTCGATGACGCCCAGTCATGGACCTCGCACGCGGGGAGTGACCGGTTCCCCGCCTCGCCACGAATTAACCCGACGAACGATTGGGCAGCGTACTCGAGCCCGGCAGGTGATGCGGCCTCGATCGTCGTCCCATCACCCGAGATAGCGAGACGATACTCGCTCCCCACCTCGTGTTGTGCCTCGAAGCCGGCTGGATTCAGAATCTCGACGATCGGTGAATCCTCCGGTGGCACGCTCGCTTTCCTCACGATGAGGCCGATCTCCTGTTCGATGAGCTCCTGTAACCGCGCTGCTGCGACCTCGCTTTCGTCCGTATCGGCTGGGACGATGGTTAGCGACTCGTCGATCGACAGGTGGGCCTCCTCGATTGTCAGAGTTTGTGGCCGCGGGAGAAGCTGTGTTTCAGTCATCCTGAGAACGAGCTCTTTTCCTGGAAGCGACTGCCACGCGCTTAAATTCAGGTGATCGCGTGGATGACTGCACCAAACGCTAACGAGCGCTTCGGTGATGGGTTCGCTCGAAACCGAGTTCACGACTTTCCAGATGAGCTGGTCCGTTCGTCAGGTCCCTTTTCGCCAGACCGTACGGCTACCCGAGTAACCACACCGGGCTGGCCCACGCGCGGTGCTGATTCTCTTGGACTACCCGCACGTAGTAGTACGTCGTCTCCCGTCCGTCGGGGTGCGATCGCGGTTCGAGTACCTCCCCGAGCGGGGTATCGTCGATTACCTCGATCCTTGCCTTGTCACTACTGATTGGCACAGATTCGAGCACTTCCCCGTTCCTGATCACATCGATCGAATCGATTGTACGAGTGCCGAGGGCTCTGACCTCGACCGATCGGGCATCCTTATCTTGTTCCTCGGCAAGCCGTTCCGCACCCATCCGCAACCCGTTGACTGAAACATCGAGCAGAATTCGCGGACCCGTCGTGGCATAGCAGCGTCGCTCGACGAGTGCGTCGAACACTTCCTCCCGGGTGAGCGCCGGGGCATACACGGCCGTTTTCCCGGCACCTTTGCCGAACTGGTGAGTCCCGCGTCCGGGCTGGCCCTTGTGCGTATCCGTACCACCCGTGAACCCCAGGCGGTGCCCACGATCTAGCCCCGCTCTGACCGACCAGGGTCCACCGATCTCCGAATCGCCCCATGCCGAATATATTTCGACGAGCCGTTGGAACTCGTCGTGGAAACGATCCCAGCTCGTCCGGCCGCAGAACTTGGGATGATGCGGGAACGCCAGCACGTCCCCCTCGTACGCTTCGAGCCGCTCCCAGAGCGTTTCCATCGTTTCCGGCGTGTCGAAGTGCGAACTGCTGCCCGCCCGCCCGAAGAAATAGCCGGTGTCATCCTTGAAATACACGTTCCGGTGGCCGTAGGCGCCGGCCCATTCGTAGCTGACGAACGTAACGTACGAGCCCGGATCGTAGTAGCGATTCGCCGCGTTGACGACCCGTTTCCAGACCTCTTCGGTGACGTCGTAGCGGCCGCTGTAATGGTTGGCCGTCGCGCAGAAATCGAGCCCTTCGGCGGTCCGGCCCCATTCGAACATTTCCGCCGCACTGCCGACGCCGATGCTATCGTACCCTTGGACGTGGATGTCTCCCCAGTAGACGTTCCGCTCGGTCCAGTCGACAGCGATCGGATTACTCCGGCCGAACAGGCCATTCGCGCGATCGATCGCGGCGAGGCGCCCTGTGCCCTCCTCCACGGCCCGACCCGGGACGACGTACGTATCGTCGAGGAGGGCATCTCTCGATCGGGTCCGTGCGATGGTATCCACCGCCGACAGGTCCACGGGATCGGGGCAGTCCAGAAACGATGGCGATTCAATCGCCAGCTGGCCACTGTATTCCCTTGCTGGGTTTCGGTTGTAGTCGTCAGCGGGAACCAAAACGATCTCGAGATCTTCACCTAGTGCGGCGGTGGACGGTGCGATCACCCGTAGTTCCGCCGCGGCCGCCCCGTGAACGTTCACGATCGGGATCGTTCGAACCGGTCGATACGACTCTCCGTCTCGTCGCGCCCCCGTGGCGAACCGGAAGCGCTGGGAGAACGAGGGTGCACGCAATCGGCTTCCTTCCCGTGTCCCCAGTCGCACGGTGATCGGGTCACCGGTTTGAATCGCGCCTTCCTCAACGCGGATTCCGAGGACGCTGAGTCTGCTCAGATTCGATACCGCGGACGCGAGCGTCACATTATCCGAGGGAGTACTGGTGGCCACAGCCGCGGCATACCCCGGCTTCGCATCGCCTACGTGCTTCACGTGTGTGGTCCCAACCGGATACGGTCGGCCGTGATCGAGCCGAAAGGAGAGTGGGATTTCGATGATGACCTCATCGCCCGCCCGTAGGGGTGCCTCCCGCACCTCGTAGGTGATGGTCCATTCCAGAGGGGCCTCATGTGCCTCGACATCATCGGGGTCGATGGTTGCGACATCAGCGGTCGGGGTTCCCATCTGCATCTCCCTGGTCACGTCGTACCAGTCGTTGTTGCTCTCGAACGTCCGCGCGGACATACCCTGCTCACCCGGGAGAGTCCTCATGAGTTCACGGGTACCGGCTCACTGGTTACGCCGTGAAACGCCAGACCGCTGTGAGTACGACGGCACTGAGACAGAGACACCCGGCAAGCCCCCAGAAGGCCGGAACGTACCCCCAGACGCCGGCGACGTAGCCGACGTACGTCGGTCCGAGGCTCCCGGCTGCGATGTACACCGTCTTGAATCCGCCGAAATCCCGGGCCATCGTTTCGTCGGGAAAGACGTCCATCAGATGCGATTGTACCACTGGTGGGAAGCCGAGAATGCCGATCGAAAAGACGACGATACCCAGGAAAATCAGCGGTGTCACTGTTGCGACGGTGATGATTCCGATGCCGAGCACTCCGAGCGCCGTGACGAACACAGCGATCCCCAGGCGGTTGCCCCGGTCACTCACCGCCCCTGCCAGGGGCATCCCGATGGCACCTGTGACATAAATCGTCGCGTACCCCACGCTCGCGAGGCTAGGCGAAAACCCCCGCTCGGCCTGAAGCAGTGCCGGCAAAAACCCGAACACCCCTTGCATCACAAATACCACGAGACAGTACCCGAACAGCAGCATGACGATCCGCCGGTCGGAAGCGAGTCCACGTACCGTCTTTCGGAGCTGGATTTCCGCGCGCCCGACGACGTACGATTCTCGGTGCCAGCGATGCAAAATAAACACACCAATGATCACGAGGCCGATAGCCGGGACAAACGCTGCCCGCCAGGTCGTTCCCAGGAGGACGAGAGCTGCGGTTCCCGACGCCAGCACGACCGCGACGGCACCGAGGCCTTCGTTGAGGCCGTACGCGCGCCCCCGTCGAGCGACGAAGACGTCCGCCAGCGCCGCCCGCATCGGGACGAAAAAGAGCCCGCCGGCCATGCCCACCAGCGTGACACCGAGGAGAAAGAGCACGTAGTTCGTCGTCGCGAGGAGTCCGATCAGACCCCAGAACAGGACCAGCATGCTGAGTGCGAGTACCGTCTTCCGGGTCCAGGCGTCGGCAAATCGGCCTCCGAGGTACTGGAAGGCGGCGTTCGCCACCGTGAGAACCGTCAGCGCGATGCCAGCCAGAAACGGCGTGATCGCCAGGTCCTCCATGATCGTGGGTAGCAACGGCGGAATGACGCCACGACCGAACTGGAGGCCGGCCCAACACAGCGTGATCGCGACGAAGATGCGCCCGGAGTATCCTCGCAGGATGCGTTCATCTCGGGGATAGTTCGACGCTGTCATCGTTGGACGAAGTGGGCGACTTGCCGGGAGATGACACGCGGGAGACGGTCAACGTGCTGGTTTCCCCTCGGTATCGCTTCGGAACGTACAAGACTGCCCTGCGGAACCCTCGACACATGCAAACGGCGATTTTTACGAAAGTATTTGGCGAGCGGACCCTGGAGAAGGCGTTCGAGCTCAGCGCCAGGGTCGGGTACGATGCGGTCGAACTGATGTGTCGGGAGCCCCATTTCGGCGTCTCGACGACGGACCGAAGGGCGAAACAGCTCAAATCAACGCTGGATGACTACGGGCTGGAGGTCGCCGGGCTCGGGACGTATACCGGCCGGTACGTTGACGTGACCGAGGAACAATCGGAGGCAGAGATCGCGGACCTCGAGCGGTTCCTCTAGCTTTCGGAAAACATGGAGGCCGATCTCCTGCGACACGGCGTTCGTGGGCCACCGGAACGGCATGCCGAACCACACCAGTACGAGGAAGCGGCAGCCTGGTATCAGCAGGCGGCGGATCTGGCGGCCGATTACGGCAAGACGCTCGGGATCGAGATCCACGCCCACACCCTGACGGAAACCGCACAGACGACGGCCGATCTCATCGACGAGATCGATAGGGGCAACGTCGGGGCGATTCACGACGCCGGAAACATGTATATCGTGGATACGGATTTCGGACGTGAATCGATCGAGATCCTGGGCGATCGACTGGTCCACGTCCACGTCAAAGACGAGTTGCGCGTCGACGACGCCGACAGACGAGGTGCCTTCGAAAGTGAGACACCGAACGGGACGGAACGGTTCCAGCCACGATTGCTGGGTCACGGTGGGGCAGATCACGGCGAGTTAATCGCCGCGCTGGCGGCACATGGCTACGACGGATACCTCTCTAACGAATGCCATATGCCCACTGACGACGTCTGGACTGACGTCGCGATCGCCGCCCACGAACGGGAAGCGATGGATCGATTGATCGAGACCCACGTATGACCCACGCGAATCGACCCAGTAGCCGAGCAACAACCTTAACGGGGCTCTCGGAAGGGTACCCATATGGACGAGTCGGTCACGAAACGAGCGGGCGGGGCGGTGGTCTACGACGCGCTGGTGGACGCGGGTATCGAGGTCCTCGTCGGGTTACCCGGCACGCAGACCCTGCCACTCGATCGCGTCGTCGCCGAGCGGACAGAGATGCAATACGTGATGGCGAGACACGAGACCGCGATTCCACATATTGCCTGGGGATATTACGAAACGTCTGGGGTACCTGCCGCGACGCTCACCGTTCCCGGGCCAGGGGAAACGAACGCGATGCACGGCCTGAAAAACGCACTGGAGGATTGTGTGCCGATCATTCACGTCTCCGCCGACGTTCCGGCGAGTGCACGGGGCAAGCGACCCATTCACGAGATCGAGCCCGAGACCTACGATACCGTCGTGAAGGAAAACATCTCGATCACTACTCCCTTCGACGTCGAGGCGGCGGTCAAACGCGGAATCGAGACCGCGCTCACGCCCCCCACCGGCCCGGTTAGACTGGGGATCGCGAGCGATGTTTTGGGCGCAAACGTCCCCGCGATCCAGGCCGAACTCACGCCGGGCCAGGAGCAGCGGGAAAACGAGGAGGCATACACGGCGGCGATCGAGTTGCTCACGACCGCCTCCCGTCCGGTAATTTATGCCGGTGGCGGTGTCCGACGAGCGAACGGCGGCGCCGGGGGACTCCGCGAGTTAGTGGACCGTCTCGACGTCCCTGTCGTCACCTCGTACAAGGGCAAAGGAACATTCCCGGAAGACGATCCACGGTGGCTCGGCGCAACCGGGAGTCACCTTCCGGCCGGCGGCAAAGCCGTCCTCGACGCCGCTGATGTCGTGCTCGCCGTCGGGACGGATTTCGATGGCGTGACGACGAATAGCTGGTCTCTCCCGATGGGAGAGCAGCTCGTTCACGTAAATCTCGATCCGGCGACGTTCGACCGTGCCTACGAGAGCGATCTCGCGATAGTTGACGACGCTGGGGTTGCGTTGCGGACGCTGGTGGACGGGATCGACGATACTGGCGCGTGCGACTCCTGGGACGGAGCTCGTCTCGGGACGGCCGTTCGCGAGGAATACGATCGACGTCTCGAGTCAATCGGCTCGCTGGACGAGGGGCCGACCTTGCGGACGCCGGGCGTGTTAGGATCGGTTCGGGAGGTCACCCCCCGCGAAGCAGTCGTCACGACGGACATCGGTGGGTTTCGGCTCTGGTCGATCCAGGCCTTCGAAGTGTACGAACAGGACGATTTCGTCACTGCCGGATCATGGGCCGGGATGGGGGTCGGTCTACCGGCGGCGATCGGTGCTGCGGTCGCCCGCGACGAACCGGTGGTGTGTCTGACCGGAGACGGCGGCTTGTTGATGTGTATCCACGAGTTACACACCGCCGCGGAGTACGACCTCGACATCACCGTTGTCGTCTCGAACAACAGCGATTACGGGATCATCAGCAAGTCCCCGGAGATACGCGATTACACGGGAGAACACGAGTTCGTGTGGGACTCGCCGTCGTACGTCGACATCGCGTCGGGTTTCGGCTGGGCAGGAGAGCGCGTCGAAACAAGAACCGAGTTAGAAGACGCCGTGGAGCGGGCTCTGGCCCGTGACGGGCCGACGCTCATCGACGCAATCGTCGACACGACCGAGCCGTCTCCCGTCGAGGCGGCGGATTTCGAAACGAATGTCGACGTTCGGGGGACGTGACCGGGAACGGCATCTACTATTTGCACGTGCTGGGTCAGGGTCGGCAGCAAGCCTTTAGCTCCTCAGATGGACGTCTTCAATCACCTCGAGGGCACCGCCGCTGCCGCGAGATTGATCTCGCGTTCGGTCACGTAGAGCGGCGGCATCAGGCGCAAGGTGCGGCTGCCACACGACAGCGTCAGGAACCCACGCTCGACGGCTGCTCGGATCACCGCATCGACGCCCTCACCGCTCGGGAACTCGAGGACCGCTATCAGTCCCCCCACCACGGACGTTCGAAACCTCGTTCGACCCCGGCGTCGAACACCTGCGTTAGCGCTTGACGACCGCAATCCCGCGCGTTCGGCCGTGAAATGCGCCCCCAATCGTGAGGGTCTCACGGGCAGCTAGTCCGCACAACAGATCTTCGTGGCGTTCCCGATCACCTCGACACCGGAGTTAGAAAGGTAGCCGGTCTCAAGTCCGTAATGTCGGTTAGATCGGTCACATGATCGGCGCGCTATGCGGTGCCTGTGATCTCCTGATCGTCTGGGGCCACCCGCCGATATGTTAGATGTTTCGCCCGGCCATGTTCGTCGGTCTGGGCAGGTCGAACGCCTCGAGTCCTGCCGTGATGTCGGGGCGGTTGTACCCGAGCGGTGCCGCCCGCACCTGGCTCGTGAACTCGAGTAACACGTTTCCGTCCACGTCGATGGAGAACGGCCCAGCGGCGGCGCCGTCGAGATCCCAGACGAACGCGTAGGTGGGATCGAAATGGCGGCGGGTGCTCCGTGGTAGGCGATCCACTCCGCCGGCTCGCGGTCCCGGAATCGACGCGACTGCGGGTTCGATACGATCGTGATCCATTCGGGAACGCGCGTGGGGAGCCTCATCTGCGTTGTCGTTATATGGACGATCTCGAACCCGCGGTTGGCGTGACAGAACGCCAACCCGTTCTTAGCCGCGTCGTCCCGTGAGGAAGATCACACCGGGTCCACGTCGCCGAGTTCGGTCTCCTCCTCGATATCGGCTTCCAGTGCATCTAGAATCCGAGCAGTCGTGCGCTCGACAACACCCTCCACGAACGCGGGATCGGATTGGGTCGGGTCCCCGATTCCACCCTCCGCCGTGATATCTTCAAAGTACGTGTACTGGCGGACGTCGAATCGTCCTCGTCTGGTTTGTGGCACTTTGGCGTCCGCATCAACGAAACCCGGGTAGAAGAGTTCGATGACGCTGGTCTCGTGCTCGCCCGCGTGACCCCACTCCTCCCCGAACTCTTCTGTGAGTTCCTCGCGGCCGTAATCCGTCCAGTTGAGCGGATACGTTCGGAGATCGTGGTCACGCTGAATGCGATCGGCCGCAAGCTTGATCGGTTGTTCGTTGCCGCCGTGGTAGTTCGCAATGATGAACCGCTGGCAGCCGTGGCGGGCGAGTGACTCGCCGATCTCGACAAGGACCGACTGATACGTCTCATTATCGAGCGTGATGGTCCCGGGAAAGTTCGCGTGGTGTTCCGAGTAGCCGTACGGCAAGGTAGGGAGCCGGAGGATTGACATATCCCGCTCGCTCGCCTTTTCCGCAAGTATTCGCGTCAACGATTCTGCACGAAGCGTGTCCACGCTGACGGGGAGGTGGTGGCTGTGCTGTTCGATGCTTCCGGTCGGCAACAGGAGGAAGTCCGCATCCGGAATTGCGGCTTCCGCCGTCGGCCAGGTCAGTCTCCCGAGATCGTATTCCTCGTAGTCGAGTTCGACGGGCATTGGTGTTCGAGCCGACCTGCACCCCCGCAACCCTTGCCAGTATCGATTCTCATCGGAGCGGACGGAAACGTTGAACCCGCGGCCGGGGCTTGCGGTCATTATGGCTGGTTCCGGGCTTTTACTGGAGAACGGTCGAGTGTATGTGACTGCGGATCCGGCTGATCGAACGGATGCGGTGCTCGTCGAGCGGGGGCTCGTGACGGCCCTCGGCGCCGACGCTCGCCGACTGGCCCGTGGGGACGTACGGCGGATCGATCTCGACGGTCGTGTGGCACTTCCCGGATTCAACGATGCCCACACGCACATCATGAGCGTCGGCCTCGTGGAACTGGAGACCGATCTCTCCGGAGCGCCCGATCGCTCCAGTGCCCTCGATCGGCTGGCTGCGAACGCATCCGACACACCGGCTGGCGACTGGGTCATCGGGTTCGGGTACGACGAAAGCATGTGGCCGACGGACGAGCGCCGGTATCTGACGATGGCCGAGCTCGACGAGGTCAGCACCGAGCATCCGGTGGCCGCACAACGGGTGGACGGGCACACGATGACGTTGAACGCCAGGGCATTCGAGCAGGTCGATCTTGCGGGTGTCGAGGACGACGTCGCGATCGGACCGGACGGCGAGCCGACCGGGGTGATCACTGAAGAGGCCGTGGGCAGACTCCGGCGACACCTCTGGCCGTCGGGGCGGAAGGGTCGGGAGGCGCTTGCGGCAGCGGTTACAAAAGCGACTGAACTCGGCTTGACGTCGGTGCAAACCATGTCCGGGCTGACGGTCCAGTCCGGATCAGGAAGCGACCGGTTGCGAACGTTCTTCGACGCCTGGCGGGCCGATAAACTACCGATTCGACTGACCGCATGGGTGCATCCCAAACACCTCGAATGTATGCGCGATCTAGAACTTGCGGGCGGATTCGGCGACGATCGGTTTCGGCTTGGTGGGCTCAAGCGGTTCGCGGACGGATCGATCGGGGCGCGCACGGCCAAACTCGATGGAGAATTTGCGGACGATCCCGGCAACGACGGGGAGCTGGTGATGACTCCCCAGCGACTGTCCGAGTCGGCCACGACGGCGGCATCCTTCGGACTCCCCATCGCGACACATGCCATCGGGAGTGCGGCGATCGAGCTCGTGCTCGATAACTACGAAGAGGTTCACGAGGAGTACGAGCGGTACGATCCGCTCCTCCGGATCGAACACGTCGAACTCGCGTCGGACGCAGCACTGGAGCGCATGGCCGATATGGGTGTCGTGGCCAGTATGCAGCCGAATTTCCTCCAGTGGTCTTCCCCCGGCGGGCTCTACGAGTCGCGCTTGGGAGAGGGCCGACTCGGTGGCGACAACCGATTTCGTGACGTGGTCGCGGCCGGCGTCCCGCTGGCGTTCGGTAGCGACAAGATGCCGTTCGGGCCGCTGTACGGGATCCACCATGCGGTTAACGCGCCGTTCTCGAGCCAAGAGGTGAGCGTCGAAACGGCGGTCGAGGCATACACTGTCGGGGCGGCGATGGCGGAGGGAACGGCAGATCGGAAGGGAACCCTCGAACCCGGCATGCTCGGCGATGTCGTTGTGCTCGACAGGGATCCGTACGATCGCCCGGAGGAGATCATCGATACGAACATCGGGATGACGATCGTCGATGGCAAGGTAGTCTACGAGCGGGACACCCGTAGCTAACTGTCTCAGGAGGCCGACGACGACAGTTGACACGGTGCCATGTGCCCCTCGAGGTCGGGGTGGCCCTTGACGGCCCGAAAACGTGTGGCTGGATCAGTCAGCCGATTCGGCAGCGTGATCCGGGAGCGCGCAGTCGAGAAGACCCTTCATGTAGCCGAGCGTGAACCCATACCCGCGGTGCTGCTGGGGACTATCGCCGATCATCCGCGGGACGTGGTCGGGGGTCAGCGCGGGGGTCGCACCCGCTTCGTGCAGCGTTCGTATGACTTCGCTGAAATCGTAATTGCCCTGGTCGATGAACGTCTCGTGAAAGCTTACTCCGTCTTCCCAGGTCTGGACATCCCGGAAATGGATGAAGTAAATCTGTTCTCCGAAGTGCCGGATCGCCTCCACCGCGTCGACGCCTTCCATCTCAGACCAGCAGCCAAAGCACATCTTCAGTCCGAGGTTCGGGCTGGGATATATCTCGTCGAGCCCACGTTTGTGTGACTCGAAATCGCGGAACAGGAACGGCGTGCCCCCCAACCCGCTTACCGGTGGATCGTTGGGATGGATGCCGAGCTTCACGCCCGCTTCCTCGGCGACCGGCATTACCTCGTTGATGAAGTATTCGTAGTTTTCCCAGAGTTCGGATTCGGTAAACTCTCGATCGAACACGGGTGGAACGTCATCGAAATCCCCGTGGCGATAGGATCGGGTGCGAGCACCGCCCCGAATCTCGTAGTTCCGCGAACTGGACCACTCGGAATACGGCAACCAGTGGAAGCCGAGGATCGGGATCCCGGCCTGGCCCAGCCGCCGAATCGAGGTCTTCCAGTATTCGATCCGTTCTTCTCGACCATCCAAGCCGAGGATGATCTTGTCGTAGTGAGGATTGGTGAGTTGCTCGAGCGCGTTGAGCCGTAGCCCCGCACCCTCGATCTGGTTTCGGACAAGAATGAGCTGTTCGAGGTCCAAGCCGTCCTCACCCATGATTCGATCATGAATGTTGAGCAAGACATCGTTAACCCCGAGCTGCTTGATGTACTGTAACAACTCGTCGTCCCAGGGATCTGCCCCATCGGGTCGCATGTGTCCCCAGGCTGGTCTGATCGGCAGCTGATTGATCCGTTCCTGTCGTGCGGTGGGTGTCACCTGTTGCATTTCGTCCCGTCGGGGACCCGGGAGACGCTTGACTGTGTCGATTGTTGTCAGGCAAGCGGAGTCCTCTATGTGTAGCGATGAGGGGGATGTTGGGGGAGGGGTGAAAGCTCTGTTCGGCGTTGGGCGTTTTAACGACAGTCGCGGCGTCCGTCAATCGGCGCGATACGTCTCGATGGTGTCTTCGTCGATCTCGCCCGCGATGCCGGGTCGATCAGGGACTGGCATCGCACCGTCCTCGACGGTTAAGGGTTCGGCGAGTACGTCGTCGACGAAGGTGTAATAGGTGACGTCTGGTGGCATATTCATCGCAGGAGTCGAGGCGATCAAATGGAGCTTCGCCGCAACTTTGATGCCCAGGTCGAAGTTGTCGTGGTGGGACAACGAGATACCGGCCTGTGCCCCCAGACCGGCGAGACGTTTGAGGTTGAGGATGCCCCCCGCAGGTACGAGGTCGATCACAGCCGCGTCGATGGCATCTTCCGCGAGTAGATGGCCGATATTGTACTGGAAGTAGGCGTCTTCGTTCACCGCGATCGGCGTTTTGAGCCGCTCGCGAAGGCGCTTGTACGTGCCGAACGTATCGACCCGGATGGGTTGCTCGAGGTATTGCAGGTACACGCCGGCATCCTCCAGTAGGGCACCGACTCGCACTGCATCTTCGAATGCCCACCGCTGGTTCGGGTCGAGCCGGAATTCGAGCTCGCCGTCCACCTCGTCGTGCATGGCGATGATCCGCTCGACGTCGGTGCGCCAGTAGCGACTCGCTTTCGTCTTCAGCACCGAGAACCCTTCCTCAAGTGCAAAGCGAGCGTGCTCGCGGGATTCTTCGGGTGTCATTAACCCGAGACAGAACGAAATCGGGACCTCGTCCACGCATTTGCCGCCGATCAGCGTGTGCAACGGGACATCGAGGTGCTTGCCCCACGCGTCCCACATCGCCATTTCCACGCCGCCCAGCATCGCCGTTACATCGGTGTAATACGTACTCGAGAAGCCGTGGAATTCGTCGAGCAGGGATTCGATCTCCCAGACCCGTTTGCCGATTACGGTGGGGGCGATCAGTTCCTCGATCATCGTCGCCCCCGTCGTCATGGACGGGACTTTCATCTCTCCCCAGCCGGTCACGTCACCGTCCGTAGTGAGTTTGACCAGTAGTTTCGACGCGCCACGGGTCGCCCCCTCGTTCGCCTCGAGGGCTTCTTCGAACGACAGCGAGGTCGGCAGGTCATCCAGGCGGCTCCCGGCCACGTATGGCGTAATCCCGTACGGTTCGTCAAGCTGTTTGCCGGGGATCTCTACCGGGATCGTCTCGACGGATTCGATGCGCATGTTGGCGTGATCAACGGGCGAGACTAAGCGGTTTGTGGTTCCCGAAGACCGACGTACATAGCAGTGAGCCGCTTCGAGATGATATATCGAATAATACTTATTATAGTTAATTATGGCAAGAGACGTCATATAGTTACAATGATAGTATTCTACCACTATTGCGAGATACTGGAATGCTACTTACAGTAGAATAGTCGATCAAATGGATATACATTCGTGTTATATTCTAAAATATCTTGATTAGGAGTTCATTTGACTGAATATTACCCATAGACTGGGCATAATTTATGCTTTGACTCACGGCCATGTTTCGAGGGAGGGCCAATTGCGTCGAAAAAGACGATTGAATATATGAAATGTGGGATTTCCGTGTTCACAGACTATGGCCCGCAGATCTTGGTGGGCGAGATGTCTGTCATTAAGATTGTATATGAATATGAATTCAAAATTTAGCTATGATATATGTGTAGTTGATACTATGTATCAGGGATCGCGCCCTCACTGACGAAATCGTGAGCTACAGCTGACCGAAGTCTCATGCGAGGGTACTGCTGGGTCGCACGAACGCAGCCGTACTGTTTCGAAACCTGGGCAATAGCGTCCCCCGATCGCGCATCGTCTTAGCCATCTAGTGTGCGTGGTTTTGGCGTGAAGACCGTCACCAAGTGATTTGGTAGCTTCAGCGACCAGCTATTGTCTCCCTGGCGCGACACGTATGTCATCGAGAGTGTACCATCCGTCTTCCGTTCGGCCCTCGATCACCAAGTCGATGGTCGGCACATCGGTTCGGGGATCGACTACGCCAACTTGCAGCTCGTATGATCCGGGATCGATGCTATCCGGGACGAGTAGGGTATCCTCTTAGAGGTTCGATCCCGGTTGCCACGAGGTGATATCAGCACGGGTCGGAATACGCACAGTTTCCGTTTCGTTCGTCAACCGAAGAACTACCGGATAGTCGTAATAACACGGCGCAACGCCCTTGTTCTCCCAGTACATCTCGACCGGTAGTGGCCCGTGTGGTGTCACGGTGTCCGGATACGCGACCCGACTCAGGACGAACCGGTATCCCATGCGTTTTCGAAACTTCTGGACGTGTCGCCACCATGGTTCGGGGATCTCCGAGGATTTGTTGTTGAACGTGCTGACGTGCCATTCCAGCGTTTTCTCGAGAATGTATTCGACATCCCAGCCCTGCTCGTACCAGTGTTCCATCGTCCAACATTATTCCAGGCTGACGGGGGCGTGTTTCCAGGCGTCGGCGGCATCCGCCTCGGCGATCCGGTACGAATATACGTCGTACATGTGACACCAGTTTTCGCGAAAACCGCCGGGCATGTCGCCCAGACAGTCGGCCCGCCACCCCGCTCCACCATCGATCGCTGCAGCTAATGCTTCGTCACCCCCAATGAGCATTTGCAACGGCGTGTCTTGGAAAGGCTTCTAGGTATGCGTCAACAATTTCTAGTTTCACCTCCGTGGGCGGCATCAGCTCGTCGTCCTGTGTGTGCCACTCCCCACAGTGACCCACGGAGCCGAGATCGACGCAGTTGACGTCCGGATGGCCGTCGTAGCGCTCGCCCAGGGCGGCGATTAACGCCGTCATCGTCTCAGGGAAGAACGGATCCTCGTAATCTGGAATCCAGGACTCCGTGTAGGCGTCGACCCATTCCCCTCTGCCAGTCGTCCGGTGCCATTCCGGAACGGTATCGCCTCCGTTATGCGGCATGATCCGGAAATCGACTCGTTGGCCCCGTTCACGCGCCCGGTTCAGGACATCGTCGATGACCTCCCACCGGTATTCGCCGCGCTCGGGTTCGATCTTGCTCCAGTACCATCGAAAGCACGCGACCGATGACGCGGGGTAGCCCAGTTCCCGCCCGTCGTGGCCCACCATTTCGGAGTTTTCCCGTGTATTCGGCCACCGGCCGCTTGCATCTAGCGCGTCCCCATTGAACCGGTGAAAGGTAGTAAAGCCGATATGCGGGTTGTTCAACACCTCATCGATGCGCTTGGGGTGGACCACGGTCCGCTCAGTACCACTCTCCAATCCGTCTTCACCCTCCGAATCGCTCATTTTCTGAGCTTCTCCCGGTTTGTCTTATCTCTGTTGGTGGACGTAGTCACGTATCTCAAACGCCTCACGGCGACTGAAGTCGCAGTTGGTCCACTGATCGGTCGATATCCGTCGATCATGTTTGTATGGGATACGGCGGGATCACACTTGAGAACGCGTTATTTCGGAAGGTAAAATGGTCCGTACAGCGATTCCGCTCTTCGATTCGAGACACTACGTTATAGTCACGTAGTTGTCATTGGTGGTACTCGGTACTTGTCGTGTGTCGCGAGGTGATGGAACATTTGTGGTGAGTCAAGGGGATGCCGCAAACCGGCAGCTTGAACGGTTCCAGCACGTGTTCGAGTCCTCCCCAGACGCCTGGTGAAGTGCCGTTGTCATTCATGCCGACTTTCTATATGAAGCAGTCATTAATGTTGACTCGGTAGATGGCAGGCAAAATCGGGACAATTGGTATGGACAGGGGCCCTCCTCATTCTTAGAGCAACCTGCTGCAAGAAGCAGCTGTTGTTGGGAACTGCGTGCGTGATACCACTCCCATCCATCTTCACGGTGCTGGTGTATAGATCGAATACTCAGAGAAGTTGGCCCAGGATCGATTTTATGTAACCTCCAAGGATACAGCATCTATGACCACTACACGGTCGAGTGAGCTGTCACGTGATTTTCCGGTCAAGGGAGCCAACGACGTGGCCGTTACCGTTCACGGACCGGAACTGCATCCGCCCGATATCGTTCAGGGCGTGGAGGATGTGCACAATCCACGTGTCGATCGGCTTCGATCGGAGTATGGGTTCTTAGAGGTCATCGATCCATCCGCAAGCGAGTTCGAGCAACAGCTGGCCCTGCGACACTGGGTGTCCGAGCAATGGCCGATCGATGACGACCAGCGCTTCAGCGGTGACGTCTTCGCGATCTTGGAACGAGCAGCAACCACCGATGAAGGTTTCCACTGTTCGCACGCGATGCGGGTCCAACATGCCGTGATGACGGCCAGTGGATTTGTCGCGCGTGATCTGGGAGTCGACCGGAATAGCGAGATATTCGGCCGAAGCTACCATCACGGGGTCAACGAGGTGTGGTCGAGCGAGCACGCCAAATGGATCTTGCTGGATGCGAAATACGACACGCACTTTGAGCGCGATGGGACGCCCATGTCGGCGCTCGAGGTACACGAGGCGATTCGAGCGGGACGGCAAGACGAGGTCCAGATGATGCAGGGACCGAGCCGGAAACCGATCCCGAACCCCGATCCGGGCGAGTACGGGCCACGGGTCGACAGTTACTGGTGGGTTTCCTATCACATCTACGCCCAACCGTTTACGCAACCACATCTTCGCGGCGGTAGGTCGCTCGTAGTTCCTGACAACGAGGCCTTCAGGGAGGATACGTGGTATCGAGGCGAACACGGCGATCCCGCGGCCGAACACTGGGCTTACGAGCACGACGCGTTCATCCCGATTGCCGATCGGCACCAGATCGAATGGACGCCCGGGGTCACGGTACCGGGGTCCGTTCGAAAACAGGACTCCGGGCGACTCGCGATCGACTTCGCAAGTGCCACCCCGAACCTGAAAGGCTACCGTGTTCGTAGCGACGGTGGCGAGGAGGCGATAATTGCGCCGGGAGAACCGCTCGAATTGGTGCTGCCGGAGGAATCGATATCGCTTACCATTTGGTCGCGAAATGAACTGGACGTGGAAGGGCCGCGATTGCGACTAAACGTCTCGAGTGACGGGTAGCCGAGCTCGAACGACAAGTACTGACTCAAGATCGATATTCGCCTGAATTCGAATGTTCGACCAATGGGCGCGTCCCAGGAGCTGCCGGGCCCTATCGCTCGGCTCATCTAACACCATATGCATGAGTGGCATTTGAGAGGCACTGGTCTGGTTTGGATCCTGCTCGTAGCCCGGCCGAGTCGATTGCTCGAGGCGGGCAACACGCCAGAAATTCTCGGATTGAGTCGCTCTGACTATCCACATTCGGAGAGTTCCGGGGCCGCGGATCTCGATCGTTGGCGTACTTCTCATTCACTGCGAGAACGAGTAGGTCCGCTCGAAGCCAGGTTGAATTACTCGTCCCGTTGACCGTGCACGGTCAGTCGATCAGTGCGTTGATAGCATTGGCCGCCTGTGCTAATGGTTCGTCGGGCCCTTCGTATATGAACCACTCTGTCCCCCCGGCCCGGGCCGCCTCGGCGCACCCTATGAGATCGACGTCACCCTCCCCGGGAACGACGTCATAGGCGTCAGTTGCACTGTGATCGCGGAAATGGATCGTCGGGATGCGACCGTCGAGGCGATCTAGCAGTGAGACTGGGTCGGCACCGGCGGCATGGGCGATCCCGACATCAAGCTGTATGCCAAGGCGTTCGTCCGTGACATCGATGAGGTGTTCGAGGGCCGATTGGTCGCCCACCTGGTCGAACTCGTGGACGTGATTGTGATAGCTAAGCGCCATGTCGTGGTCGGCTAATTCGTCAGCCAATGATTCCAGCATCTCTCCCGTCGACTCGATTGCCTGCCGCGATGCGAATAGCTCTTCGTCGAGCCACGGAATAACGATTCGTTCACAACCGAGCGATCGATTGCGCGTGACGACTGCTTCGAAATGCTCGTCCAATTCGTCCTTGTGGATATGTGCGCCCGCGACGCCGAGTTCGGTTCGATCAATAACACCTCGGAGCTCTTGGGGTTCGTGTTCGTCCACGCGATAGGCGAATTCCACGCCATCAAACCCTGCCTCACCCACCGCTTTTATCAGCTTTGGCAGCGATTCCTCGTGTTCCCGGAGAATGTACAGTTGACAGGCGGTTTTGGCCATGGGATGACAGCAATGCCCACCGGTTTAGGTGTTACTGTAACGGTGCCGATAGATACGAATCGAAATACGGTCAGTGTGGAGGAACCGCCTCGTCCTCGAATCCGGATCTCGGTCGAGGCACTCGATTGCAGCCAACTCACTCGTCGGCCGCAGATTGAGGCGATATATCCGTGGATCGATCGGACTGAAACCGATCGATTCGCAGTCGATCTGCGATCTCATCCGATCCCTGCATCAGCTGTCGGGCGAGCGCCTGCGTCAGGACGGGTGCATTGGTAACTCCCTCGCCATTCATTCCAGTTGCGAGGTGAAACCCGTCGATGGCTGTTGGACCGAGCAGGGGCATCCCGTCGGGTGTCAGCGTCCGGAGACCCACCCATTCGTTTACGACTTCAGCATCTTGGAGTTGAGGCACGCGTTCCGGGATGCTTTC
Organism: Halobacteriales archaeon; assembly: GCA_007118975.1. Lineage (GTDB taxonomy): Archaea > Halobacteriota > Halobacteria > Halobacteriales > SKNY01 > SKNY01. Next base: position 10,397 of record SKQO01000032.1, on the reverse strand, counting down.
GGCCATCCCCGCTTTGAATTCGGTTTCGACGCGGCGAGGCGTATCAGGCTCGTGTCGTTGTGCGTCCGCGTATTCGGTTTCGAATCGACCCGCAAACGCTTGTCGCGACCCCTCTTGACGGAAATAATCCCCGTTTTCGAAGATCACGAACGGCAATGACACCTCGGCGTTTGTTTGTAACACGAGGATCCGCCCGAGCGAATGACGCACCGGAAGCTCAATGTCGACCATGTCCGCGATCTTGTGGGACCACGGACCGGCCGCATTGACGACGTGGTCGGCTTGGACGCGCTGGCTGTTCGCTCTCACGGCGGTCACTTGTCCATCGGCCGTCTCCACGTCCGTGACCTCCCATCCAGTTCGAATGTCCACGCCCGAGTCCATTGCGGCTTCGGACCACACTTGCATGATTTCCGTGGGATCGAGATACCCCGACTCTTCGATGAACAACCCCCTCCGGGGCTCGTTTGCAGCCACGTTTAATTCAGCCAGTTGATCCTCGGCGAGCATACTCGCATCGAGACCGAACGACCGGAGATCGTCTGCGGCTTCATGGTAGGCCTGACGTCGCGTTTCAGAACGGGCACAGTGCAGAGCACCGATTTGTTCGAAGCTTATCTTCCCTGATTCGATAAGCGGCTCGTACGTGGCCCAGGAACGTTCTCGAAGTTCCTGTTCGAATGCGTTTGGTTCCTCGAGCGCCCACCACATGAACACGGCAATGGACGCGGACGTCGTTCCCGCCCCGAGTTGGTTTCGTTCCAGCAACACGACGTCTATCGGTTCGTTTCGAAGGGCGTAGGCGAGGCCAGCCCCGACAATACCACCGCCAACAATGATGATTCGTCTCATGTTATTCGCTCGGTCGACCTTCCCGCTGGCCGCTGGGGAAGAAAGTAGTACCATGGCGACACATGATATTGCAATGTCGTGGTCCGCCACTTAATCGTCGTCTTCGTCGCGAATCTCAGCACCAACCTTCAGATTGTCCGGATCGGCCTGGATTTCGTTGAGACCTGCCACTTCGTCAATCCCCCATCCGGTGCCGAAGTACTCCCACATATCGTGGTCCGTCGGGTAGTTCCAGTTGAGGTTGTTCAGCAGGTGTGGATCGTTACTCAGCGCCAGCGGGAGTGCTGGCATCCACCAGTTCACCGCCCACGCGGCGATTTTATGTTTTAGTTCCTGATCAAGATGCAGTGGTGTTCCATCCAACTCGCTAAAAGCAAGGTGATATTTCAGATCAGGTTCAGCATGCGGTTCACCGATCGGGGGAAGCATAATATAGAACGGTTCTTGGGCCTCCTCGTCTTCCAGCCCGCTAGCCCAACCATCACCGCCATACTGGGCGAGGATGGGCTCTTGTACGTCGTGTTCGAAGAAGTTCGTCATACGCGCTTGCCAGATTGGATTGACCATTCGACCCCAATACCGTGGTAAGTTGTCTGGCAGCCATCCGGCGATTTGATCATGGTGTGTCGTATTAGTCCACGCTGCGAAATCACCAGCACCCCCGTACGCTCGATCGAACTCCTCTACGCGATCGCTGCCTTCGACTCGTTCACTAAATGTCGTCGGGTCGAACGTTTGGACGGAGGCGTCAAGACCGAACGATTGAAATTGGGAAGCGACCGTTTCCTCGAATATCGGGCTGGTCGACGGTGTTGCAATGGTGAATTGTAAGACTTCTCCATCTCGTTCCCAATACTCATCGCCCCGTTCATAGCCCACTTCTTGCATGAGCTCGCTCGCGCGGTCAATGTCTTGCGAGTAGTCGATCAGGTTCTCTTGCGCCCACTCTTCGTCGAAAAACACGTCCGCTCCGTGGTGGTGCCAGCCAGGAACGGTTATTGGCTCGGCTAGAATTGGGTTTGTGACATCGACAATTTCCTGTTTGTTCAGACAATACATCATCGCCTGCCGCAATCGGCGTTCCCGGAACCCTGCGGCATGGTCCAAGTGAATGGCATAGCCCTGGCCGGCTGGAGCTGCCATAATATCGTAGTCTTCACCGAGAATTTCGAGCATTTCGGGCCCGAGATCGAGTGAATCATAATCGTAACGGCCGGCTTCTAAGCCAGCCAACCGACGGTGGTCCTCGGGTGCGTATTCGATGATGAGCCGCTCGAAATTGAATTGATCCGCCGCGTAGTGTTCATAGTTCGGTTCGAGAGTGACTTGCGTTTCGTCGACGGGTTCGGCGAGTTGCCAAGGCCCAGCTCGTGGGATGCCCCCGGGCTCGCGAGAGCGATGAAGGTCTTCGGCCGTCACGTACGGCTCCACACGTTCAAACAAGTCTGGCCGGTCGTACTCCTCCTCGGAGGGTAGATAGTGCTCTTGCCATGCTTCCCACCGGGACTCGCCCATGGATTTCCAGGGTTCCTCGTGGAATGGAACCGAGATCCCCCAGCGTCCCCAGTGAAGAACTAACATCGTCCACAACGGCCACTCTGGGTGCCCTCGGAACCCCCCGTACTCTCTGAACTGTGGATATTCATCGAAGTCCCAATGAAGTAACTCTACTTCTTTCCCATCTATACCATCGGGAAAGTTGATATCTTCGATGGCGAAGTTCAGCTGCGGATTTTCCTCGGGGTTGTCGAAGTAATCCTTGATTGATTCCCACGTCACTACGTCTCGGTGCAGGGCCACCTTGTAAGCCACGTCACGAGCAGTGATGGGCTCCCCGTCGCTCCAATTTGCTTCGTCACGAATGCGAAACGAGATCTTCTCCGGCGCAACCTCCCAATCGGCCACCAATCCGGGATAAACTTCTCCTGGGTCATGCCGAAAGGGCATATGGATGTTCTTGGTCCATCCACCCAGACCGTTGAGAACCGGTCGGAATCCCCAGGGGAACCAACTGTACGTGTGATCATCGATGGCTCCCATTCCGATCCCGACCTCGAAGGAGAACACGAACATCAATTGTTCGAGGTTCTCCTGGGTAGTCAACCGATATTCTTGATTTTCGACGAATGCGTCAGCATCGATCTGGCTATCGGGGTCGTCAATGTCGTCGATATCGACCGAAAAATCGTCCTCGATCTCCTCTATGTCAGTGACGCCAACATCGTCGTCATCGTCCCCAAGGCAACCGGCCGCTGTCCCGAGACTCACGCCCCCCAAAGCTGCGAGAGCTCGACGGCGTCGCCATTCGAATTTATTGTTAACACCCGCCATCGTGTGTCAAGATTGATATTCCTTCCGTAATAAATATTCGGATTCTGGGAATTTACTTTACGGGATTGCCTCTGTTTCATCACGGCTCACAATGGGTAAGATCGGTTTTTCCGCACCCTGCGCCCCATCCTGAGGTTCCCTGCTCGTCCGGGAGCCCACCGTGAGGGGCGTATCGCTTAGGGGCGTGTGAGAGTGACAGGTTCCCTCTGCTCGATAGCCTCGTAGACGCTCAGTGTTACCTCCAGGGTCTTGACCGCGTCAGCGTACGGTGATCGTGTGAGGTCTGGATCTTGCTCCTGTACCGCTCGCACGAACGCTTTGTCCTCCTCCAACATCGCGTCGTTCCCTCCTTGATACTCGTAGGATTCACCATCCACTGTCCCGCTCACGAGCCCGTCCCCCCGGTCGAGTTCGAGTGCGACCCCGTCAGCGAGGATCGTGGTTGTCGCATGCCAGCCGTCGTAGGCACAACTCGAGTTGATCTGGCTGATCGCCCCGTTTTCGTGTTCCATGATCGACGCAACCGACTCTTCAAAGTCGATTTCGTCGGTGAGCACGACGCGATTACCGTTCGCAGATACCTGAGACACATCGCCCGCAAGATACCGCATCAGGTCGTACCCGTGCGTCGTCATCTCGACGACCTGGCCGCCGGATTTCGATTTCACGCGCCACCACGGGGTGGAGGGCAGCCCACCCAGCCGGTCACGTTGGATCAGCCCGATAGAGCGTCCCTCGAGGAGCTCTTTTACGTGTTCGATCAGATCGCTGTAGCGAAACGTGTAGCCAACCTGCGTGATCACGTCGTGTTCGGCAATCACACCCCCGACGCGGTCGGCGAGATCCAGGTCGAGTGCAACCGGTTTTTCGATGAACATGTCGATCCCCCGTTCAGCTGCCATGATCTCCTGGTCGGTATGTGCGAACGGCGGGATGCAGATATAGACCGCATCGAGGGATTCCTCCTCGTACAATCGCTCGTGACTGTTGTAAACGGCAGCTTCCCGGGGTTCCGCGGCTTCTTGGGCTGTCTCTTCGTCGACATCACAGACAGCGACGACGTTTGCATCGCTAATCTCGTCCAGGTTCTCCAGGTGCGCCCCCGCGATATTACCGGCACCAATGAATCCGATGTCCATGCAGTGGCCTCTTCGCAACCTTGAATAAAGCCCTAGGGTTGCCGGTGGTCGTCCCCCGTCCGATTTTGGATGGCGGGCATCCTGTTCCGCGGTCGTTCGTCTTGGCGCCGCGTGGCTTCACGAGCAATCGTCCCTGACTCGGGGTGATTCCGGAGCCAGGATTATTCGAAGATCGCTTTGAGGTTTGTGAGGACCTGCGGGGGCATCAGATCACCATGGCACTGATAGGGTGGGACCTCCGCGGTGATCCATCCCTCGTATCCGATCTCCTCTACCGCGTCCGCCACGTCGTACCAATCAATGTCTCCTTGCGGCGGATAGGTCGACCCATTCCCCTCCTTGTAATCCTTGATGTGGAGTTTCGCGAGCCTGTCCTCGAGGATGCGGATCCACTGTGACGGATACCCGAACCGCGAAATGTTGCCCACGTCGAAGTACATGCCCACGGGACCCGCCTGTGTCGCCTCGTCGATGAACCGGCACACTTCCAGCGGCGAGAGGAAGAAACTGCTTCCGATGTTCTCGACGGCGACCGTGATTTCGTACGTCTCCGCCGTCTCAGCGAGAATTTTGATTGATGCCAACGCGTTGTCGTAGGCATGATCGTACCGGGTCTTCTTGTCGACCCACCCGGGAACGACCAGGACGGTTTCGGCGCCGAGAATGTCGGCGGCTTCAATGGCTTGCGTACAGTGATGGATCCCTTGTTCTCGCACCGCTGCATCGTCACTGGTCAGTGGGTATTCACCGTGATGGGAAGTCAGGACGGTGGGAACCTCGAGATCGTTGTCGACCACTAGGTCACGCTTTTCTTCCAGCATCTCGGGATCTCCCAGCCCCGTCTCGGTCGTCAGATCCAACTCCACGCCGTCGTAACTGACCTCAGCCAGATATGACAGGTTCTCCTCGAAGTCGTCGGACGGGAACCCCATCTGGTTAAGACTGTATTGCATCGCTAGCTTTCGGAGCGCCGCCAGCCCACTATAATGTAACGACTGGGCCGCCGACTTGCCACCATGCAACTGGCTCCGCCGGGGTGACAATCGTAGCCTGGGATGGATGAACGGTAATGCGACGGTTGGGTGGTGCCCTCGTGAAATATCACCCACGTGCGGGGCCCGAGGACAAGTCGACCGTACGACCCGGGGATCCACACTTCCGTGTCACGAAAATACGTCTTTCAAATTGTCCAGTACGTGTGCTGGCATTTCGTGTGGGTTGGTCGGGTATGGCGAGACTTCGACGGTGATCCAGCCATCATAACTGAGCTCATGTAGCGAATCACGTACTGCATCCCATGGCACGTCACCCTGCGTGGGGTAAGTGAATCCACGGATGTTCCCGATATCTGCTTGGAAATCCTTGACGTGGATTTTTTCGATCCGTTCGCCGAGAATGTCGATCCATTGCTGGGGATATCCGTACTGCATGACATTCCCGACGTCAAAATACGCACCCACTGCGCCACGCTGTGAGACGTCGTCGATGAACGACGCAAATTCGAGTGGAGACAGCAGAAATCGGTTCCACACGTTCTCGATACCGATGTTGACGCCATGATCGGCAGCTACGTCGTCGATTGTCTCGAGGGACCGTCGCGCGTTCTCGTATGCCGTATCGTATGGAATTTCCTCGGAAACGCCGCCCGGAACAACAAGGATTGTCTCCACGTCATCCAGTGTCCTCGAAACCTCAGCGATCAAGTCTGTGGCCGTTTCGACCCGATCGCCTCGGATATCCTCGTCCGGGTGCCCGAGTGGTCCTCCTTGGCCGGCGTTGGCTATTACAATCGGGATCGTCAAGTCATGCTCACGCGCCAAATCCTGCAAGCGGTCGAGCTGCGTAGGGTCTTCGAGGCGGTCTTCGGTGACTTTAATTTCAACGCCGTGGTAGCCAGCTGCCGCGAGGCATTCGAAGCTTCGATCCAGGTCCTCGTGGGGAAAGCCTACTTCGCTCATTCCGTACTGCATACGAGTTCCCGTGATCAGTTGAGGATTAAATGTATTGATGCGGCCGGATTGTGACATTGAGGCCCCTTGTAGCTCCGATCCAGCAACACCTCCATGCGCCACATTTGTTCGCCACCCAGGACTTCCTGAATCGCCGAGTCCAATTGCGTTCGATACCGTAGGCCAGAGTACGAGACGGGAGGCGATACCCTCACCCAGGAGGCATACTACCGATCTGGATCGTGCTGTTCACTGTTTCGGTGACGTGGCCCGATCCGCTGAATTGGGAGTTGTGAGATTACCCGATCATTGAACGCGCCCTCGTGTGAAGGGTAGTAAACTGAAAACTAATTGACTACGATCAGGTGTCAAATTTACCATCGGTATCGCGAAAACGTCAATGATAGTTTGCGAAGGTAATTTATAAATATCCGTGAGACGTAAATCTCTAAGTTTTTCGTCGGATCGCAACGGTGTAGCGGGCCGATACTGTGAAACAAGGGAGGCTGTTTCGCAGCTTCATTGATCGCGCTGGAGGGCTTATTGCATGGGTTCTGATAACAAACGGTTGTAACCGAGTACCGGCACTGTTCAATTAAGCTCATTGTGTTTCCAAGCTAATGCTTTCAGCCATTGATCGACGGTCTTCGGATCAGCGTGACTAAACGAATTGTAAAACTGTTCTGTCCGTCTTTTGATCTCTTGAAACGCCCGTTCAACCGGATTGCGATCACCGAACGTTTCGTGTCGAAACGCAAGTCCTCGTTCGACAACGCGGCGTGCAACCACGGCGCTCGGTCGACGAGAAACTCGGCGTCTTCGACGTCGTGTTTCTCGGCGAGTTCGTCAAGAAAGATCTTCGTCGTGACGATCGTCCGGTGGGAAAACAGCCGAATATGGAGGATTCTCCCGGTTTCGGGATCAACCGCACCGAACAACCCAAACCGCTCGCCATTGACGTTGATCACCGTCTCATCCAACGCGACCTGATCCGGCTGGCAGCCGCCAGCCGGTTCCAGGTCGCTTTTCTTCACCCAGTAGTGGATGGTCGAGCAAACACGATCGACGCCGAAACGCTGTAACATCAGTCGTGTTTCTGACAGTGATAATCCACCGAGATGCGTTTGGACGGCCAGCCGCATCAGCTCGACCGGTGTGTGGACTCGTTCCACAAAATGTAGTTGGATAGCTTTGCTCGGTCCACCGAGGCGGGGAAATTCGGACATAGACACTCAGAATTACCCGCCTCGTTCTTTGAGAGCTTATCGTCAGACGCGCGTCTGACGCGATTGAACAGTGCCCCGAGTACCGGTCCAAAACTACTAATGGGTCTTGCCATATCGGATGTTTATATATAACGCAGGAATTATCGCCGGCATCCTAGCAGCCGAGTTATACGTATCACACTAGCGTCTCTTGCAAAGCACTGCTAGGCTTTCGGTGGTCAAAAATATCCGTACGAACTGATCTCCTCCTCTAGGTCATCGACTTCAGCTTGGATCGCCGCCGCAAGTTCCTCGTCGGGCGCCAGCCGGTAGGAAGGACCGTAAATGTCGATCGACGCGAAAACGCTCCCATTTGGTGTTAACACCGGAACTGCGATGGCCCGCAAGCCCTCGAGTGCTTCCTGACGATTTACCGCGTACCCCCTCTCACGCGTCCGCTCGATCTCTTTGAAGAGTTCATCGCGATCGGTGATCGTATGTTCGGTTTCTCGGGGAAGTCCCCACTCATCGAGTATAGCATTGATTCGCTTATCTGAATACTGAGACAGCATGGCCTTTCCGCTGGCAGTGTTATGCATGTAGAAGTACTGGCCGATTTGAAATCCCTCCTCGTGCGGCGTGCTAACGGCGGCGAAAAGAATGATGGTACGGCCGTGATCCTCCACAACGAAGTTCGCCTCTTCTGTCGTCCGTTCGGCGAGACGTTTCACCTTTTCTCGTCCAAGGCCGTACCGCGGATCTTGGTGTCTCGCGTACTCCCCGAGATGAAAGAATTTGAAACCGATTCGATACTCGTTGCCGTGTTTTACGATAAATCGTCGATCGAGTAGTGTCTGTAGGTGGACGTGGACCGTGCTCCTTGAGAGGTCGAGCTGGTCCGCGAGCTCGCTCAATCGCGCGCCGTCCAAACGCTTGATCTCATTTACGATGGCCAACGTGTTGGAGGAAGTTTGCAACGTCCGGGGCATGTCCGGATCTGGCATGTGATGAATCAACACGTTTGTAAATATAAAGGTACGGAATAAAAGGACGATTATACAAGATGGCCGTTGTTACCCGTACGCTTCCGGACTCTCTCACGAAGTTTACGAACATTTACTCGAGGGCTGGCCTCACTGACGAGGCGTAGTGTCGAGTTTGCGGCCTGACCGGAATGTCTCTTCTGGGTGTGCCCGTCCAATCCCCACATCGTGGCCATAATGCTAAGGGGTCCAACTGCGTCGGTCTCGCCCATGAGCGTCGTCATCATTGCCACCCTGGATACGAAAGGGCCCGAGATTCAATTCGCGAGGGACGTGCTCGAAGAGAGAGGCCTGGACACACACCTTGTCGACGTCGGCGTCATGGATCCACCCACCATCGAACCCGGCACCACGCGGAATGTCGTTGCTGATCGTGCAGGCACAACAATCGAGGCGCTCGTCGACGCGGGAGATCGGGGCTCGGCAATGCAACGAATGGGTGAAGGGGCCGCTGTTGTCGCCGAGGAGCTACACGATTCGGGCGAGCTGCAGGCCGTCTTCGGCCTCGGTGGCTCCGGCAACACATCGGTCGCCACGCGGGCGATGCGGGCGATTCCGTACGGGGTTCCCAAGGTGATGTTGTCGACCATGGCATCGGGGGACGTGCAGCCGTACGTCCAGTCGCGAGATATCGCGATGATGTATTCCGTGGCTGATATCGAGGGGTTGAACAGTATCACTCGACGCATCATCAGAAACGCCGCGCTGGCAGTGGGCGGCATGGTCGAGGATGCAGCGACTGTCGAACCCGGAGACAAACCCGTCATCGGGATCACCATGTTCGGGGTAACTACTCCCTGTGTGCAACGTGCCCGGGAACAGCTCGAGTCTCGTGGGTACGAAGTGGTGGTGTTCCACGCAACGGGAACTGGCGGTCGTGCGCTTGAGAACCTTATCGACCAGGGAGCGATCGACGGTGTGCTGGACGTGACAACCACGGAGCTGGCCGACGAACTGGTCGGGGGTGCCCTCAGCGCAGGTCCGAATCGGCTTGAAGCGGCGGGTGACCGCGGGATCCCCCAGGTCGTGTCCGTCGGCGCGCTAGATATGGTGAATTTTGGTCCGTCCGAAACGATTCCGAACGAATTCGCGGATCGCCAGTTCCACCAGCACAACCCGGAAGTCACGCTGATGCGGACCACCCCCGCGGAAAACGCGACGCTTGGTCACACGCTGGCGGAGAAACTCAACCGGGCCACGGGCCCCACGGCCGTATATCTATCACGTGAGGGGATCTCGATGCTCGACGCTGCGGGTGAGCCGTTCCACGACGAGGCGGCAGATCGGCAGCTGTTCGACGCCGTCCGGGATCACCTAACGGGCCCGGGACTCGAGGAATGCGAACTACACATTAACGACCCGGCGTTCGCTGAAGCGATGGCGAATCATCTGGACGAGTTAATGGGAACCGTGGGTTCTTCCTGACCGCTCGGGCATAACGTTAACGACACCGGTCGTCGTGGGTTCGGTATGAAATTCGACAGACACGCCGTGCTCGAACGACTCGACGGAGAGCTTGCGGCGGGCCGACCGATCATCGGCGCCGGAGCAGGGACGGGGATCTCCGCAAAATTCGCCGAGCGCGGTGGTGTCGACATGATTATTATCTACAACTCGGGTCGGTACCGAATGAGCGGTCGGGGTTCGCTGGCGGGGATGCTCCCGTATGGCGACGCCAACCAAATTGTCCTCGACATGGCGCGTGAAGTGATTCCGGTTGTGGAGGATACGCCGGTGTTGGCCGGTGTCTGTGGCACCGATCCGTTCCGCGAGATGGATTACTTCCTCGAGGAGATCGCTCGTCGCGGGTTCTCCGGGGTCCAGAACTTCCCGACGGTCGGCCTGATCGACGGCCAGTTTCGCCAACAGTTAGAGGAG
>SKQO01000131.1 GCA_007118975.1 Halobacteriales archaeon | reverse complement strand
ACTGAAACGATTCCGAAATACTCGATGTAGGAAATAGCGAGCCCTCGTTGTCGGTCGACCGTCGAGCCGTCTATCCAGTTACGGCCTGTCGACCGTCACGGTTGCGTCGCTCTGCACCGTTACCGTCTGACTCCCGTACCCGAATTGCACTGCGACGGTGTTCTCTCCAGCACACGGCCGTTCAAGCGCCCCAGATCGACCGCGCTGTGGATCGGTGGGTGCAACTCGTCGGGGGCGTCTGTTCGCCGTCGGCGGACGCTTCGACGACTCGGTGTCAGAGCTGTTCGTGTTCTCGCTCAACATGAGCTGGAGCTCGTTCGATGTCGTATTCGGACATAGGACGAACGTCTTGGGTGTGCACTTCCGTCGGAGCGTCTCGTCTAGCGTTTCCGTTACAGGCGAACTATCGTGCGGGTGCATGAGTGTTAGCAGAAATGCGATTATGTGAGATAATGTACCTTCCACACCGGCCCATCCCCCGTCGACCATTCGTTAACGTATTAGCTCCCACCGCCACTCGGCTCTGCCGAGAGAGACGGCCATCACAACCCCGTCAGAATCGTCCCAGACGGAATGGGGTCACGTCGAAGTCGGTTCCCTCATCGACCGCGAAGTCAGCGAGGATCTCGCCAATCACGCTCGCAAATTTGAACCCGTGCCCCGAGAAGCCCGCACCAATGACGATTTGTGGATAGTCAGGGTGCGTATCGAGGATGAACCGCTTGTCTGGTGTGTTCGTGTACATACAGGTGGCACGCCGCATCGTCGGCCCCACCCCGTCGGGAACGTATCGTTCGACGTAGCTCCGGAGTACCGCCTCGTCTTCGGGCTGCGGTCGGCGGTCCATCTCGTCCGGATCGACCGCGGTCTCGAGGTGATCGAACCGCCCCACTTTGAATCCGGGAACGTCGTACCGTGGGCTACCGTAATAGTGGCCCTCGCCCGTCGCGTGGGCGAATACGGGAAAGTGCTCGGGATCGAACTGGGCAGGCACAGTCGGCTGGAACCAGGCGAGGACTTGACGGACGGGGACGGCGACGTCTGAGAGTGTGGGAAGTAGTTTACCCGTCCACGCGCCGGCTGTGACGACGAGGCGGTCTGCTTCGTACGTACCTGTTTGGGTAGCGACGCGCACTCGTCCACTCGAGACCGGCGTGATGTCTTGCACCGGCTCGCGCGCTCGTATCTCGGCTCCCTCTTCGTGGGCGGCCTCGACGTGAGCGATGAGACACTGCTCGGGAACGAGGAATCCGCTGTCGGGTTCATACACCGCCCGTTGGTCATGGGGAAGTTCGTAGGCGGGGAACCGTTCGTTTACCGCGTCTTCGGACAGCACTTCGTGATCGACGTCGTGTCTCTTACAGGAGCGTAGCGTGGCACTGAAAAGCTGGCTGTTCGGCGATCCAATGGTTATCCCGCCGGTGACGTGCATGAGGGTTCGCCCCGTCCGGCTCTCCAGGGCCGTCCAGTGATCGTACGCGCGGCGAACGAGCGGGACGTACGCCGGGTGCTCGTGTTGGCCCTTCCGGATGATTCTCGTGACGCCGTGTGACGATCCGTTGGTGTGGGGGATGTCGTACTGTTCCAATCCGAGGACGTCCACTCCTCGGGCTGCGAGCTGAAACACCGCAGCGCTACCCATCCCACCGACTCCGACGACGATGACGTCGTGGTTTTCCATGGCCCGTCGGTCGTTCCTCGTGCGTCGGCGCACTCGTTAACTCCCGGTCACTGACTACCAGATCCGTCAGTTCACTGTCGCTGGCCGATCGGTGGTATCGATCATCACAGCTCCGTCACCGCGTACGGTAACTTCATGGCCGTTATACACGAAGTGAACCGTGACGCTGGGGTCCCCGGTGAACAGTCGTTCGAGTGCCTCTGCATCGATCGTGTCGTATAACGGCGGTCGCAGCTCCGTCGGGTGCGTTCCTTCGATTTCGGCGACCGCTTCGACGATTCGATGCCCGATTCGTCCGTTCCTTCGGTCTGTGGGCGTTGGCGTGGGGCCAGTGGCGTGATCAGACATAGTTACGTACCTGTACTGGGAGCGGCTGTGATCGACGCTGCCTGGAACCGAGCGACGCCCTGCTCCATGTGAACGTGTGAGTGCTGGCATGGCCCAATCCCCATCTTGGACTGCTCGTCATACTCTCCCATTACGGGTGCTCCTAGCGTGGAGCGACCTATAAGTGTTAGCAGAACGATAATTCTGTAACGCGTGTTACCGAACGAGCCTTCTGTACGCAGTTTGATGTCTGGGGAACCGCTCGCACCGACCCGGACGGCGACAGCGGGCCGAACCGGCCTGCATCGAGGGGTGTGAACCTGGTTCAACGATCTAGCTCCGTCGGTCGCCCGGCTGATCTTGAGACGGCCCGGGACCCGTTCAAAGCGAACTGTTCGAGTCGTTGGTGCCGCCGGTGGTTTTTCGGTACGTACTGTAGCCCACGTAGATGAGAACGCCTACGAGGAGCCAGGCGAGGACGAGTAGCGCCGGACTTCGCGTGACCCCCCCGACCACGTCACCCGCGACGATCAGGGCAATAGCGGGTGTGACCGAGTCGATCTCGAGGGTCAACCAGGTGAACGCCGCCATGGAGACCGCGCTACAGCCTGCGATGACCGCGAGGATCCACGGCGTGAACGCGAGCGTACATTGCTCGTAGAGGCTGGGCCGGATCCACGGCAGGGCCAGTGCGGAGAACGCATGGGCGGCGTACAGGAGAAAAATGGCCGCCAACGCGATTCGCAGGGCGAACTCGAAGGTGCCGGTCACGACGATAAACGTGCTGACGACGAAGGTGATCGTCAATCCGATGTCGGGAGTACCGAACCGACGGTTCACGTGCATGAAAACGCTCGGGATGAGCCGGTCAGCAGCGAACGCAAAGAGAATACGTGACGGCACCATGAACGAGGCGTTCAGGCTCGTCGCGAACGCTAGCATACTTCCGATGACGACCACGACGGCCGTTCCGACCGGGAAATAAACCTGGGCCGTCGCCGTGAGGGGCGTCGCTGACGCCGCGGCGGACTGCCACCCGAGAACGCCGATGACGACGACGGTGACGAGGGTGTACAGCAACCCGACGAACAGCGTACTGTAGAGGAACACCGGCGGTAACGTCTTCTGCGGATTTCGCGTCTCACCGGCGGTCTGGGCTAGCGCCTCGAACCCGGCGTACGAAAACATAATAACGGCGGTCCCCTGTATAAACGTCGGTAGCACTCCGTAGTCGTACTGTTCGTCGGGGAACAACGGGCTGAAGTTCGCCGGATCCACGAACGCCAAACCGGGGACGACGATCACCGTCAGAACGGCCAGCAAACCGACAGTCATTGCGGTCTGAACGCGTCCAAATACGTCGATCCCGGCGAGGTTGAGACCGAAAAAGACGGCGATCCAGGCCACCGCCCACCACTGGCTTCCGACGCTCGTGAACGCGTCGAAAAAGTGCATGGCTTCACCGAACCCGAGACCGATCGTCGCGACGGCGCCGATGAACGCGATGCACTTCAGCCACATGAAGACGTAGCCGGCGAACAACGAGTTCCACGTCCGCGAGATGTGGACGTACGCGCCACCCGGCTGGTTGCCGAGGGGACTGGAAAGGTAGACGGCGTAGATGAGCGCCGTCGCAACGGTAACTGGAACGGCGGCGAGAAAACCGATCGGAACTGCTGGCCCCATGATTTCCGCGGCCTGGGCGGTAACGATGAAGATGCCAGCACCAATCATCGTTCCGACGATAACCGACAAACTGTGGATCCAGGTTAGTTCGCGGCGAAGCCCGTACGCGTTCGAGTCCGACGCCATCTTACCGTCGCTAGAGGGCATCCGTGGATAATGAAGGCGGGGTTACGTACCCGCGATGCTCTGGCTCTACATCCATCTACTCGACCGATCATCGAGCAGTGATCGGCTGTTCGTGCGTGCTTGCCGTTTCGGCGAACAGTTTCGGCCGCCGCTTGTAGCGCTCACGACGGGCGTACGCCCCGAACCAGACAAACTTCCGACACAATTCGGTACACTGAACACGGTCTGGCGCCTATGTCAGACGCAATTTACGGGGGATACCAGTGGGTGAACAACACTCCGAAGCGGGCGCGGACGAGCTATCGGCCAGCCAGGCGTTTGCGATGCTCGGCGACGAGACGCGCATCGCCATTCTCTCGACTCTCTGGGATGCCCACGAGCCGTATACGGATACGGCACTCACGTTTTCGGAGTTGCGCGACCGCCTCGGCCGGATCGATTCGGGGAAATTCAACTATCACCTCAACAAGCTGGTCGGTCACTTCGTCTTCCAGTCCGAAGAGGAGTACCGCCTCACCGAAAACGGGGTGCGAGTGGCGCAGGCCATCCTGGGAGGAACCCCGACCGAGCGACTGTCCGACTCTCGAATAATGGTCGACGCTCCGTGTTTTCTCTGTGGCGGGCCCACGGAGATCAGGTACCAAAACCGATTTTTCCACCACGTCTGTGTCGAATGCGACGGACGCGTTGGCCCCCGATACGGCGTTCCCAGGGGCACGCTTCAGCGGGGGTGGATCAGGCCGCCGGGGGAATCGGGCCGGTCGTCCGCGGAACTGTTCGCCTCCCACATGATCCGCAAAACCGGCCGCCAACTCATGATCGTCAACGGGATCTGTCCCGAGTGCAGCGGATCGATGGATACCGAACTGCTGGTCTGCGACGACCACGACCGCTCCGCCGGGATCTGCGAGAACTGTGGTGTCAGGGAGCGTATAAACGGTCAGTGGACGTGTACGGTCTGTAAGTT
>SKQO01000021.1 GCA_007118975.1 Halobacteriales archaeon | reverse complement strand
CGCCGAGGCCATGGAGGACGAGCCGTTGGACTCGAGGATGTCGCTGACGAGTCGGACGGTGTAGGGGAAGTCGCTGACGTCGGGCAGGACGGGCTGGAGGGCCTTCTGGGCGAGCATGCCGTGGCCGATGTCGCGTCGCGACGGGCCGGTGATGCGCTTGGCCTCGCCGACGGAGAAGGGCGGGAAATTGTAGTGGAGGTAGAACTTTTCGGAGTACTCCTCGCCCAGGCCGTCGACGATCTGCTCGTCGCGGCCGGTGCCGAGCGTGGCGGTGACGAGCGCCTGGGTCTCCCCGCGGGTGAAGAGTCCTGAGCCGTGGACGCGGGGCAGGACGCCGACCTCGCAGGTGATGGTGCGCAGCGCGTCGAAGGCCCGGCCGTCGGTGCGGCTGCCGGTGCGGATGATCTCGCGGGTGAGCTGCTCTTCGAGGTCATGGATGGCGTTGGAGGCGTCCTTGCGGCGCTTCTGCCAGTTGCGGAAGGCCATGTAGGGGGCGTCCTCGGCGGGCTCGGGCAGCTCGTTCCTGAGGAAGTTGTCGATGGCGGTGGAGACGGCCTCCTGGCGGTCGAGCTTGGTGCCACCCTCGAGGACGTCGCCCGGACCGTCCACGCCCACCCGACGCTCTCGGAGTCGGTGATGGAGGCCGCCGAGAACGCGCTGGGTCACGCGATCCACACGCTGAATCGGTAGGACGAGTCGTTCATCGGCCGAATCGTGACGGATTCGGCCACTCTCGCCCGAGCTGATCGATCCGCGAATCTCACCGTTGCGCCGTTCGGCGTCACGACGCCCGACTTTCGCTGGCGTCCGCCTCCCGAAGCTGATCGTTACGCAGTTGCAAGTAAATGATCAGCACCAGGAGGCCCGGAACGAACCCGAGCACGAGGAATCCGGGAACGAATCCGAGCACCAGCAGCATCGGGATACCGGTCGCCCACTGCCACGCCCATTCGCTGCCGCGCGCGGTCGCGTCGCGGTAGATCCACCGGCCGAGCCTGTACAGCAGGTAACCGCCGACAGCGAGGAGAAGGAGTTGAAGGCCGACCTCGACCGCCTCGGGGCTGGAAATCGCCGCGGCGCCGACGGGTGAACTCGTCGATCCTCCCATGGCGGAGGGTCATCTTCGGTCGCACAAGTCGGCTTCGAATCTGACGCCCGTCTCCGTCGACTCGGGCACGTCGATTGCTGGGATGGTGAGATTCGACAGGTAATGGCTGGCGTTTTCCCGCACACGTTCGGCACAGTCGCCGATCGCTCCTCGATTCTGGGAATCGTCGCAGCCGGTCTATATTTCGGGTTTCCAAGTGCCGAACACATGACCGCACACGACGTCGACGCTGCACTCGGACGACGGACCGTGCTCACGATGGCAGGTGCGGGCGCGCTGGGCGCGCTCGCGGGGTGTTTGTCGGGCACCGAGGACAATCCATCTGACGAAAACGACGGCGAGGACGGTGACCAAGCGGACGACGGGCCGCTGACCGACCACCCGTACACGGTGGCGCCAGCAATCGTCGACCTGTCCGAGCAGGGATACGAAACCGTCCTCCGGACAGTCCCGGCGCGCCACGCCCTCGTCACGGAGGACGCGGCTGGTGGCCCCCTGGTACTCCCGGAAGTCTGGGCGTGGCAGGCCGACGACCTGGAGCCGTCGGTTCCCGGGCCGGTCTATCGTGTCACCGAGGGCGAGACCGTCGAGCTCACCTACGAAAACTCCGGGCACAATCGACCACACACGGTCCACGTCCACGCGGTCGGGAAGTCCTGGAAGGACGACGGCGCACCGGTCTCCACGAGAGAGTACGTCGGGCCCGATGAGAGCCACACCTACACGCTCGAAGCAGACACACCTGGAACGCACGTCTATCACTGTCACTACCAGACCCACAACCACCTCGACATGGGGATGTACGGCATCTTCCGGGTCGATCCGGCGGGATACGAACCGGTCGACCGCGAGTACTTCTTCACGGTACGCGACTGGGACACTCGCCTCCACGAGCGCGAGGCCGGCGGTGACGCCGAGTACGACCCGGTCGAGCGTTCGCCGAACGCCTACACCCTCAACGGGCGATCGGCACCGACGACGTTCAACCCCGAGTTCGGGACGCCGCTGATCGTCTCGGAGGGCGACACCGTTCGTTTGCACGTGACGAACAACGGTTACGAGATGCACCCGTTTCACACCCACAACCACCGGTTCCGGGTGATCGAGAAGGATGGCGGGCCAATCGACAAGTCAGTCCAGCACGAGGAGGACGTGATCCAGGTCGGGCCCGCCGAGCGCTACACACTTGAGTTCGAGGCCGACGCCGATCCCGGCATCTATCCGGCACACTGCCACAAGGTCCACCACGTCACAAACGAGGGGCGCTACCCGGGTGGGATGGCGACCGCGATCGTCTACGAGCAGGCGATGGAGACCGAAGAGTTCGCCGAGGTCATGGCTGACGCCGGTTTCTCGGACTGAGGCCGATCTGGAGAGTATTTGCTCGGAAATACACCGATCTGGGACGACTGCTTGGGTTGACGACCGTCACCTGACCCTCGACACGTCACCCTCACTTCGCGTACAGCGAGTAGGCGATGACGAGGAAGCCGACGAGCACCAGCAGACTCTCGAGGAAGACGCCGACGGCGAGGCTGACGCCGAGGAATTCATAGACCATTCCCGCGAGGGCGAACCCGATCGTCACGAGGGCGAATCCGGCCGCGAGGTAACCGAGCGAGTGTTGTCTCGTCCGTCGATATGCCTTGAACGCGAAGTACGTGATGACCCCGCCGACGACGAGAATGAGCGTCTTGACGACGGCGAGGGCGATTGCGATCTCCATCGGATCTGTCTGATGTGGACTCATAGTCTCCGTCTCCTCATGTCTCCTTTCGCACCTCCGACCACAGTTCAGCCAATCGTTCGTCTGCCGTGCGAGCGGGTCGTTCGATGGCCACTGCGAGGCTTCGATC
Organism: Halobacteriales archaeon; assembly: GCA_007118975.1. Lineage (GTDB taxonomy): Archaea > Halobacteriota > Halobacteria > Halobacteriales > SKNY01 > SKNY01. The sequence goes on along the minus strand of SKQO01000021.1, from coordinate 1,904 downwards.
GTCCTCCAGCGTGAGTCTGATCTCCTCGAACGCGATCGAGTACTTGCTGGCGTGGTGACCGTCACGTCGGATCTCCGTCGACTCCTCGAGCAGCGTCGCCTCGCTCAACAGCTCGAGCTTTCGATACAGCGTCGACTGTGGGATGTCACAGCGCTCGCCCAGCTCGGCGGCGGTCATCGGCTCCTCGAGCTCCCGGATGATCTCGCGACAGTCGGGATCGTCGAGCGCCGCGCAGAGCTCTGGCGCGGACGGCACCGACTCGGCGCTGAGCGGATCCCGGACCATTCGTTCCGACGTTCTCACGCGCTTGCTATATTCGCATCGACTCTGAGAAGGGACGATCCAACCGGCAGCGACGAAGTGGGCCGAATCGATTCGGGAACTTGCTCGCTGAGTAACCGATTCGGGTACTGGCTCGCTGGATTCGTGACGGTGGATCCGAGCTTCGTGTCGACCGGTCGGACGAACCCGCCACAGAGCACTCGCAGAGTGGCGTCCGCGTCGGGTACTCGACCCCACCACGCCCACCGCCCTCAGTCGCCGGGTAGGTACTCCTCGCGGTTCTCTACGAACGCCTCGCGACAGTTGATCGAGCAGAAGTAGTACACCTCGCCGTCGTGTTCCGATTGGACCGTCGTCTCGACGGGGTTGACGTCCCGCCCACAGACTGGGTCGGTGACCATTTCACTCGCTTGTTCGTGCGCTCCTCGAAAGTGCGTACTGCCGTCTCACGCTGGCTCGTCGACCAGTGCTCGAGCCAGTCGCCGAGGTGACGTGGCTCCCGCCGACAGCGACGAGTTCGCGACTGGCGGACGGCTCGCGAACGTCGGAAAACGGCTTGCAAACGCGAGAAAACGCCTTCCAAACGCCGGAAGAATCGTCGTGAACCGACTCGACGGAGTCGAAAGACTCGTTACGGTGACGGCCCCGCCTACGAACCGCGCGGGTATCATCCGGTCGGACCACCACTACGAGGACGGGATGAGCGATCGGCCTCCGCCCGCGCGACACTACCACCCCAAGTGGTAGCGCCGTCTACATTCCCCGGGTGGTAGCGTCGTGGACAGCACCACTTCGAACGATTCTCCGCGCCTCTCGTTAGTGGCACCAGCGAGAGCGTGGCCACGCCAGCGTCACCAACATCGACGCAGATGGCGCCGACCGCCTCGGTTCGGTGGCCGGACGTCGAGTGGACTACCCTGCCATGGTATGGCGTTTCGATGTCCCTCGCGTTCGACGGCCTTTTATACACACCCGGACTTCGACTGTATTGCGAACGACGTGGCGAACGCAGCTACGTTCCCTCCGGCCACGACCTGGCGCGGAGGCAGGTATCACAGCCGACCCCGGATGGGGCAGGTGGCCGCGAGCCCCACGCCCCACCGGAGGACGGATCGGACGACCCACCGTCGGCGACTCATAACACGACGCCCTTATATACACAGGGCCCGTAAATGAAGTCGTACGATGACCGTCTCGGATATCGATTCCGGGCGGGAGGAAATCCGTTGCCCTTAAGTAGAACGGGGCGCTGTGATCTGAACGCAAAGGACGTGGCGCGATGCCACTCACTCGGCGGGGATCGACCCCGCCGCTGGACGGGCTTCGAAGGGGTTAAGTACCCCACGAAGCTTAGAAATACGTCCGAAGGAAATGAGGATTCCACCCCTGCGGTCCGCCGTATACGATGGAATCTGATGTTAGCCTCGACAGTTCGGTGACGCCCGATCGGTCCGTTCGATCGGATCGCCGAACTCGGACCACGCAATGTGTGAGTGTGTCATAACATTCACCGCCAAACCCCGGCTTCGGCCGGGGATAGCATTCCGGTTGATCCTGCCGGAGGTCATTGCTATTGGAGTCCGATTTAGCCATGCTAGTCGTACGAACTTAGATTCGTGGCG
>SKQO01000150.1 GCA_007118975.1 Halobacteriales archaeon | reverse complement strand
GTACAGCATATCCATTTCCGGACGACCGCGCGGGAGGGGCGACCGACCGTGCGGTCTCACCAGTTGTCGGCGTCGCCTTGCTCATCGCCATCACGGTCGTCCTGGCCGCCACGATCGGTGCGGCGGTGATGAGCCTCGGCGTGGGTGGTGCCGGAGTCCCCGAGGCGACGCTGTCGTTCACTGCGGATGAGTCCGCGGAAGAAATCGTCCTAATCCACGAGGGCGGCGACCCGCTCGATGCCGACGAGATCGTGATCCTCGACCAGGACGGAAACGTAGTCGGCGAGCTGGAGCGCGACATGACCGCCGGCGAGCGCCTGGTCATCGTCGACGATGACGACTACGACGTTGAGGAGGTCCGCGTTGTCTGGGAGGACCCCGACACAGACAACGCACAGATACTCGCCAACTTCCGGCCGTGAGCGTACCCACGTAATCGTGAGAGGCTGTGTGATTGACTGTAGTTGCCGGTACTGACCGAACCGTCCTGGCTGTATGGACGAAAACGGAGACCCGACCTGGAGAGATTAATCCAGTTTTGAATACCGAACACGACGCATTTACTTTCGAGTTGGGTGGCCTCGAATTGGTATCGATGTGGATCGGCTGTAATGGAGGGGGGATGCTGCAGCCCATCGGGCTGGCCCGACAGCCACGCCGACAACCACCCCGGCTGCCAATCTCGCCGAATCGGAGGGTCAAAGATACCGAGCTGCGAGGACGACAATGATCTCGATACCGAAACCGCGCCACGCCGTCGAAGCTATTGCCGATGACGATCGGAGTGTCTCGGAGGTCGTCGGCGTCGCGCTCTTGATCGGCATCGTCGTCATCGGGATGGCTACCATATTGTACGTTGGCACTTCCGAGATCGGTGAGGGTCGAGAGGGTGTTGAGGTGGACCAGGCCGAACAGGCGCTCACCGAGTTCGACTCGGCCGCAGGCCGGGTCGGGACGGGGAGTACGTCCTCGCAGGAGGTCGATCTGGGGCTGCGGGTCAATCGTGGGACGCTCGATGTCGAAGAAAATACGGGGAATATCACCGTCAGGTACTTCGACCCGTTCGATCCGCTCAACGGGACCGAAGTGATGAACACCTCGATGGGAACGGTCGTCTACGAGAGCGACGACACGACCGTCGGGTATCAAGGAGGTGGTGTCTGGCGAAGTGAAGGAAACAGCTCGACGATGGTTTCACCGCCTGAAATCACCAACCCTGAGAGGACGCTTAACCTACCCATCGTCAAGACGAAAAAAAGGGGAAGTGTCCACAGCCGCGTCCGGATCTCGAGTATCGAGTCAAGACAACGATTTCCTGATCCCACCCGTGACGATAGCCTCTCGAACAAAGTCGAAAGTGGTATTCTCGAAATCACGATCGAAAGTCGATACTACAAGGCATGGGGCCAATTTTTCGAGGATGAGACAAACGCTAATGTAGTACCGGCTGAATCTCCTAACACAATCATCGTTGTCTTCTACGGATCTGGATATGATTTCGGGGAAGATGCGGGGATAATCGCGACATCTGGCCCGGGTGAAATCAGGATGGAAGGAAGTGGAGCGTACATCGACAGCTACAACTCGTCGGTGGGACCGTACAGCGAAACCAAAGATGAGGAAGGCATAGTGAAATCAGCAGGGCCCATCGACATGTACGGTGACTCCGTGATCGATGGAGACGCTGAATCAAACGACCAGATTCTATTAAATGGTAACGCATCGATTACCGGCGATGCCTGTGCAAATGAAGGAGTAGAAGGTGAAGATCAGGTCGAAGGGGATTATAACTGCAGTGCTAACGTGCCGGAACTTGGCCCGCTAGACAGACCTGTCGAGATTGCGTTAGACAACCTATCAGAGAGCAACGACAATGACGAAGCCGACGCCATCGAAGACGAGAGGCTCAATTTCTCGGATGTTGGGCATGGACAGACCGAGGGCGAAGTGCTCGAACTTGATCCTGGAGAATACTACTTGGAGAAGATAGAGATGGAGGCCAACGAAACGTTGGTCCTAGACGCGAAAAACGGTGATATCACCATTGGGGTTAGGGATTACGTGATTCTTGACGAAGGTAACTTCGAAATCACTGGAAACGAGAGCGATGGAAACGTCACTATGTACATTGGAAGCGAAGCGAGTTCCGGGATAACCGTCGCGGGTTCAGGTAACGAACCAGCGGACCACTTCTACGTCGACGGAGACAGTAGCGTGGACGTTTACAACGACACCTCGACCAGGTTCCAGATTCTCGCACCGTCACACTTCACCGGCGCGATTCGAGGTTCTAGCTCCGTCGATCCGCAGGTGACCGGGGTGATTCTGGCACCGACACCCGGTGATGGGCCAAGCCAGTTTATTGTCAGAGACGGTGAACTCTTCGGGGCAATCGTCACAGGAAACCTTTCTGTGGAGAATAACGCCGAGGTGCACTTCGATCGGGGAATCATCGGTAGTGGTATTCCGTTCGGGGATGAGTCTCTGATCGACTACCTCTACGTCGGCGAGCACGAGATCGAAGTCAGAGACTAATAAAGGTTTCAGCAACTCCGTGTCCAGTTAGTTAACTGACAGATTTAAGAAATTTTGTCAATGGAATACACCTTTCGTGCCTGAAATGAGAGTTGCTTGGTAACCGGGTACGTACTTTCTGGACGGTCCATCAGACTGTTACGGCTGGCCGTAATCGACCTTCCTCCGCCCGCACAACCGTCTCTTGTTCGAGGATACACCGCCAAGCGATACTCCGGCACCCCAGCAGAACTGTACGCAGAGAAGTCCGAGAGGACCAGAGAACAGAGGTTGTGTTTGATTGACGGGTGGCCAAAAGAAATATGGTCCGTTCGACTAACCTTGACGTCGCTATGGGGGTTCTGGGGAGGATAAAAGCGGTCGTCGGTGTCGACTTGAACGAGGAGATCGAGTCCGAGGACCGGGAACCGGCACACCTCGTTGAGTGCCGGGAGTGCGAGACAGTCTTGATCACCAACAGCATGGACTCGTGCCCGACGTGTGGAGAGCGCGTCCAGCACGTGCCGAACGAACGAGATCTGGCCATGGAGAGAGGTAGCTGAAACGACAGTAAGTCGCTGACGTCAGTCTCCTGTCAAGTATAGGCCAAAACGGCTGGTGATTGCACACAATAAATGGAGACGTTTGACACGGCGGTGAGGGTTCCCGTTCTTGCCACCGTCGAGGCCGATACACCCATAAAGCACCGTCCATACGGATGCAGGTGAGCGTTGGGGTACGTCCTTGTAAAAAAGGCTTCAGGTTCTCCGAATATCCTGTCGCGTGAACGTCGATCTTCCTCCTGTCTCCTGAACGCTGAGCAATCTCGACGATTTTTCAATCCTGTCGGTCTGGTGTGGGCTGGACTTGGAGCAAATGGTGGATCTCTCCGAGGAGGAAATCCAGTTCATCTGTGGCCTCAAGGGCGAGTGTTGCGTACCGCGCGCTGTTAACAGTGGTTCGAATATGCGATGTAGGAAGATGGTCACAAGAGCACCAGAGGTGACGTCGAAGAAATCTACACCCTGTGGGATGGGAGTCCGGTCTTGAACGGGTCTATTAAGCGGTCACCGAATGCTGGGTGCTGGTTTCCTGCTTCACACGTCGAAGCGTTCCAGCACAGACTCACTGTCTCTGTTGGGATCTTGCCAGAGTATCACGACTTCATCCCCTTCTTCGATCGTTGCCGGTTCACTCTCATCCTTCATTATTTCAACGGCCCCACCGGCGGTCAGGTCATCTTCCAATTCAAAGTCGGCAGTGCCGTTTATCGCTACAACAATCTCGTCTGCATTCAATGGCTCGCCACCGTTGTGCGTGACATTCGCCGTGTCTCCATCGTGGTCCAACTGCAGCTGTGCCTGTGGCGTGTCGACGCCGCCGGTTCCGAGGCCGAGCACGACCGCACCGATAACGGCGGCGAGGATCACCGCGATGGCGATGAGCAGCGCCACGCCGACCACCGGCGACACCGCGCGTTCGTCTTCCGTGAACAGATTCGTTACTTTCATGGTTGGATTTGCGTCGTTCGTTACACCGTCAGCCCCCGCACGTCACACCCCGACAGCACTCGTCTCCATCCCCACCAGTCGAGCAGGTGGAACGGTGTTGATCGATTCAAGGGGGCACATCTGGTTAGTAAATTGTAAATGGAGAATTCACAAACGGAGGCTGCCGTCGTCTCTGAAGGGTTGGATGGCCGAGTGGAGTTCTACAATCTTCGGTTGCAGGCTGCAAAGGTGCATTTATCGACAGTATCTGGGGTTGTTTGCAGCTCAGAATACAAGAATTGGTTCTCCGTTCCGACTCGCACGTATTCGAGAAGTACACCACCACACCGACTACTCTCGCTGCCACCACTCCATGGCGGGGCGATTTCATCTCGCCTTCCAAATCTGAAACGAGCTACCCTGGAGTGAACTACTGTTCCTCGAAAGTCGAAACGGGAATCGTGGTGTTCGAGGATGTCCTGGAAGATAACGGCGCTTGGGTTTGTGAGCAGGTATCCACCCTGACTCCAATGAATTGATAAGACAGATTACCCGATGCGTGCCTCTCGATAGCCCTACGGGTTCCTCGGTCGATTCTCCGGACTCCGGTACCTGCTGGTGAGATCGGCGCACGGCAACATCACTGCCTACACGCGACGATACTCGTCTTCGGTTGCTAACGCACAGATCACCCCGATCGACAATCCGCTGAACAGGGACAGATGCAACTCGACCGCCGATCGTCCGACCTCCGAACAACCGAGATCCCTAGAACCAACCCCTGGGAATACCCCGACGAGCCGAAACAAGGGATTAAGGCAGCTAAAGGAGGATGTGAAATACATAAGGGTTTGTTAATGTTCACCTGTAGAAACCCCCGATAGATTTTGTAGGAGGAAACCACTCATTGTAACCAATGGAGAGCAGTGCCGTCGGGATGGATCGATACGTCCCCC
>SKQO01000104.1 GCA_007118975.1 Halobacteriales archaeon | reverse complement strand
GGCGCGTTCGAGTCTTCGTTGATCGCAACGATCGTCTCCGAGTTTTTCATGCCGGCCACGTGCTGGACGGCGCCGGAAATTCCGATGGCGATGTACACCTCGGGGGCGACTGTTTTTCCGGACTGGCCGACCTGGCGGTTTTGGGGCAGCCAGCCGGCGTCGACGATCGGCCGCGAAGCACTGATCGTGGCGTCTAGAGCCGCCGCCAGGTCCTCGATCAACGAGAGGTTGTCCTCGTCGCCGATCCCCCGGCCGACGCTGACGAGGACGTCGGCGTCCGCGATGTCTACATCTCCCGCCGCGACCGCCTCAAAGCCCGTCACCGCTGATCGCACCCGGGCGGGGTCGATCTCGATATCGATCGACGTGCTGTCGGGTGAACCGGTTCCCGCGGCGCCCGACCATTCGCCCGGTCTGATCGTGATGGCCGCCGGTCGTTCCTCCACAACGACCGTACTTTCTACCTTCGAGCCGTACCGTTCCCGGACGGTCGAGAACCCCGCCTCCGTCGTCTCGAGAGCCGTGACGTCCGTGAGCAACGGCCAGTCGAGTTCCGTCGCAACGGCAGGGATCACGTCCATCGCGTTGACGGTATGGCCGGCGAGTATGAGTTCGGGGTCCTGCTGTCGCGCGATGTGTGTCAGGACCTGGCAGTACACGTCGTGGTTGAACGGTGAGTCGTGGCGAAACGTGTAAACCCGGTCGACGCCCTCGACAGCTAGTTCATCGAGGAATTCGTCCGGTTGCTCGGCGATGACGGCGACGGCGATCGTGTCACCGGTATCGGCGATCGTCCGGGTTGCAGCGATCGCCTCGAACGTGACATCGCGCAGCTCGCCGTCCCGGTGTTCTGCGATCGTCAGGACAGCCGGGCTCATGCGCCCACCCCCCGTTCCTTGAGGAATGCAGCGAGCTGTTCGGCTGCCTCACCCGGATCACCCTCGAAGAGCTCGGCGCGTCCGGTCTTTTCCGGCCGGCGGGTGTCGACGAGCGAGATCGACGACGCCAGATCGCCCATCTCGAGCCCGAGGTCGGCGAGGGTTCGAACCTCTATCGTGGTTTGCTGGGCCATCCGGATCCCCCGCAAGCTGGCATAGCGTGGCTCGTTAATACCGGTCTGGATGGTACAGACCGCCGGGAGATCGATGCGCGCCACTTCCTGGATACCACCTTCCAACTCCCGGCGGACTTCCAGTGCCTCGTCACTTTCGACGGTGAGTTCGTTCACGACGGCAGCCCAGCCATATTCGAGTCGGGTCGCGAGCATCACACCAGTCGCCCCGAACGCCTCGTCGCCGGTTTGGACGCCGGCGAGGACCAGGTCGGGGGACTCCTCCGCGACAACACCGGCGAGCAACCGCGCCTTGACTGCGGGATCTTTCAGCGTTGCCTCCGTCAGTGACTCGTCCCAGATACGGATCGCCCCATCGGCCCCTTTCGCGAGGGCTTTGCGGATGACCTCTTCACTTCGGGGAGGACCGAGCGTCACTGTCACAACCTCCGAGACGACACCATCCTCCCGGAGACGGACGGCTTCCTCCAGTGCGTACTCGTCCCACTCGTTGAGTTCGTACTCCCGCGACGTTTCCTCGACGTCGTTCCCCGCGAGGCCGAATCGCTCCCCGAGAACGGCCACATCCGCCACCATCACGAGCGCCTGCATTGTCCGGAATTGACCGGGCCGCCCGCAAAACGTTTCCGTCCGCTGTTCAGTCGTCGTCCCCGTCTGGCAGGCTGATGAGGTTCTCGCGTCCCATGCGGAGCTTTTCGATTCGACCCTCGTCGGCGAGCCCCGAGAGCAGTTGGGAGACCTTGGCGTTCGACCAATCCGTCTCCTCGACGATCCGGCGCTGTTTCATCCGACCCCCGTTGAGTTCGACCAGCCGGAGTACACGCTCTTCGTCGCTGAGCAACGACGGATCATCCATCGGGTGGGGGCGTTCTTCTGCTGATTCCTGGCCGTTTCCGTTCCCATTGCGCGGGCGCACAACAGGAACCCCGAAACCGATCGACAATGCCGACTGCATACGTCCGACCATATTGCTGGGACGGCGGTCGACCGCGACGATGGTAACGGCCACGAGGATGGCGAGAGCACCGAGGGCAACGAAGAGCTCACCGGGCAGCAACGGGGCATCGTTCTCGTCCGGTGGGTCTGGCGGTTCTACGTACGCATCTGGGGAGACAAACGTTGCGGAGAGTTCCGCTGGCGTGAGATCGCGCGGTCCGGCAAACCACATGGTCCGGTCGTGCACCGGGGCTGACGATTCCTCGATGGTGTAGTTCTCCGGTGGATGCACGCGGACGTACTCTCGTTCGTCGAGCGCGCCCATCCACCCACCTTCGGTCGCGGCGAACACGTCCCCGTAATAGACGCGGTAGTCGTCAGTGGCGGCAAAAGAACTCCACTCGAAGGTGAGCTCGAGGATACCGATTCTGTCGCCCGTGTGAACCTCCCGTTCGATGGTGTGAAGCTCCATGTCCCGATCCAGCTCGCTGCTCGCTGCACTCGCCGCGAGTTCGAACGGATGCATGGGGAGGCGTTCGTCTCCGTCCGCCTCGTACTCGCTCGCCGTCGCCGTGAAGGCAGTGGCGTCCGATTCGGTCGCTGTCGGGAATTTAGCCCGTATCGCCCAGCTCGCGTTCCCGTCTCTATCGAGGTCGATGTCGTATACGAGCACTGGGTCGGAGATGTTTTCGAGTTCTGGCGGCTCGGCCGCGATCGGCTCGCCCGTGGCGGCAGCCGGACCGACCGGTCCCGTGGCAGCGAGAACCATCACACCTAGGAGGATGGTCAACGCCAGAACGACGACCGCCGCGGCGGTTCGCATCTACCGGTGTGACACGACCCACCCGAATAACCGTTACTACTCGAATAAACAATCACCGCCGTCAATAAAAGGTCTCGTGGCTTCTCGATGGTTCTGCGGCCGCTAGATGTTGCAATGCGACGTCTTATATTCCCGGGTTACTTTCCGTTCAGCAATGCGAAACCGGGCATTTGCGGTGGCCCTGCTCGGATTGGTCGTAGTCGCGGGGGTAGCGACTGGGATGGTCCTCGCTGGGACGGACGCGGCTGCGAGCACCCACGAGCGGAACGTGAGTGTGCCCGTGGCACCGTTCGATTTCCACTCGAGCGAGCGTCTCGCCATCGATCCGGACGCATCGAGGAGCATCGGGCAAATGTCTGTGGACCCGATCGTTGCGACATCGATCGAGTTCACTCGCCTGGCAAGCGAGTACGAAGCCAACCGGGCACAACAACGAATTGCCGCCGGTGACACCGGGAGCGAACAGGTGGAGGCGGCGAGCGAAGAGCTGGATCGTCTCCAGGCGGAACTCGACGAGCTGTACGCGACGGAAGCCGCCGCCCAAGAAGCGGTATCAGCGGGCGAGATGGATGCACGGACGTTCGCGTACCGGGCAACACAAATGCATACGACGGCGGCGGCGATCGAAACGCGGGCGAACGGGCTCTGGACAGGACTCGGGACAATCCGAGCCGCGGACAATCAGAGCGAGGTGAACGTGATGCGTGGCCAGCTGAGACAGCTCGACATGGACGCGGAGACGTTTCGGGGAGCTGCAAGTGGCTCGGTGGCCGCACGCATCGCCGGTGACCCGTCCGTGCCGGGGTATGTGCGGGTGGCCAGCAACGAAGACGGCTACGAGTTTGCCACCGTAACGGACGACACATACGAACGACAGGCGTTTATCGCGCAGAACCGCGATCGCGAAACCGCAGAACGGTTCGACTCGAGCGAGGAGGCACTCGCCGTCAGCTCGGAGCTCTATCCGTGGATCTGGGAGGAGTCGATCGGCGCCGAGAGCGATATGAGCGGGGAACTCTTCTGGAACAGCGTCCAACATCCGCACGGGGTTACGGTAACGTATTTTGACGGTTCGACGAAGCTCCCCTTCCGTGAATCCCTCGCACTGAACCTCGTCAATGTCCCGACCGTCGAGGCGGCCAGTGAATCTGTTGCGGGCGCGGAGATCAGTGTCGACAGGACGTATGTCGGCGGGCCCGCAACGGTCTCCGTCGTCGAGGTCGAGACCGGATCCGGCGTCGATGAGGCAACCGTCGTCATCGACGATACCGTCTCGATTGAAACCGGGAGTGACGGACAGGCGACCTTCATCGCCCCCGGCCCCGAGTTCGATGTCAACGTGCGAACAGATAACGCGGACACAAACCTGTCGGTGACCGTCCCGATCGAGCGGTGACCTCGGATTCAAAAGGCATGCCGGATCGAATGGTGGCGTGTCGGATCGTGCAATCGCGCCGGTGATCGGCATGGTGCTCCTCGTGGGGGTGACTGTACTCCTCGCGACCAGCCTTGCCTTCGGATTGAGTTCTCTCCCGTCGAGTTCGCCGGCACCGGATGTTTCCGTGGTTGGGGAGTTCGATGGCGACGAGCGGGCGGTCACGCTTGTCCATCGTGGGGGCGATCCGATCGAACTCGATAATCTAGAGATTCTCGTTGAGGTGGATGGCGTTCCGCTGGAACACCAACCGCCGATCCCGTTTTTCTCCGCCACTGGGTTCGCCCCCGGCCCCGAGGGTGTGTTCAACCTGGAGAGCGACAGCAGCTGGGAAGCCGGTGAGGCCGGGACGTTCTCGATCGCTTCAACTAATGATCCGGTACCGACGGCGGAAAGCGAACTCCAGGTAACTGTCGTGGTCCAGGATCAAACAATCGCGGTGCTCACGCTCACAGCCTCGGAGCGAAATCGCCCCGAAGCCGCTGATTCATCGGCAGCTGCAGGCACGCCGTCACGGGTTTACGACCGATCCTCAACGGTCCCTGCTCCACTCGAACCTACGATTCGGGGACTCGTGCGATTGAAGTGATCGCAATGTCTGGTCGGTATGTCGGTCCCATCAGGTGATGTTCGATGTCCACGAACCCCGCGGCCTGGAACATGCGCTCGGCCTCACGGCGGTCGTAAAACAGCATGATCGCCCGGGCGAGTGCGCGCCCGACCCTCGACTGTGGTTCGTTTGGCCCGACAACGAGCACCTGTCCACCGGGTTTGCAGACCCGACGGAGTTCTCGAAGCGTCTCGACCGGGCACGGCCAGTATTCGATCGATCCCGACGACCAGACGGCATCGAATGCGTCGTCCGGGAACGGCAGCCTTTCGGCGTCCCCCAACATAAACGAAACGGGGTCGAAGCGCCCGATGTTTTCCCGTGCCTGCTTGAGTTGCGCTCGGCTTTGGTCGATTCCGTAGATGTCTTGGGAATACTCCAGCAATCCCGCGGTTCCGAAACCGGTACCGCAACCGACATCGAGGACGCGGTCGTCGGACGACAGCGAGAGGAGGGATAGTGCCTCCGCCCGCATCTCCGTTGTCCACACAAACGGGTTAATGCGATCGTATACGGGGGCGAGAAACCGATAAAACAGCCGCGCGCGCCGTTTGTTCTCGAGGATCCCCATTGACGAGGCCGTTCGACCGACGGTGATAAAGACACCCCGGTTCCGCCGACGGCGGACCGACCGTTTCGCAACGCCCTTATACGCACTTCGGGAAGTTTCGGCGAGAAGGAATGCCGAGGCCAGAGATTTTAGAACGAATCAAGGAGGCCGAAGCCGACGCGGAGGAGATCATCGCCGAGGCGGAGGCGGAACGCGAGCGACGGCTGGCCGAGGCTCGCGAGGAGGCGGGTGGGATCCGCGCGCAGGCCGAGGAGGAGGCAGATGAACTCGCGGCCGATCGCCTGGCAGCCGCCAGAGAGGGGATCGAGGCCGAGCGCGAGTCGATCCTCACCGAAGGCGACGAACGAAGGGCGACGCTCGAATCGCGGGCCGAGGAACGCATGGATGAGGTGATTGAGGAGGCCGTGACGCTGTTTGAGGAGGCGGTGCATGCTCAGACCTGAACGGATGAGCAAGGTCTCGGTGACCGGGGCCAAGTCAGTGATGCCGACGGTCATCGAGACGCTGCACGATATCGAACTGGTCCATCTTGAGGAGTACGACGGGAGTTGGGAGGGCTTCGATCCGGGCCGATCGCTCGCGGGTGCCGACGAGCTCTCCGAACAACTGGTGACCGTACGATCGATCGAAAGCATCCTCGATCTCGATCCGGCCGACGTGGAGGGCGTCCAGGGCGTATCCGATGAGGACGTGGCGGCGCGGATCGAAGAGATCCGTGGCCGGGTAAACGAGTTAGACGACCGCCGGGCCGAGATTCGTGCCGAGCTCCACGCGGTGGAAGAGGAGATCGAGGCCGTCGAACCGTTCGCCGCGCTCGGTATCGACCTCGAGCTCTATCGCGGCTATGACAGCATTGAAGTCGTGGTCGGAGCCACGGACGAAAGCGCCGTACATGCCGCTCTGGAGGACGTCGCGGCCATCCGTGGCTACGAACTTTTCTCCGCGGATCAGGTCGTCGCAGTGTTTGCAGCGACTGCCCCCGGTGAGACGCTGAACGAAGCTCTCGTCGGGGTGGATTTCGATGCCATCGATCCGCCGGACGAGGAGGGTGACCCCGAAGCGTACCTGGCGGAGCTCCGGCAGCGCAAAAGCGTGCTGGAGACCCGTCTTGAGGGGGTCGAAAGCGATCTCGAGGAGCTTCGGGTCGAGGTCGCGCCGTTCCTGTTGGGGGTCGAGCGTGAGCTTACCCAAGAGGTCCGCCAGAAGGAGGTCCCGCTCGTCTTCGCTACGACCAAGCGGTCGTTCGTCGCGGAGGGCTGGGTGCCGACCTCCCGGTTTGAAGAACTCGACCGGGCCCTGACCGACGCGGTCGGGGACAGCGTCGTGATCGAAGAGCTCGAACAGGTCGATTACGACGACCACGGGCATCACGACGAGGAGGAAGAGGACAATACGTCGATGCACGGGGACAACCCGCCGGTGGTCCAGGATAATCCGAAGACCGCCCAGCCGTTCGAACTCATGGTCAACCTCGTCAGCCGCCCGCGCTACAACGAACTCGATCCGACGTTGATCGTGTTCCTCACCTTCCCGCTCGCGTTCGGTTTCATGATCGGGGACATCGGGTACGGAATCCTCTACGGGTTGATGGGGGTGGCCATGCTGCGGTTCAAATCAGATGCCATCCAGGCACTGGGCTGGATCGCGATTTGGGTCGGCGTGTTCACCGCGCTGTTCGGCTGGTTGTACGACGATATTTTCGGCGTCCACATGACGGACATGGCACTACTGGAGCCGATCTACCCGTATTTCTTCGGGGCAGGTGTCCTCGACAAGGGGCTGCAGACGACCGAATGGGCCCAGCTCTGGCTGATCGTTGCCATTCTGTTCGGGATCCTGCATCTCAATATCGGGTTCATCATGGGGTTCATCAACGACCGTTCCCACGGACTCCGGGAAGCGTTCGTCGAGAACGTCTCGTGGATTTTGGCCCTGAACGGCTTTTTCCTCTGGGTGTTTAGTACCTCGGAGGTCGGCGGTTTCGAAATCGCGGGTGCGGATATCACGGCGCCGGGCGCCAAACCGGAGTTCTTGGTCGGATACGAGAGCGTCCTCGCGGCGTTTGTGGGCTTCGCCGGCTTCCCGGGTGAGGTGGGTGCCGTCGGCCTTGCCGCCGTTCTGGTCGGGATCGTACTGGTCGGGGTTGGCGAAGGTGTCGAGGGGCTCGTCGAATCGCCGGCGTACATCCTCGGACACAGCCTCTCCTATCTGCGAATGACCGCCGTGCTGCTCGCCAAGGGTGGGATGGCGTTTGTGGTCAACGTGCTCGTGTTCGGCGGGTATCTCCGCGGTGACGGGTACATCATCTTCCGGCTGCCCGGTACGGACGTTGGGGGCATGGAAGCGAACTTCGAGGGACTCATCTGGATGGATCCGTTGTTCGTTACGATTCCGGCGGCGATCCTCGTGTTCATCTTCGGCCACATCCTCGTCCTACTCCTGGGCATCACTGCGGCGGGTATCCAGATGACCAGGCTCGAGTGGGTCGAGTTCTTCCAGAAGTTCTACCAAGGTGGCGGCGACGTCTACGAACCCTACGGTGCAGATCCCGAGCGACAGGGCGAGTCGGCCTAACACGGGGCACGGCCGATATGCCTTCATGAGTGATTTAAGAAGGTTTAAGGCGCGTCTGGGGTGATTCTGAATTGTTGAGTATCGGCTTGCGAGACTCACTACCAGATAGATACCCATGATCGAACTGGCACAAGCGCTGTCGACGGATCCGGTACTGTTAGAGAACGGCCCGGCGATCGAAAACGCCGGTATGGCTGCCCTCGCGGTGGGACTGGCCGCCTTCGGGGCGGGCTACGCCGAGCGCGGCATCGGCGCCGCCGCCGTCGGTGCGATCGCCGAGGATCGCGGAATGCTCGGGCCGGGGATCGTGCTTACCGTCCTGCCGGAGACGCTCGTCATTTTCGCGATCGTCGTGATCTTCCTGGTGTAACCGCAGGGAGACAATGAGCCTGGAAACGGTCGTCGAGGACATTCGCGAGGAGGCACGCACCCGCGCCGAGGAGATCCGAGAGGAGACCGAAGAGGAGGCCGCACAGGTACTGGCGGAGGCCGAGGCCGACGCCGATCTGATAATCGAAGAGCAAAAACGCGACGTCGAGGAACGCATCGATCGCGAACGCGACCAGGTGCTCTCGAGTGCGGCACTCGAGGCCAAACAGCAGCGACTCGCGACGCGCCGTGACCTGCTCGCGGAGCTTCGCGAGTCGGTCGCAAACCGTATTCGCGATCTCGAAGGTGACCGACGCGAAGAACTGACGCGGGCGCTGCTGGACGATGCCATCGAAGAGTTCCCGGCCGACGCGGACGTCGAAGTGCGGGGCCGCTCTGAGGATGAGGAGCTCCTTAGGTCGTTGACCGCCGAGATCGATCGAGCGGGCTATGCTGGCAGCACTGACTGTCTCGGCGGCGTCGTGGTCGGAAGCGACGCCTCACGTGTCACCATAGACAACACCTTCGATGCGGTCCTCGACCGCATGTGGGAGGACAACTTGAAACAGCTGAGCACCCTCCTGTTCGACGCGGAGCAATGAGAGACCTCGAGCTCGGACGGACGTTCCAGCAAACCAACGGATCCAGTAATCTCGAGTACGTCAACGCGAGAGTGCGGGCGAGACGTGCTGCTCTGTTCGACGACGACGATTATCGAAAGATGATCCGGATGGGGATCGGGGAGATCGCCCGGTTCATGGAGGAGACGGAGTACCAGCGCGAGATGAACGCGCTCGGCGCACGATATGACGGCGTCGACCTGATCGAGTATGCGCTCAATCAGAATCTCGCCAAGCACTTTCACGACCTGCTCACCTGGGCGGACGGCATGTTATACGAGCAGATTGCGGCGTATCTCCGGAAGTTCGACGCCTGGAACGCAAAAACGGCGATCCGTGGCATTTACTCCGGCGCGGATGCCGAGGAGATCGAGGACGACTTCATCAGTGCGGGCGAGTTCGACGAAGCGTTCCTTGCCTCGCTGAGTACTGCCGATTCGGTCGAGGCCGCGGTGGAATTGCTTGAGGGAACGATCTTCGGCGAGGTGTTAGAACCAGCACTGGTGGAGTATCAGGAGACGGACGTCCTGGTCCCCATCGAGAACGCCATCGATCGGGCGTTTTACGAACACCTGATGGATGGCCTGCGAGGCAGCGAAACCACCCAGGCCCAGCAGCTTTACGCGGAGTTTCTGGAGGCGGAGATCGACTTCCGGAACGCCCGGAACGCACTCCGTGTGGCCTTTAGCGGGGCGGACATCGACCACAGCGAGTTCTTCATCGAGGGTGGCGTACTGTTCGACCGCGCCGACATTCAGAGCCTCTTGACGGAACCCGGGGCACTGGCGGATCACATCGCCGAAAGTCGATACGGCGAGCGCCTGGCCGACGCGCTAGTCGCGGTACGCGAGGCGGAGAGTTTGATCGCCTTCGAGCGCGCGCTCGAGGCGGCCATTCTCGAGTATTCCGACCGCCTCGCAAACGTCAATCCTCTGGCGGTGACCTCCGTGCTGGCGTACATCCTCGCAAAGGAGCGTGAAGTGGAAAACATTCGTGCGATCGCGCGGGGCCGCGAGGTAGGCCTCAGCGAACAAGAGATCGAGGAGGAGCTGGTGATCATATGAGCCAGGAGATCGCGGTCGTCGGCAGTCCCGAATTCACGACCGGGTTCCGCCTCGCCGGGGTGCGCGTTTACGAGAACGTCGACGACGCGGACAAACCCGACGAGCTCGATGCCGCCGTCGAGCGGGTTCTCGACAGGGAAGACATCGGCATTGCGGTGATGCACGACGATGATCTCGAGTATCTCTCGCGTGCGGTGCGCGAGCGTGTCGAGCTCAGCGTGGAACCGACGGTCATCACGATTGGCGGCGAGGCGGCAGGTGGCTTGCGCAGCAAGATCAAGCGAGCGATCGGCATCGACCTGATGGAAGAGGAGGCGGACTGAGATTTATGAGCCAAACGACAGCGGACGTACAGGCCGGCGACGACGGGGTTATCGCGAGCGTGAGCGGTCCGGTCGTCACGGCGACGGGCCTCGCGGCCCGGATGAACGACGTGGTGTATGTCGGCGACGAAGGACTGATGGGCGAGGTAATCGAGATCGAAGGCGATCTGACCACGATTCAGGTCTACGAGGAGACCTCCGGGGTCGGCCCCGGGGAGCCGGTGGAAAACACTGGCGAGCCGCTCACCGTGGATCTGGGTCCGGGCATGCTGGACACGATCTACGACGGCGTCCAGCGACCACTGGACGTCCTCGAACTGAAAATGGGGACACCATTTCTCGACCGCGGGGTTGACGCTCCCGGCATCGACCTGGAAGAGACGTGGTCGTTCGAACCATCGGTGGACGAAGGCGATGAAGTCGGCCCGGGCGATGTGATCGGGACGGTTCCCGAAACGAAGAGCATCGAACACCGGGTGTTGATTCCGCCGGATTCTGACGGTGGCACCGTGACGGCGGCCCACGAGGGCGAGTTCGACGTCACGGAGACTGTCGTGGAGTTGGACTCCGGTGAGGAGATCAGCATGCACCAGGAGTGGCCGGTGCGAGAGGCCCGTCCGGCGATCGAAAAGCACAGCCCGGAGATCCCGCTCATTTCGGGCCAGCGCATCCTCGACGGACTATTCCCCATCGCGAAAGGAGGAACGGCGGCGATCCCGGGCCCGTTCGGCTCGGGAAAAACCGTCACACAGCACAGCCTCGCCAAATGGGCGGACGCCGACATCGTCATCTACGTCGGCTGCGGCGAGCGCGGGAACGAGATGACGGAGGTAATCGAGGACTTCCCCGAACTGGAAGATCCCGTCACCGGTAACGCCCTGATGGACCGGACGTGCCTGATCGCGAATACGTCGAACATGCCCGTGGCCGCACGGGAGTCCTGCGTGTACACCGGCATCACGATCGCCGAGTATTACCGGGATATGGGTTACGACGTCGCGTTGATGGCCGATTCCACCTCTCGGTGGGCAGAGGCGATGCGCGAAATCTCCTCGCGTCTCGAGGAGATGCCCGGCGAGGAGGGATATCCGGCGTACTTGTCGGCACGACTCTCCGAGTTCTACGAGCGCGCGGGTCGCTTTACGTTGCTCAACGACGACGAGGGATCCATCTCGGTGATCGGGGCCGTGTCGCCGCCTGGCGGGGACTTCTCCGAACCGGTCACCCAGAACACCCTGCGGATCGTCAAGACGTTCTGGGCACTGGACGCAGAACTCGCCGAACGACGGCACTTCCCGGCGATCAACTGGGACGAGTCGTACTCGCTGTACCGCAACCAGCTCGATCCCTGGTTCGGGGAAGAGGTGGCAGAAGACTGGCCGGAGGTACGCCAGTGGGCCATCGATACCCTCGACGAGGAAAGCGAACTCCAGGAGATCGTCCAGCTGGTGGGCAAGGACGCGTTGCCGCAGGACCAACAGCTCACCCTCGAGGTCGCACGGTATCTCCGCGAGGGCTTCCTGCAACAGAACGCGTTTCATGACGTCGACCAGTACTGTGAACCCGCCAAGACATACGGCATCTGGCGGGCGATCAAGACGTTCGCGGACGAGGCCTTCGCGGCGCTCGACGCCGGCGTCCCGGTCGACGAACTCCAGGACATCCCTGCTGCGCCGCGGCTCAACCGAATTGGGCCCCAGGAGGATTACGAATCCTACATCGAGGAGCTCGAGGAGGACGTTACCCAACAGCTCCAGGAGCTGTACTGATCATGAAAGAATATCGCACCATTACCGAGATCAGCGGACCACTCGTCTTCGCCGAAGTCGACGAGCCCATCGGGTACGACGAAATCGTCGAGATCGAAACGCCGAACGGCGACGTGCGGCGTGGGCAGGTCCTCGAGACCAGCGACGGCCTCGTCGCCATCCAGGTGTTCGAGGGAACGACCGGGATCGATCGGGAAAGTTCCGTCCGATTCATCGGCGAGACGATGAAAATGCCCGTAACGGAGGATCTACTCGGTCGGGTACTGGACGGTTCGGGCTTGCCGATCGACGGCGGCCCGGAGATCGTCCCGGACGAACGTCACGATATCGTCGGCGAGGCGATCAATCCGTTCTCGAGGGATTACCCGGAAGAGTTCATCCAGACCGGCATCAGTGCCATCGACGGGATGAACACCCTGGTCCGTGGCCAGAAATTGCCGTTGTTCTCCGGATCGGGGCTCCCGCACAACGACCTGGCCTTGCAGATCGCCAGACAGGCGACCGTCCCCGAGGAGGAAGGGGAGGGCGAAGAGACGGAGTTCGCCGTGATTTTCGCGGCCATGGGGATCACCCAGGAGGAAGCCAACGAGTTCATGGCCGACTTCGAGCGCACCGGCGCGCTGGAACGGTCGGTCGTGTTCATGAATCTGGCCGACGATCCAGCAGTCGAGCGGACTGTGACCCCGCGGCTCGCACTGACCACGGCAGAGTATCTCGCGTTCGAGCTGGATTATCACGTGCTGGTCATTCTGACGGACATGACCAACTACTGTGAGGCGCTCCGAGAGATCGGCGCGGCCCGCGAAGAGGTTCCGGGCCGCCGTGGCTATCCGGGATACATGTACACCGATCTGGCGACCCTCTACGAGCGAGCGGGCCGGATCCAGGATCACGAGGGGTCGGTGACGCAGATTCCGATTCTGACGATGCCGAGCGACGACATCACCCATCCGATTCCGGACCTCACGGGATACATTACCGAGGGTCAGATTCTGGTCGACCGCGACCTCCATAGCAAGGGTATCGAGCCCCCGATCGACGTGTTGCCGTCGCTCTCGCGGCTCATGGACGACGGGATCGGCGAGGGACTGACCCGGGCGGACCACGAGGACGTATCGAACCAGCTGTACGCGGCGTACGCAGAGGGGAACGATCTCCGTGACCTCGCACAGATCGTCGGCCGGGAAGCGTTGAGTGATCTGGACAACCTGTATCTGGACTTCGCCGATCGGTTCGAAGAGGAGTTCGTCGAGCAGGGTTACGAAACCAACCGGAGCATCGAAGACACCCTCGATATCGGGTGGGAATTGCTCTCTATGCTGCCGCCCGAGGAGCTCCACCGTATCGACGAGGAGTACATCGAAGAGCACTATCGCGAGGGAGAGGAACCGGCGCAGGTCGAAGCTGCTGCCGACTGATCGGTTCGGAATCGTGCGCCTCTGCACGTTCAACGTCCGGCGTGACGTCGATGCGGATGCACCGAACGACTGGTCGGGTCGTCGGGACGCCGTCATCGAGACGCTCCGCGAAATTGCTCCTGACGTGATCGCACTCCAGGAGCCGTTGGCTCGGCAGTACGACGACATCCGGGAATCCCTCTCGGCCTACGAGTGGTACGGTGTCGGACGTCGCGGCGGTCGGGATGGCGAGTTTTGTCCGATCGGCTGGCGTCCGGAGCGGTTCGCGAATGTCGCCAGGGAGACGCGATGGTTGTCGGAACGACCGGACGAACCGGGGAGCGTCGGGTGGGACGCTGCGTTTCCGCGTATCGCGACACGAGTCGTCCTCGAATCCACCCCCGAGCCAGCGTTTCCGGCAGTTTCGGTGTGGAATACCCACTTCGATCACGAGGGGAAGATCGCCCGCATATCGAGCGCGGAACTGTTGCGAGCGTGGGTGTCAGCCGATGAACGCGCCGTTCTCGTGGGCGATTTCAACAGCTCGCCGGGCGATGAACCGTATGCGATTCTTGCGGAATCGTTCGCGGATGCCCGCCAGGTTGCAGCATCGACATCCGGCCCGGTGGGGACATTCCACGGGTTCACGCGAGAGCCGGACAGGCGAATCGATCACGCCTTCCTTTGGGGTGATCTCGAGGTCACCACCCATGAAACAGTGACGGCCGCACCAGGCGGGCAGGTAATCTCCGATCACTTCCCTGTGATCGCTGAGTTGACGCGCGAGGGCTGATCGGTACCTGCATCCGTGGTGGCGTCGTTCGACGCCGGTATTTATTTCGCCACCGTGATTGGTCGATGTGTCGCGGGCGTCGGGTAGACACAACCGCCTCGCGACGTTCCTTTTGCTGACATCTTATCAACGAGGTCCTTCCGGGTGATGATGCCGGTGAACAGACCGTGTTCGTTACCGAGGGTGCTCCTGGCTGCGGAAGGACCACCTGGGGCACGAGGCGGCCAGATGAGGCCGATCCCGTCCACCTCGTGCTATCAAGCAAGCGGATGTAATGTCCCCCAATCTCGGGAACCAGGCCGATTTACGTCTCTTGGATCGTCGACTGGGGGGCCACCTCGTGGAATTTGTATGCAGTTGTGCAACGGGCCGGTATCGCGCGCGATTTGGGGGGTGGCCGGTCGATCGCGCCGACAAGCCGTAACTGGTTAGGCCTGCGCGAACACAGGGCAAGTAATGAGTACGGATGTCAAGCCGACCCGGAAGAACTTGATGGAGGTCCGGGAGCGAATCGAGTTCTCCGAACGGGGCCACAGCACGCTGGAGGACAAGCGAGATGCGCTCATTCTGGAGTTTATGGATATCTTCGAGCAGGCGACGGACGTCCGCTCGGAGCTCGAGGCAGATTATCAGGACGCACAGCGCACCATCAACATGGCTCGCGCGATGGAGGGGGACGTCGCGGTGAGGGGTGCGGCGGCCGCGCTAAAGGAGCATCCCGAGATCACGCTCCAGTCGAAAAACGTCATGGGCGTTGTTGTCCCGCAGATCGAATCGACGCGTGTACGCAAGACCCTGGACCAGCGCGGGTACGGGGTACTCGGGACGAGCGCCCGCATCGACGAAGCGGCCAGCGCCTACGAGGAACTTCTCGAGACGATAATTCTGGCCGCCGAGGTCGAAACGGCGATGCGAAAGATGCTAGACGAGATCGAGACCACGAAACGGCGAGTGAACGCCCTCGAGTTCAAACTGCTTCCCGACCTCCGTGATGCCGAAGGATACATCGAACAGAAACTCGAGGAGCAGGAACGCGAGGAAATCTTCCGGCTGAAGAAGATCAAGGAAAAGAAAGAATGACGGCCTCCCCCGAGTGATATCGTCGGTCTTGTGCCTGTGGCGCTTGTAATACTCGATAGCTGTGATCACCAGTAGTGGCGACTGAGCGGTCATCAGAGGAACATCGGTTACGGATACGTCCCCGCCCGACCGAACAACTGCTTACTAACGCCAGCTGGGTAGCCTGGGGACCGTCGGTACCATATTGTCGGTCGTTTCATGGCAACGCCGGAGCATGCAATGGAGTGATACTCGCAGCCAGTTTCACTGGTTGCTACGATGATATCGAACCGAGACGATCCGACCGGCTCGCGAAGATCGCTAACGATATCCTCAAACACTGGCCACAAGCCCCATCCTTCCGTGCCAAAGAGTTTCAATCGAGTGTAACCCACAACCCAACATCATGGGCCTCGTTCGGGAACGCGTGTTACGAACTGGACCAGCGCGAACTGCAGCGACAAAGCGATTAGTTCAATGGAGATGGGCGCTTCCACCGCGAACGCTCTCCGTCGCTCGGAGCCGGTGAGGTTCGATGATGCTGAATCCGGCTCGCGTCGATGCGATCATCGACCTCGCCTACGGAGCGTTGATCGTCCTGGCCATCGTCTTGATCGCGACTCTCGAGTTCGGCATCGGGATCGCCTTCGGTCTGGGCGTCTTTTCGGCGTACATCCTGCACGTGGTCTGGAAGATGGCCCGCTTCGATCCCGAGTGGATGACACGAGCGATCGAGGAAACAGTCGAAGAAACTGTCGGCGAGACCGTCGAGAAGCAGGTGAAGGAAGTCCAAGAACAGGTTCAGGCAGTCGAGAAACGTATCGAACGTCGCCCTCGGGAGGAGGAGGTCGAAGAGATCGTCGAGGAGTCGGTGGCAGTGGAATCAGATCATTGACATCCTCCCCGCGCTGACGCGCGAGGATTCCTTCGTGGGGTCGTTCGAAACGGCGAAGCCGTTTCGTGATGACGGGAGACCGGAGGTCTCCCGAACCACGTCGGGCCGTTCCGTCAGCCCCCGAAGGCAACTTCCCCTCCCAGTGGAGGGTACCGGGTTCGTGCGCTACACGTCGGCCCTCAAGCGAGGGTATGGCG
>SKQO01000023.1 GCA_007118975.1 Halobacteriales archaeon | reverse complement strand
GTATTACGATCCTGCTATTGTGTACGATATCAGTCCGTCGCGGCAGACTCCTCGAACGGTTCGAAGGCTTGTAGGGTGATCGTGTATGCATCGCGGTTTGGGTGGTAGGCAATCCGGTATTCGGTCGGGTACTGCCCGGCGGCAGGCATGCGATCGGGCATGCTGATCTGCTCGATGACCGTGTCATCGAGCATTTCAAAGTAGTCGGTCGTGATCATCGGCTCGAAGAAGTTCAACTCTCCATCCCAGTGTCCCCATACGAAGGACTGCGTGAAGGCCTCGCCGCTTGGCACTGGAGCCCCATCTTCGTCTACGTCCCACTCCGGGGCGTGCAGATCGTAGAGATGCTCGCCCATCTCGGGGACGACGTAGTTCGTCCGGAAATAGTCCGGTGGAAACTGGTCTGGAGCGATCGGTTCTTCATATGGGTCGTCATCGCTCTCCCCCGGCGGAAAATGTACGCCGGGAATTGTTTCGATTTCCTCCTGTGGGTCCAGGTAATAGTGAATGTCGAAGTGAGGGACGCCGTAGACCTCCGGCGGACCGTGGCCCGCCGGCATCCAGTTGAGTCCCAGCCACTCGAATGGGGTGTCCCCCGGGAAATCGATGACGACGAGCGCGGGTTTGGGGTACTCCGTCTCGTCGATGGTCGCGGCCTCGGCGGTCATTTCCATGCCGAGATACCGCCAATCCCCCTCGGGGTGCTCGGTGTGGAATGCACGCACCTCACCGTCACCCAGTGGTTCCGGATCCGTATACGCCGTCCGTCCTGCCGGTGGAAAGCCGCCGCCCCGTCCTGGTTCCGCGGACGCGGTGCCGATCAACCCGCCGATACTTGCCGTCCCAACGGCTCCGAGCACAGCTCGTCGCGTCATCGCCATAGACGATGTACCCTTCATCTCTCACGCTCGACAACACATACAATTGAGATAAACACTGCCATCCAGATTGACAGGATGGACTCGGCCGGCCAACCCAGGATAGGTTATCCGTACTCCAGCACCGAACCAAAGCGCGAAATCACGCTCTGAACCATCACGAGTCACGAAATTCGACTCCGTGAATCTCGAACCGAAGCCCGCCATCGTCCGACGTCGACGGCTCGATCGTCCAGCCGTGCGCGTTAATTACATCCCGAACGATTGCAAGTCCCAACCCAGTCCCACCGACGTCCTCGCTCACCCCGACATCGAAGAGCGTTTGGGTCCGTTCGACTGAAGACCCGACACCATCATCTTCGATATAGAACCCGTTCGGAGTCGTGCCAATCCGAATCGTCGTCGCAGTTTCTCCGTGTTCGATCGTGTTCCGGAAGAGGTTCTCAAACACTCGCTGTAACTGATCGGGGTTCCCTTCGAAAGCGGCTGAGGATTCGACTTCGAGCGTAAGGGCCGATGATTGGACGTGTTCCCACGCCGAACGAGCGATCCGTTCGAGGCCTACCGTCTCGGTCTCCGGGAGTTCGTGTTCGTTTTGCGCGAGGAGCAGTACGTCGTCGATGATCGTTTCGATCCGCTCGTGGGCGTGTTCAATGGTGCTGATCGCCGATTCGACCTCGTCTTGCGTACCGGCGGGGAGATCCCGTATCGCCGCCGAATTTTCGAGGACCTCCAGGTATCCGTTCGCAACGCTCAACGGATTCCGCACGTCGTGGGCCATGATATGCCCGACCTGTTCGAGCGACTCGTTTTTCCGTTCAAGCGCTCGCTGTCGTCGCTTGATGGCCGACATGTCGGACAGTAGAACGATCGTTCCGGTATACCGCTCCTTGAGAAACGGGTAGATGCGCAAGAGATACCAGCGATCGGAGCCGTCCACCTCGAGGTTGACTTCTCGGTGCGATACCGTTTCCTCGCGCGTGTTGATCTCATCCAAGACACGTTGGGGAAAGATCTCGACGGCACGGTCGCCGAGGACCCACTCCGACGAGGTGTGCGTGGCGAGGAAGGCTTTGCCCGATGCGTTGACATCTACGAGTCGGTCGGCGTCATCCAGAATGAAGATACACTCGTCGAGTTCGTCGAGGACCTGTTCGTGGGCAACGGGAATGAGGGCGAGGAAGCGATCTCGAAACACGGCAGCCCCGATAACCGCCATCCCGACGGCGATCCCGACGGGCGTCGGGTCGAGCTCCGGATGAATTCGGATACCGGCTAAAAACGTGCCGTTCACGATCCACGGAACGATCGCACCAACCAGCAGCGCCGTTGCCTGCCGTCGATACATGGCAGTCGCCGTCACCGCGAATTGAACGAGTAAGACCGTCGCCAAGAAATAGAGCCCCCACGAGTACGGCAGGTGGATGCCGTAGAACCAGAGCCCTCCACGGGACGCGATCAACTGGAGTCCATCGTCCGAATGGAGCCAAACGGCCTGGTAAAAGAGCTGGTGGGACGCGTTTGTCAGGAGCAGGAGCTGCGTGATCGCCGGGATGATGAGTAATCCGGCCAAGCGTTTCCGGGAGAGATAATCACCTCGTCCCGTAAAGATGAGCGAGAACGCCAGGATGGCAACCGGGGAAAACGCAATTCCAACCCAGGCGAGCTGTGTCCAGATCAATTTCATCGTCAGGCTCGGTGAGACCATCCGACCAGCGTACCCAAGTGCCCAAATGGACACCAAGATGAGAATCGCGGCAAATGCACGGGCGGCCTGCTGCTGCCAGCGAAATCGAACGATATAGACCGTGAGCACCGTAGACATGATGCCCGCGAGGAGATACCCGACAAGAAAGAGGATCGGAATCGATGAGGTAGGCGTTTGGATCTCCATTCGTATGTGACGGGGAACTCACCACCCGAGTTGTTCGTGTGGTTGTCTACAGTTCGTCGATCCTAAGTGTACCTGTTTCGAGCACGTTCCCCGATCACGCTTCGGGAACCTATACCGGCGATTCTGGTTTGCTCCAGCGAGTATGGTCACGTCTGCCCTGATCGAGGAGCCTGCTGACGCACTTGCCTGGCCGGTGACGCCGAGACGCAACAATCGAACACCACATCCAGTGCATACAATGGCCGAAAAAGCGGGTCATAGCGACTGCTCCGTTGAGCAGGGAATGCAAATCACCAGCAGCAAACACTGGTTGCCTGCGTTGGTGTATTGCGGATGTTTGGCATCATTTATATCCTATCGCCTGAACGTTTGGATCAATCGGAGGAGCCACGTGACAATTACCAGGTGCGATTGCATTCTGCCAGGGCGGAAGCCTGATCCCGACCATCGGAACGAGCATCCATCGTGAGGGTCACGCCACTCGGTACACGCCTTCGTCCGTATCACGCCGTTTACGCGCAGGTACGGGGCCCGGGGGATCGAACGATGAGATGGAGTGTAGTTCCGCAACGGCGAGACGAGGACGGATGCTATGAACGGCTCACATCACCGTCGGGAACCAGCTTCAGCCGTATACCCCGGACCGGTGGGTTGCGCCAAATGCAGTTCCTCCGCGTGTCCGCCTCGATCCGAACGACGTGGGGAACTACGCGGTATCCGTATTGCTTGAAGACCGCTTGGACGCCGGATCCCGGAAGTACCTCGTTTCACATGCGACAACAGCTGGATTCTAAGCGTAGTCGGAAGCCACTCCATGGGTACCGAACGGGAGACAATGTTCCGAACATCTATGAGTGTGCCGTGACCCGGAACCTAGCTGTAGGTATGTAACATGGTGGAATGGCTCACGCCGGATCTTGCGGTCGTGTTAATGCTCGCCGGTGTAGTGCCAGCCGTCATTATCGTCTACCTGCTGTATCCCGAACGGGACAACCCCGGGGTGATTTGGTTCCTGCTTGGCATCGTCAGTGCGGGTGTCTGGGCGCTGACCTATGCGACGTTCACGTTCATCGAATCCCCGCGATGGACCCTGTTCATCGCAAATTTCTTCTGGGCGTCCATTCCGTTATCGGCCGCGGCGTGGTTCCTCCTTGCCTACGAATTCGTGTTTCGTCGCGTTGCCTCGCGCGTCACTGCGGTGCTCGTATTCCTCCCGATCGTAGTCTTTTTTGCGTTGACCTGGATCAACCCCGCAAACCTCATTTTCACCGACCAATATTTCGTCACTCCCGAGGGATACCTCCACTTTCCGGCGTTTGGTGGTCCGTTGAAGGTCATCCTCATGCAGGGATACGGGTATTTACTGGTCGTGTTTGCGGCGGGAATGTTCGTCGGCGAGTTACTCCGGTCGACCGGGCTTCAACGGAAACAGACGTTTTACCTGTTTCTGATGTTCGTGTCGCTAGTCCTCGCGACGATCATCAAGGTGTTAGAATTCGTTCCGATGTATTTCGACCCCACACCGACGGTTCTTACGTTGACTGGACTGCTGTTCGCGTACTCGATCTCCAGGCGCGGTTCCCTTCGATTCGTGCCAGCGGCGCGCGAGCAAGTCTTCGAACACATGCAGGACGCCATCCTGATCCTGAACGACGACGGGGTGGTCATCGACGCGAACAATGCCGCGGGGTCGACGTTCGAGGGACGACTCGTCGGCAGGCAACTGCCTGACATCCTACCTGAGTATGACGCTACTGACACCGCGCTCATGGCCGACGCCCTCACGCTCGAGGTGAATCAGCGGACGCGCCATTTCACCGTACGATCGTCGTCGTTTTCGTTCGGACGCGGCGCACGCATTCACATCCTCTCCCTGAGTGATATGACGGAATTACGGGAACGGGAAGAGGAGCTGGAACTCCTCCGTGCCATCCTTTCGCGCGTGCTTCGACACGACATCCGGAACGCCTTGACCGTCATCAACGGGTACGTCGAGATGATCAAGACACGGGGCGGCGATGACGTCGGCGAGTATGCAACCAAGATCGAACACAAATCCGGCGACATTCTCGATCAAGCGACGAAAGCGCGGATGATCGATAACGTGATTGATCACGGTTCGCCGGTAACCGAATCCCTTGCCGCCATCGTCGATCAGGCGTTGGCCGTCGCCGAGATCGATTCGTCAGTGCGAATCCGAACCACCGTCGACGACCTTCGGGTGGAATCTCACCCCAACATGCACCTCGCCCTCCAGGAGCTGATCGAAAACGCGGTCACCCATCATGATGATCCTG
>SKQO01000046.1 GCA_007118975.1 Halobacteriales archaeon | reverse complement strand
GAATGAGTTCCCAGATGTGCTCGTAGACGTCGCACCAGAGGGAACCGGCGCTGGCTTTCAGGAGTTTTGCCGGGCGAACTCGGCTGTCCAGAGCGCGAGCCGCCAGATCACCGACGAGGAGGTCGATCTCTGCAGTGAGAATGACGTCGACTACGGCTTCATCGAAGTCGGTCTCGACGGCCTTTCGGTGGTAAAAAACTCCGAAAACGACTGGGTCGACAACATCACCCTGGACGAACTCCGCCAAATTTGGGAATTCGAGTCAGACGTCGAGTTCTGGCGCGATGTCCGTGACGAGTGGCCCGATGAGCGGATGCACCTCCACGCCCGAGATAGTGCATCCGGCACGTTCGACTACTTCACTCGAGAGATCAACGGTGAAATAGGCGACGTCCGGGATGATTATTCCGCGACGAGCCAGACCAACGAGATCATGGGCGCGGTCGCCGACAACGTCCACGGCTTCGGCTGGGGCGGCCTCGGCTACCTCCGCGCAATCGAGGACGATCAGCCGATCGAGGCAGTCCCCGTCGAGAGCGACGCGGATGGAGAGTTCTATTTACCGAGCCAGGAGAGCATCGAAGAGGGGCTCTACTCGCCCCTGGCTCGACCGCTGTTTGCCTTCGTCAACCTCGCCACCCTCGCAGAGAGCCCCGACCTCATCGGTTCGTTCATCCGTTTTTATATCAACAGCCAGCACGACTTCGCTCGCGACGAGGGATTCTACGCGACGACCGACGAAGTTCAGGAAGAAAACCACGACAAGCTCGACGATTGGCTTGACCAGGTCGGTGTCTCGCCGGACGACCTCACGGTACAACGAGAGTAATCCATCGAGGATCGCATGAGTACCGAAACCAACCCAACGCGGGGAATTACCGGTGACGGGGCGGCACAGGCGGATAGGGTCGCCAATAGGCGTGTCCGGCGCATCCTATTCGGCTGTGCAGCCATCACGGTCCTCACGACGCTGGCGATCTTTTTCGTATTGATCGACAACGCCGTGAGCTACTTCTATGGGTTGCGGTTCACCGAAGCCCTTCTGGGCGCCAGCCTTGAGAAGTCGGTTACGCTCACCGAATTCTTCACTGGGACGCGGTGGGCACCTGACCACGCCACGCCTGGACACGGCATCCTGCCGATCGTCTTCGGGACGCTTTCAATCACCGTGGGCGCTGCCTTCGTCTCGATCCCGATCGGAACAGCGACTGCGATCTACCTCTCGGAGTACGCCTCCGAGGGCGTTCGCTCGAAACTCAAGCCGACTCTCGAAATCCTTGCCGGCATCCCAACGATCGTCTATGGCTACTTCGCGATCGCCTTCATCAATCCCGTTGTATTGAGCCCAATCGCAGAGACGTTGTTCGGCATCCACCTCGGGCGGTACAGCATGCTCTCGGGGATGCTCGTGGTGGGCATCATGACAATCCCAATGGTCTCGTCGATCAGCGAGGATGCCATGTCATCCGTCCCCGATGAGCTGCGAAACGGCGCGTACGCGCTCGGCGCGACGAAGTATGATGTCTCCACGCGGATTGTCCTACCCGCATCGATCTCGGGAGTTCTTGCTTCTTACATTCTGGCGGTCTCGCGAGCCCTCGGCGAGACGATGGCTGTTACGCTCGCTGCGGGATTCAATGCTCAGATCACGGCCAACCCGTTCGACGAGATCATGACCATGACTGCCTACATGGTCTCGATGGCCCGCGGCACTTCTGCCGTAGGTACGATCGAGTATCAGTCGTTGTTCGCCGTGGGACTGGTGCTCTTCGTCATGACTCTTGTAATGAACTTACTCAACGATCGGCTTAAACGACGGTTCCAGGAGGAGTATCGATGAGTACCGAAACCGAACACGACCTGTTCGGGGATGTTGATCTCAAGTGGGAGCACGCGAAGAACCGATTGTTTCTCTGGGTTATTTTCGCGGCCTCGATGTTCGGCGTCGCAATGCTCGCGCTATTATTGCTGGACATCGGGACCGATTTCTACGTCGGTCTTACGGAGTTTAACATCAGCCTGACCGACTTCCTCACTCGGGACGGTTCCCGTCGTGAGGAGTTGTCGGGGTTCCGGGGAGCGATCGTGGCCTCGATAATGCTGATGATTCTTACAGCAGTTCTCGCCTTCTTCGTCGGTGTCGGGTCGGCAATCTACTTGGAGGAATACGCCCCGGACAACCGGGTCACCCGGCTCATCGAAGCGAACCTCGCCAACCTCGCTGGCGTGCCTTCGATCGTCTATGGCCTCCTGGCGCTGGCCGCGGTCGTCAACGGGATCGGGACCGGGCCGGTGTTGATGGCCGGTGCCATCGCACTCGGACTCCTCGTAATGTCGATTATCATCGTCTCATCCCAGGAGGCGTTGCGTGCAGTTCCAGACAGCGTCCGAAACGGCTCGTACGCTACCGGCGCGACGAAATGGCAGACGATTCGAGGTGTAGTCCTCCCGGCGGCGATCCCTGGCATCATGACGGGGACGATTCTGGCGCTGGCGAGAGCCATCGGCGAGACAGCTCCCCTCTTGATGGTCGGTGCGATTTTCGTCAACCGGATGCCCAGCGGTCCGTTCGACCGGTTCAGTGGCATGCCGACCCAAATCTACGCCTGGGCGGCAGAGCCGAGCCCGCACTTCATCCATCTGGCCGCGATCGGAATCGTAGTCCTGTTGACGTTCTTGTTCGTCATGAACGGGCTCGCGATGTACATTCGCCACCGGTACGAGACGGAGATCTGAGATGATGGCACGAGACCCGGACGACCGGAATCCGGCCTCGAAGCCACGTGAAACCGAGGAAACAGACACGACAATGGCTACAGCACAACTCGAAGACGAACTCATTACGACAGAGGTTGAAACGGGAAGTACCGAACGAGCGGGCCGGCCGGACGAGACGGTCGTCGCGACGACCGGTCTTACGGTCCACTACGGAGACGATCAGGCCCTGTGGGATGTCGATATCGAAATTCCCGTACACAAGGTCACGGCGATAATCGGTCCGTCAGGGTGTGGGAAGTCCACGTTCCTTCGCTCGATCAATCGCATGAACGACCAGATCGACGGCTGTCGGATCGGCGGCGAATTGCATTTCCACGGAAAGAACGTCTACGACGAGGACGTCGATCCCGTTGCACTTCGTCGCAAGATCGGCATGGTCTTCCAGAAGCCAAACCCGTTTCCGAAGTCAATCTACGACAATGTCGCCTATGGACTGCGCGTCCAGGGAAAGGACGACGAGGTCGATCTCGATGCTGCGGTCGAGGACGCGTTACGCGGCGCGGCGTTGTGGGATGAAGTAAAGGACAAGCTTGATGAGTCAGGCTTGGAGCTCTCGGGTGGCCAGCAACAGCGGCTGTGTATCGCCCGGACGATCGCGACGGATCCGGAAGTTCTCCTCATGGACGAACCGACCTCGGCACTCGATCCCGTCGCCGCCTCGAAGATCGAGGACCTCATCGACGAGCTCGTCGAAGAATACACGGTCGTCATCGTCACGCACAACATGCAGCAGGCGGCCCGAATCTCCGACAAGACGGCCGTCTTCCTCAACGGCGGCGAACTCGTGGAATTCGACCGCACCGCCACGATCTTCGAGAACCCGGCAGACGATCGCGTCGAGGACTACATCACTGGGAAGTTCGGATAACCATGGCACGACAGGAATACCGACGTCGACTCGACAAACTGCGAACGGACGTGTGCGCGATGGCCGATCTCGTACTCGACCGTTACGACGACGCACTAGAGGCCTACGAAACTGGTAACGAAGAACTGGCACAAACAGTGATCGAAGGTGATCACGACATCAACGAGCAGTACCTCGACCTCGAGGGTAACTGCGTCGAGCTACTTGCGCTCCAGCAACCGGTTGCGGGTGATTTGCGATTTATCGCATCGTCGTTCAAGATCGTCACCGATATCGAGAGAATCGGCGATCTGGCAACCAACCTCGCCGGATACGGGGTCGAAGACGCTGAACCGCTTCTCCCATTGGAGGACGTCCGTGATATCGGTGAGACGGCAGGAACAATGGTCGAGGACGCCATTGCAGTCTATGAGACAGGAAAGGCCGAAGGAACGTGGGAGATCGCTGCCCGCGATGACGATCTCGATGA
Organism: Halobacteriales archaeon; assembly: GCA_007118975.1. Lineage (GTDB taxonomy): Archaea > Halobacteriota > Halobacteria > Halobacteriales > SKNY01 > SKNY01. The sequence goes on along the minus strand of SKQO01000046.1, from coordinate 986 downwards.
AGCGTGCCAGAACGCAAGCGAGCGTATCGTTCGTGAACTGATCGCCAACGATCCGTCGACACTCACGGACACCGAAATCGAGGTTCGTCTGGCCGATGTCTCTCGCACGTTATTGCTGATCCGGGACATCGAACGAGTCGGCGACCACGCGGTCAACATCTGTGCTCGAACGCTATACATGGCCGAGAACGATGACGGGCTGATCTACTGAGCATGCTTGAGACCATACGATCCCCAAACAACGGAGGATACGATGGCTGAGGAAACCGAGCCAATTGACCGGAAAGTTCAGCTAACTGGAGGATCGACATACACCGTCTCCTTACCCAAAGAGTGGGCAAGTAGCCAATCTATTGAGTCCGGGACCACTGTACACATCTATTCTCGACGTAATTGGCTGGTGCTAACCCGCGCACAACATGAGTATGGTCGCCAATCTGTAACCATTGCAGCCGTCGATCGCAATCCGAAAGAGCTGACTCTGCACGTCGTTGCAGCATACGTGGCCGGTTGCGAAGAGATCTGTGTTGAGGGTGCACTCAATACGGAGCATCGCCGGGCAGTTCGTGACGCCGTTTCTGGCCTCGTCGGGATCGAGATTCATGAGGAGACTGATGAATCGATCGTGGCACGAACCATGCTTGACGTGGCTGACCTTTCGCCTGATCAGACACTAGTGCAGATGGAACTTACAACGCTGACTATGCACCGGGAAGCGATTGAAGCTGTGTCCTCTGGCGATCGGGAGGCTGGACGGCAGGTACAACGCCGAGACGACGACGTCGATCGGTTGTTCGGGTTGATCTGCCGGGAGTTCCAGCGGTCGCTGGTCGACGTGAGCGTCTCTCAGGGCGGAAATGGTCTCACAATCGCTTTCCCCCCGACCGACGATCCGGCGGAAACCGGGTTGCGGACCCGCTGCAAGGAACGCTGGGAATGGATATGCTCGCATTTCGAGCAAAAGCAGGCCCCCGTCAACACCACGG
>SKQO01000128.1 GCA_007118975.1 Halobacteriales archaeon | reverse complement strand
GTCGAGCCAGATGCCCGCCGGATCGTACTCGAGCAGTTCGAGACACTGTGCGGTTACATAGTCGCGATACCGGTCGAGGTCGTGGCCGTCTTCGGCATAGATCTTCGGGCGCGTTTCGTAGTCCGGGCGGGCGGGTGCGCCCCAGTCTTTCCGATTCGGGGCGTGTGGATGACGCCAGTCGATCCCGATCGAGTAATAACAGAAAAAGCCCAGCCCGGCCTCGTGACAGGCGTCGGCAAGTTCGCCGACGAGATCGCGACCGGCGGGTGCTTGAACTGAGGTATACGTGGTCTCATCGCTATCAAACAGACAGAACCCGTCGTGGTGTTTCGTGGTCAGGTTGATGTAAGACATGCCCGCATCCTGGGCGAGTGAGACGGTCGCTTCTGGATCGAACCCCTCCGCAGTGAAATGATCCTGTAACAGGGCGTATTCCGCGGGAGGGATCTGTTCGTTGTACTGCACCCACTCGTGGTTACCGAGCAGGGAATAGAGCCCGTAGTGGAGAAAGAGGCCGTAGTTTGCGGACGAGAACCATTCGATCGTTGCCTCGCGTGGTGTTCGACCGCTCGCTTCATGGATCGCTTTCCGATGTACCGGCGTCGGGCCCATCCGCAGTAGATTGTTCGCTCACCTCAAAAAACCAGGCGACTCCCAAACGGCGTGTAGCTTATTCGGGAGAACAGCGGGATGGAACCGTCCCACGTCCGATTCCCAAGCGGTGAGTCCCCAGTCCCAACCAACCTTTATTTGGTCGTTGGACGACGCCGGTGTATGACCGAGAACAGACTGAACGTCGTCTGTATCGTTGCGGACGACTTGGGGTGGCGCGATCTGGGCTGTTATGGCAGTTCCTTCTACGAGACGCCGCATCTCGATCGACTCGCACAGGAAGGTGCCAGATTCACCGACGCGTACGCTGCGGCGCCTGTGTGCTCGCCTACCCGGGCGAGTATCATGACTGGACAGTATCCCGCCCGGGTCGGCATCACGAACTACATTGCTGGCGAAGCAACGGGAAAACTTCTGGAACCCGAGTACAATCTCTCCCTTCCCGAGCACCTGACGACGATCGCGGGGGCCTTGGGCGAGGCCCAATATGACACCTGGCACGTGGGAAAATGGCATCTCGGTGGCGACGCCGAGGGATCACTCCCGACCGACCGCGGCTTCGAGACGACCGTCGCAGGCTGCTCGTGGGGTGCGCCGAAACGATACTTCGGGCCGTGGGGCATTCCCACGTTACCGGAATGCTCGGCGGATGAGGGGCGCTATCTCCCGGACCGACTGGGTGCCGAAGCTGTGTCGTTGATCGAGGACCACGATCCGTCGGAGGAACCGTTTTTCCTGCACTACTGTCCGTATTTGGTGCACATACCGCTCGAAGCACCCGAGGAATCCATCGAACGGTACGAGCGAAAACGCCAGTCGTTGGGGCTCGACGACGAACCGGAATTCGAACTCGGCGATCGGTTCCCCGCCGAACACAAAAAGGACAATCGAATCAAGCGCCGACTGGTCCAGTCTGATCCGGTCTATGCCGCGATGGTAGAATCGCTCGATCGGAACGTCGGCAACATCCTCGACGCCCTCGAACGGACCGGCCACGCCGATGACACGGTCGTGGTGTTCACGTCGGACAATGGCGGCCTGGCCACGGCGGAAGGCTCGCCGACGACGAACCGTCCGCTAGCCGAGGGCAAAGGGTGGATGGAGGAAGGCGGCAATCGTGTCCCCCTCCTCGTCCGGTGGCCCGGCGTTACCGACGAGACGGGATCGCCTCTGCTCGTCGACGAACCGGCAATCAGTCCCGACGTGTTTGCGACGATCCTCGAGGCGGCGAACGTCGATTATCCGTCTCATCAACCGTGTGATGGCGTCAGCCTTCGTCCGGCGTTGGCCGGGGAATCGCTCGATCGGGAAGCGATCTACTGGCACTACCCGCACTACGGTAACCAGGGGGGGACGCCCCGGGCGGCGATCAGGGTCGGCGACTGGAAGCTGATCGAATGGTTCGAGGACGATCACGTCGAGCTCTATCAGCTGGACGAGGACGTCGGAGAAGCACATGATTTGCGCCGTCATCGACCCGAAAAAACAGCCGAACTCCGCGACCGCCTCCACGCCTGGCAGGCCGAGGTTGATGCGGCGCGCCCGTCGACAAACACCGAATATGAGCCATGGCCGGATCGGGCGGGTCCGTGAAAGCCGACGGCTAGTTGTGTGTAACCGTTGGACAGGTACCGGAAATCGGTTGGTAAGGAATTTGTTGAAAACCCGTGTTGGGAGAATGAATTGCGCCGCCTACTTGGCCGCCGGTTCGGCCTCGGGCGGGGTACGCATCTCGATGTCGCGGGCGGCGAACAGCTGGTATCCGATGAACACCATGTACAGGCCCGCCAGACCGACGAGGAGGTACACGAGGTTCTCTACGACCGGGATGCCACCGAGGACGAGATTGACCACGTTGAGGTTGGTCCCGATGAACCCGGCGATACCGACGAGCCCCCAGTTGATGGCGCCGACGGCAACGAGAATGATCGCAAGCCAGTCGAAAACGTTTAATCTAATTTGTTCAGGTAGTTGCATGATGAACTCCTCGGCTATAGATAGGCGCCCGGAGAAGTTAAAGAAAGTGGACGTTTGGGCGGACTATCTTGGTTATCGTTCGATAGTTACATCTGTAGACGCAAGTGAGTTGCATATAATCATAAGTTGACAATATATATTCTGATACATCAATTCAGTGACTGGCGTTACACTCTTGAGGAAACGTTCGCGACCGTCACCAACCGGTCGCTGTTTCGTCGACTAATACGATCGATGTAGTCAACTGAACGTTTACCACCGTGCCAGGAGTCCACGTCGTATGCACAGGCAGGACTGGGCGGGACTCCTCTTCGGTTCATCTCGCCGATATGCGGTCCGAGTTGCCGCATTCGGGGTCCCATACGCGTTCGGCGGAGTTCTGTTTGTCAATCTCGCCGTTCGAGTCGTCGGTGCAGATGGCGAACCCTGGCTTTGGGGGTTTCTGGTGGCAGTGCCGCCCATACTGTTCGCGGCTGGCAATCATGGGGTCTTCACAGCATTCGTGTTTGTCCTGCCGTTTGTCATCATTTCCATGTATTTCGATACGCGTTCGGCGTATCCCTGGATGCAACCGTCAGTGCTGGAATTGCTAACTGTGTCAGTGACAATTGCAGCCGTCGTCGCAATCGTCGCGTTCCTCATTGGTCGGATACTCGCACGAACTGTCATGCGTGCTTCAAGCGGTTCGTAAAGACCTCAATACGCACACTGTCTGCTCGACTCGATTCGCGGGACAGTCAGAACCTGCATGGAAGGGCCTCGGAGCATCTCACCAGGTCGGCCAGAATCTCGATTCCTCGTGGGCGTCCGCGAACAATCGTTCGAATCGCCCAATCACGCCGGCATGTTCGGCTGCGACGTCGTGCTCCTCGCCGACGTCCGTGGAGAGATCGTAGAGCTCCGTCTCCTCGTCTCGACCGACACGATGGGCCTTCCAGTGTCGGAACCGTCCGGCCTGTGCGAGATCCATGCCGGTGTCTCCCTGACTCGGAAACTCCCAGTAGAGGAACCGATCCGTTAGCGCCTGCTCCCCGCCGAGCAAGGTCCGAACTACGCTGTGACCGTCCGTCTCGACATCGAGGTCTCCAAGTGGAAACTCGAGGCCAGCCAGCTCGGCCATCGTCGGGAGGACATCGGGGTAGTACCAAGGGGTATCGTCGACGCGACCCGCCGGGACTGACCCCGGCCAGCGAACGAGCATCGGGGTCCGAATCCCACCCTCGTAGAGCTGCCGTTTGTACCCTCGCAGTGATCCGGAACTGTTCAGCGGGTCACCGAGAAACGGTTCGTTCGGTCCATGGTCCGAGCAGAAGAACACGATGGTCTCTTCGTCGATCCCTTCCGCCGCAAGACAGTCCAGCAGGCGGCCAACGTCGCGATCGAGTCGGTGGACCATCGTCGCGTAGGCTTTCTCGCGGTCGGACCAGTCATCCTCGACGAACGATGCGAACTCGGGCACGGCATGGGGCGCGTGCGGGAGCGTCCAGGGCAAATAGAGAAAGAACTCATCCTCGGCGTGCTCGCGCACGAAGGATAACGATTCCTCGACGATCAGATCGTGGGTGTATGTCCCGTCCTGCTCGAACTCACCGACCGGTCGCGACTCCCGACTGTACGGCGGGCCGATCCCGTCCTGATTCTCGGGAATGTACTCCTTCTCCTGATCCCTGATGAGAAATTCGTGGAAGTAATCGTGGGCATGGGCTTGATCGAGGTACCCGTAAAATGTGTCGAACCCTTTGTTCGTCGGTCGCCCACTCGTGGTGAGATCACCGAGCCCCCACTTCCCGACACAGCCGGTCGAGTACCCTGCCTCGGACATCACCTCCGCCACAGTCGTATCCGACCCCTGTAAGGGGACGGTTCGTCGGCCGCCCCCCGGCCACGGCTCGTCTTCCACCCACGAGCCACCGACGGTAGTGTGGTTATCACGGGTTCGCGTGTGACCCGCGTGCTGGCCGGTCATGAGGACCGAGCGCGACGGGGCACAGACGGGACTACCGGTGTATGCATCGGTGAATCGTGTTCCCTCCGCCGCCATTCGATCAAAATTGGGTGTCGGGATGGCATCGCCGCCACAACAACCCAAGTCGTGCTGACCGATATCGTCGACCATCAGAAAGATGACATTCGGACGTTCCCAGCTTCGATCGGGTTGCTCGTAATCGACCCACGAAGGTGCGTTCCGCGGTGGCATACCAAACGAGGGTGCCGGGTTGACTAAGTCCTGCTGATCCATCACGGCACTGGTATCCTGCCAAACGGCGACAGAGACACCGGTGGGCGCCTGGTTTCGATGTCGGATCTCGCCACGTCGCGTACCTTTATGGTGGCCCGTGGCGGTTTCTCTCCAACTCATGCCGAAAACGGTCATCATCGGGGCGGGGAGCAAGTTCGGGACGAGATTGTCGATCGACATTCTCTCCCACGATGCGCTTTGCGAGGGTGAACTCGCGCTCGTGGATATCAATCCGGATCACCTCGATCCGGCTTCCGAGTACGTGCAAACCGCGGTCGATCAACACGACGTGCCGGTGGACGTCACTGCTCACCTGGATCGCGAGGACGCCCTCGACGGGGCCGATTACGTGATCGTCAGCATCAGTGTCGGGGGGCCAGCCTACAACGGTGAGCCGTACTACCACGAGGTGGCGATTCCCCGAGCGTACGGCGTGGACCAGCAGGTGGCCGACACGGTCGGACCAGGCGGAGTGTTTCGAACGCTTCGTACCGCCCCCGAGATGGTCGATATCGCCAAAGATATGGAGGCGTACTGTCCCGACGCGCAGTTGCTCAACTACACGAACCCGATGGCCATGCTGTGTTGGACCATGGCAACGGAGACCGACGTCGATATCGTCGGGTTGTGCCACAGCGTCCAGGGAACGGCGAAGTCACTGGCGGGATACATCGATGCGAATCCGGCGGCCATCGAGCATTGGGTCGCCGGGATCAACCATCTCGCGTGGTTTCTGACGTTTCGTCGAAACGGAGAGGATGCCTATCCTGACCTCAGAGAGGCAATGACCGATCCCGCGATTTTCGAGCAGGACCCGGTCCGGTTCGAGATCTTTCTGCAGTTCGATTCCTTCGTCACCGAATCCTCCCGGCACATGTCAGAGTACGTCCCCTACTTTCGGGACGATGAAGCGACGATGGCCGAGTACGACCTGGAGTCGCGTCTCCCCGAGAGAGACCCGGAAGGGACCCGGTGGGATGGCGAGTATGGCGAGCGCATTCGGGCCCGAATTCGGGGGGATGAACCGATCGACCTCTCCAGTTCCCACGAGTATGCGGCGGGTATCATGAACGCGATGGAAACCGGCGAGCCGTTCCACTTCAACGGGAACGTGATGAATGACGGGTCAATCGAGAACCTGCCCGACGACTGCTGTGTCGAGGTACCGTGTTGGGCCGACGAAACGGGCATTCACCAGGCGACCGTCGGGCGCCTGCCCAGCCAGCTGGCGTCGCTCTGTCAGTCCAACGTCGACGTCCAGCGACTCACCGTCGAGGCGGTTCGGGAGCGGAATCTTCGGGCAGCATACCATGCGATCCTCCGAGATCCCCTGACGGGAGCGGTGCAATCGCCCCGGGAGACCGAAGACATGTTCGAGGAGATGGTGACTGCACTCGAACCGTGGCTCGCGGATCACTATCCGGCGGCGTACTGAGCGATCCGACCGAGGGAAGGCGTCTATGCTGTGATTTCCTCGTAGGTGTCGACCGCCGTCTGGACCGCCTCCACGGCGGCCGTGACCCGATCATCGAACGGATTGTACATGCCCGTCTCGTGGGTGAATGCAAGCGCGCCGCGTTCGGCCGCGTAATCGGTCGCGTTGAATCCCTCGCCCCGGGTCACATAATCCAGATCGAACAGGCCAGGTTCGAGCTCCGAGAGGAAGGAATCGCCGTCGCCATCGTCGGGATGAAACTCCGAAAGCGGGGTTTGCTTTCTGCCGGCCGCGGCGTGCGTGGCGTTCATCTGTTCGCCGATCTGCTCGGCGTTCTGCCTTGCGTCGGCGTGGTCCATCGGTCGTATCGAGATCCAGTTACCGTCACCGAGATACTCGTGGATATCTACGAACAGGCCGGGTTCGACATCGTGTAACAGTTTCGTGACTGCCCGGGATTCCGCCGGGGCCCACCGACTGCCGAGATACCGATTCAAGTGGAGCCGAGAACCGTCCGGTGCGACAACGAGCGTGTACAGGCGGTCGAAATCCCCGGTTCCTGCGACCGACGGTTGGCCGGGAACGAGGAATATCCGGCGACCGTGAAGTTGCTCCCACCGATGCGGGTCGTCCTCGAGTTCCGTCAGGACAGCTTTTAGCCGTTTTGTCCCGGGGAGCCCATCCGCCGCCGGTGCACTCGCGAAACAATACTCGCCGACCAGGCCGATCGTCACGTCACGTTCTTCGAAGACGATGTCACCGTGTTCTCGGATCCAGCGATCCACCATTTCGTAAGCGTCGAGCGAGGCTGCATCGCCAGTGGCCAGCTCCATCGCCCTACTGAGGCCGGAAACACCCACCGGGTCGCGAGACGGCACCACCACGAGTTGGCGGTCCGTCTCGAGGCGATCCAGCAGTGTAACGGCGGCGACCACCCCGGCGTGTTCGGTCGCATGACTCCCGGCGGTGAGGACAATGCTCGGTGTACGTCCGTTCCTCGTCGCTCCGAGCACGGGATCACCGCCCGGGGCGTGACCGATCGCTTCGAGATGATCCGCCGTTTCGTCGACCGCCTCGCGTAGATCGGTATAGGTATCGAACGGGTACACGGCAGTTGTGTCGACGGACACCCGAATAGTCGTTTCTGTCGGACACGACGGCGAGTGGCACCTGCCTCTCGATGACACCCGACGTGACGCCACAAACGGATTCCCCGAGCCTGTAATAACCGCCTTCGGGCCAACTGTGCAATCTGGTCTGTACCAGCCACAAGCATCCACAACTGAAAAGACGACAAACCGTTCCAGACGCTGTGTATCCGGGGTGGTCCCGCAGGAAATAGCCACTCAATGCCCACGCTCGCGATCGAATCACAGGCGGGTAGCTAGGCTCAGGTTCGAATGGCCGATGCGCCGCCGTCGCCCACCCGCGAGATGACATACCCGACCGTGACCAGCACCGCCAGGTAGAAGGTAAGATTACCAAGCCAGTACACGCCCCCGGGCGGGGATTCGAGGTAGGCAAGCCCGAATTCGCCGAGAAATCCCATGCCGAAGAATAGCACGGCGAAGTAGGCGAACGCCCACCCCGCGGCGACCCCAGCCAGTAGTTGCAATCGAGTCAGGGCTCGATTCGGATCCTCGAGTGCCGCGTACAGGCTTCGCGTGGACGCCAGTATCACGACGAAAAAACTGACGAAGAACAGGGTGGTTGCGAGGGTAGCAACCACAGGACCGATCGATAGCACGGCCACCATCCCACTCACGATGCCGAGAAAATACGCGATGCATAGCACGAGATAGACCCCACAGGTGACGACAATGCCGGAAATGAACGTGTTGACTGGCGCCATACCAAATAGTCACAGTGCAAACATATTAAGCATGACGACAACTTGGGGGAAGGCAGGCGTGGGGGGGGAATACACACGCGATCGTCACTCGCGCTTCAGGATCGCTGCGAAGAACGTCCATGGATGCGCTTCCGCGACCGTCGACTCGTCCGATGGGGTGAGCTCTTCCGGGGCGCCCCACCGATCCGTGATCTCGAACCCAGCCGTTTGTAGTTGTACTGCCGTCTTTTCAGCACCGGCAATGTTCCACTCCATCGGAACGTCCGTGTCAAGCCAATTTGGATTCTCCCCGGTCCAGGCGTCCGTCCCCTCACAGAGCAACGCTCGCCCCCCGGGGCGAATGATGCGGGCAAACTCTTCAAGCGCCGGTTGATGTTCCGCGAGCGGGACGTGAATGAGCGACCAGAACGCGACAACTGCATCACACGCATCAGTGGCTATCGGGAGCGAAACCATGTCTCCCTGGAGGAGCTCGGCAGCAGGTACCCGTTCTTGTGCCAGTCGTATCGGTTCTCCGGCGATATCGAGGCCGATCGCAGCATGGTTGGCTGCCAAACTGGCAAGGATGGGGACACCCGTGCCGCAACCGACATCGAGTATTCGCGAACCGGGATCGAGATCCTCAAGGAACGAAGCGAGGATTTCCGTGCCGCGCCCCTCGGCCGACCGATGCTCGTCAAACGTACTGGCAAGGGCGTCGTATGAGCGACGGACGCGCGCTTTGTCGACCATAAGCATGCTTTTCGACACTGCCATATCAACGTCGCCGCTCGAAGCCTGCTCTCCAAAGGAACGGTGCGAGCTCGCCACGACGACCGGGTTAACTACTCGCTTGTGTCATCCCAGCACTGCGTTGCGGACAACGGTCCACGGGTAACATTATGATATTGAGGTGTCGTGTGACGGTATGGTGTCGCTCGGCAAACTCTCCAAAACCCTGCTCTTCACACTGCTCGTCCCGGGTGTGATCGCCGTCGTAATTCCCCAGGTACTCGCGAAATGGCGCCCACGCCCAGCGTTGCCGATCAACCGATCGATGGCGCGCACACTCGGCTGGGGCTCGATTGCGCTCGGTAGTATCCTCTATGCCCACACCGCGTGGGAGTTCGTCAAGGGTGATGGCACGCCGTCTCCCACGGACGAGCCCGACGCCCTAGTTACCGAAGGAGTCTATGCCTACTCTCGGAACCCGATGTATGTCGCCGTTCTCCTCGTCATCGCCGGACAGGCGCTTCTCCGCCGATCCGTTAGCGCTCTGTGGTGGGCGGCGGGTATGTGGATCGGATTCCACAACCGGGTAATGGGCTACGAGGAACCGCACCTCCAGGAAAAGCACGGGGAAACGTACGAAACCTATTGCGAAGAGGTTCCCCGGTGGGTGAGAATCAGGCGGCGGTAACGTCCCAAGCGACCGAACACCGATCAATTAAGCGCTCCCCGCCGAAAGCCCCGGTGATGACGGGCGAGTCCTTCGGTATCGGTTTTGACAGTTGCGGATTCATCACGCAGTACAGCCACATTCCCAGTGTGGAGTACCTTCCGGGCGTTCATGTGGCGGGCATCCGAAATCGCACCCGCGAAACGGCAGAGGAGCAAGCGGAGCGTTGCCGGGAGGAAGGGTGGGGAGACCCGTCCGTATACGGAGAGGACGAGCTTGTGGCGTTGATCGAGGACCCGGACGTCGACGGCCTGTGGGTGACCGGACCGAACTTCCTTCGCGTCGAGGTCATCGAGGCAGCGATGGATGCCGTCGAAGACGGCGCCGACCTCGCAGGTATCGCCATCGAGAAGCCCCTCGCGAGAAACCTCGCGGAAGCAGAACGCATTATCGACCGGATCGATGCTGCCGGTGTCCCCGCAGCATACCTTGAAAACTGGGCGCACGAGCCGACATTAAGGGAGGCCCGAGAGCTTCTCTGGGAACGCGGTCGCCCTAGCGGGCGCCCCTATATTGCGCGCTCGCGGGCCGAACACGGTGGGCCCCATTCGGGCTGGTTCTGGGACGGGCGACGCCAGGGTGGGGGCGCATTGACGGACATGCTGTGTCACGCCCTCGCGGGAAACGAGGTATTACTGTCGGATCCAGCGGGTGAACTCCCGCCGCTCGAAGCGACGCGGGTGGACGCGAACGCGGAAACGTTGAAATGGGGACGGCCGGAGTACGCCGAACAGCTCAGGGAGGAATACGGCGTAGATTACGAAGAACACCCCGCCGACGATTACGCCCGTGCCACCGTGACCTACGAAACTGCCGAAGGGACACGGTTGATGTCGGAGGCCAGCGGCTCGTGGTGTTACGTCGGTGCTGGCGTGAGCCGGTCCATCGAGTTGCTCGGACCGGAGTATTCTGGGCGAGTGATGACCGACGAGAGCGCCGAGAGCGTGTTCTTCTCCGACGCCGCAACGGAGGGCGAGGGGTGGCTCGAAAAACAGACCGCCTCGAGCGGTCGCATGCCGGTGGGAGGTGCATCCTCCGTGAACAGTGGTTTCGTTGCGGAGAACCGCGATGCCACTGATGCGTTCGCGAATGGCGAAGATGGGATGTTGGATCTCGGGTTCGGGTACGGGATTCTCGAGCTCTGCATGGGCGCCTACAAGGCTGCTGAGGAGGAACGGACCATGACGTTGGGCGATCCATCGCTTGTCGAGTACGTCCCGCCGCCGGCGCGGCACTAGTCGCGACGACCTCTCGTCGATTACAGTGCGCAGGCCGAGCAGTACGTGAGGGAATGGCCCGGCTCGAAACGATCATGTATGGGGCTCGTGATCTTCAGCCGTGCCGACCGACATCCACAAGCTGCCGCTGGCCGAGATGGCAGACGGGCTGCGAGCAGGCGAACGGTCTCCGAACGACGTTCTCGCCACCGCCTGCGATCGTATCGATGCTGTCGATGGGGAGTTACGATCCTTCGTATGCGAACCTGGGCGTCGAGAACGGGTAATTAACGCGGCTTCGGATCTTTCACGTGATCCCTCTCGACCACCCCTGTTCGGGGTTCCCGTTGGCATCAAGGATATCATCCACGTCGACGGGATGGAGACAAGGGCTGGCTCTGCAGTGCCGCCCGAGCTTTTTTCCGGGAAGGAAGCCACGTGCGTAACGCGGCTCAAACAGGCAGGGGCGATCGTTCTCGGCAAGACGGCGACGACGGAGTTCGCGGGCATGGGTCCCGGCCTGACCCGCAATCCACACGACATCTCCCACTCTCCGGGCGGATCGTCGAGTGGGTCAGCCGCCGCGGTGGCCGCGGGGCTCTGTCCCCTCGCCCTCGGCTCCCAGACGGGTGGTTCCGTAATCCGCCCGGCCGCGTTCTGTGGGATCGTCGGCTTCAAACCGAGTTTCAACCGGATTCCGCGCGATGGTGTCCTCACACGATCTCACTCGGCCGATCACGTCGGCCTGTTCACCCAGACTGCAGCAGGGATTGAACTCGCCGCGAGCGTCGTCTGTAGCGACTGGCGAGAGCGGGCAAAAACGCCACGGGACCGACCACGTATCGGGATTCCGGAGGGTGTCTACCTGGAGCGTACTGATGAGCACGCGCTAGCAGCCTTTGAGGGGCAGCTCGAGGCCTTACAACGCGAGGGGTTCGACATCGAGCGCCTACCCGTCCCGAGTTTCGAGACGTTCGATGCGCTCGACCGTCGGCACCAGCAAATGGTGAAGGCGGAGCTTGCGGCGGTCCACGACCGGTGGTACCCCGCGTACCGCCCGTTCTACCGGACGAAGCTCGCGGACAATATCGACGATGGGCAGAGCGTGTCAGCCGCCGACCTGGCGGCGGGACGAATGAGCCGGTTCCGGTTTAGACGACAGTTGGCCACGCGTCGACGGGAAGCGTCGATCGATCTCTGGGCTGCCCCGGCGGCGGCGGGTGAGGCGCCGGAGAGTATTCGCACGACCGGTGATCCGGTAATGAATCGTCCGTGGACACACGCCGGCGTACCGGTCGTGACACTGCCAGCCGGACGGGGGAAGAACGGGCTCCCGCTCGGAATCCAGTTTGCCGGCGAATACGGGGCAGACGAGGAACTCCTCTCCTGGGCTCGTCTCCTGGAGCAATCGCTTACAGGTGCATAGCCACCTCGCGCGGCGTGGAGAATGGAAGACCTTCGGGTATGACACCGGATCTCACGGAACGAGTGCAACCTCGGTCAGAGGGACACCGGCGAATAGGCTGTATCGCCCGTCGCGGGCGGGTCACGGTCGCTGTACCGTTTTCGACCGATCGCGTCCTCGCCGAACGACCCGTAGAGGAGAAACAGTGCGTCCTCGCGGCTGGCAAGTTCTTCGTTCGGAAGGTGCGAGAACACTTCCCGAAGCGTAACGGTCCCGTCGGGTAGCTCGAACCGGAGATCACCAAATTCAGCGACGAGTTGATCCGTGGTGGTCGGGAACCGATGGGCTGCCAGGGCGTCGTCTGCCGTTTCTGTCATTCGCATAGGTGCCCCTGGTCCCGAACGGAGATAAACATAATGATCATTAACCTTTGATTATAATCGTTGTATGTTCGTTTCAGATGCCGGTTGCCTTGGTTTCACAACCCTACGCATTCCAGCGACCAGAGATCGATTAACGACACCATAACACGGGTTCCAGTCTCGGTCGCCTCGGTTAACAGGGAACAACTGCGCCGGTCCGCCGCCATCATACGAACACGCTCGCTGCGGTGTCCCGGAACGCGATTAGTCGGCCGGGACGCCCGCAGCATCGGGAGCAGGTTCGACGGCATAAAGGCCTTTGAACATGGCCCCGGCACCCAGCATGAACACTGCGGCCAACCAGAACGCCGTGAAATACGAGAAGATGTCAAGCATTCCCCCGACGGCGAGGGGGCCAACGACTGCCCCGATTTGCCAGGACACCGACCGGAGCGAGAGACTGCTTCCAACCGCCTGGAAGTGCTCTCCTTCCTCGACGAACAGCGCGACGCTCGTGGGAATACGCAGGCTGTCGGCGAAGCCGAGGATAACATAACACCCGAACAACCAGAAAAACGCCGGCGCGAGAACCAGTTCGTGGCCAAATCCGCCGATCTCGAGGGGGCCGTACAGCTGGGCGGCGTATGGGGCAAAGGGGATCAGCCCCGTGCCGACCGCATACCCCACGATACCGGCAAGAATGAATCGATCTTTGTGACCGATCCGATCCGCCAGATTGCCGACGTACCCTTGGGCGACCGCTTTGGTAAACTTTCCCCCTGCGAGAATCCCACCAATAAGGAGGGCGCTCATGGCGAACTCGGTGCGGGCGTAGATCGGGAGGAAAATAATGACCGCCATTTTGCCGAAGCTGAACGCGAACCGGAACGAGCACAACGCGACGATCGCCCGACGTCGGAGGAGTTGCACGATCGGTTTGAGCCCGCCGCCACGCTCGCGCGTGCCCCCCACAGGTTCGGGTTTGAGAAACGTGATAACCGCAGCCCCAGCGACCAGGGATACCACGATCAGGACGAGGTAGGTGATCTCGAACCCGAAGACGAACAGCAACAATCCGCCGACGATATCACCGGAAAGGCTCGAAAACGACGACACTTGCTGATACGTCCCGATCCAGAGCCCGCGTTCGTCTTCCGGACCGATACTCCCAATGATTGCCGTGCCGGCAATGTAGACGACGATTGACCCGATGCCCTGGAGGGCGCGGAGCAAAATGACATGCTCTACCGTCTGGACGAGAATGAATCCCCCGAGGACGAGCACGTGGAGCCCCAGACCCGCGATCATGAACCGTTTGGCATCCCCGATATCGCAGTACCGACCGACCGGCAGGACGAGCAGAAGTCGAGTAAGGGCGTACGCAGTGCCGAACAGACCGGCGACGATCCCCGACGCCTGAAACAGATCCGCGTAGAGGGCAAGGGCGATAATGATGGTCGCAAAGCTCATCCCCGTCGCGAAGCGGATAGAAGCCATCGCCAGGAACTCGGGGTTCCTCAACAGCGAAAACGGTGAACGACGACCGCCGGTGCCGACCATACTGATAGCGGGGCCGGCTTCGAATCGGGACGGTTTGAACCCCGTGGTTCCGGTGAGCCGCGGGGTCAATTATCCGAATCCGGTTACCAGCTGATTGACACGCATTACATTCAGGCCGGAATAATGACTCGAATTAGCCGGTGGATGACCCCGAGACCCCGGCCGCGGGGTACCCCCGTGCCACAACCTTTTTTCCTTATCACTGATGAGTTCAACCGATGAGCGATCTCGAGCAGGTGTTGGTCGACTATCTCGACGGTGCCGACGCGGTCTTTCTGTTCTCGCCGAGCGGATCGTTTTACGAGCGGTTCGAGGGACTCGAGGACATCGACGTGACGATCGTCGCGACGGAGAATAACCTCGGTGCCGACCGATTCATTGAGCTCCCGCTTGCGTTCGAAAACGTTCGCGATCAGTTTCGCTTCGGCCTCGAAGCAGCCGTCGAACGAGGCTACGTCGACGATGGTGACTCGGTAATCTGTACCGCGAGCGTGTTTAAAGGAGATACCGATACGATCTCACGAGTACGGGTGGCCGACGAGACGCGGAGTGGTCTCTACGATCTCTTCGTCAACTCCCGTGCCGAACCGGATGTCGTTCGTGACGTCTTCGAACTGGCCATCGAGCTCGGTCGGAAGGGTCAGAAAGGGAAACCCGTCGGCGCGCTGTTCGTGGTCGGAGACGCCGGGCGCGTCATGAACAAGTCCCGCCCACTCTCGTACAACCCGTTCGAGAAATCACACGTGCATGTCGGTGATCCGATCGTGAACGTCATGCTAAAGGAGTTTTCTCGGCTTGACGGCGCGTTCGTCATCAGCGACTCCGGCAAGATCGTCAGTGCATATCGGTACCTGGAACCGGCAGCGGAGGGGGTCGAGATCCCGAAGGGACTCGGCGCGCGTCACATGGCCGCCGGCGCCATCACCCGCGATACCAACGCCATTGCGGTCGTGCTGAGCGAAAGTGACGGGATGGTGCGGGCGTTCAAAGGCGGGGAGATCATCTTCTCGATCGATCCGGAGGTGTACTGAGGTGGTCGGCGGTATCCCCCTTGGAGCCTGGCTCACCCCCGAACTCATTGAGGTGCTTACGGCGCCCGTGAGCCTCGCAGTCCTCTTGTTTGTGGGGTTCGTCGTTCTCGGCTACGTGGTCGGCCGCCTCAACGTCCGGCTGCTCCGGGCACTCGGGGTTGGCGAGATGGTTGAGGGGACCACCTTCGAACGGAGCGCTCGCGGGCTGGGTAGTTCCACGGTCGCAGTGATGGCCCGGCTGTCCTCCTGGTTTATCTACGGCGTGGGTGCCCTGGTGGCGCTCCATATCGTTGGCGTGCTCGATGCGAATCTGTTCTGGCAGCAAGTGACGATCTTCGTGCCCCAGCTGTTCGTCGCCCTGCTCGTCCTGATCGTGGGCGTCGTGATTGGCGACAAGACCGCGATGGTTGTCACCGAACGACTCCGGAGCATCAAACTCCCGGAGGTCTCGGTGCTTTCGGTCCTCACGAAGTACAGTATCATCCTGCTTGCGGCGCTAATCGCACTGGGCCAAATTGGCGTCGAGACGGCTGCCCTGTTGATCGTGTTCGCGGCATACCTGTTCGGCCTCGTGATTATCGGCGGCATCGCCTGTCGGGACCTCCTCCCCTCCGGTGCGGCGGGGATTTATCTGTTGTTGCACCAGCCCTACGGCATCGGGGACGAAATCCGGGTAGGTGACCGGCGCGGCATCGTGCAGGAGATGGATCTGTTCGTGACCTATGTCGAGTCGGATGATACAGAGTACGTCATCCCCAACGCGGCCGTGCTCCGTGAGGGCGTTGCCAGAGTACACTAGGCTCGCCGTGTATCGCCGCGATCGACAATCTCGGCCGGCACTCCGGCGACCGTGACCCCCGGGGGAACGTCACGGGTGACCAACGAGTTCGCCGCGACGCGAGCGTCAGCACCGATTCGGACGCCAGGTAACACGACGGTCTGGGCGCCAATCATCGCACGTTCGCCAACGTGAACGGGTGCGGTTCGACATTCGCCCTGCAGGAATTCGTGACACAGGATCGTCGCGTCATAGCCCACGATCGCGTCGGCCTCGACGGTGATGAGCTCCGGCCAGAACACGTCTGGGGTCGCCTCGAGTCCCCAGGAGACCCGCGGGCCGACCGTCATACCGAGCCATCGATACAGCGCGTTCTTGAGTCGGAGGCTGGGACAGATCCGGCAGAACACGATCACGAGGTAATTCACGGCCACACGAAGGGGATGTCGGTGGCGCGGCCACTCCCAGAGGGAGCTGTGTCGAGCGGATACGGGACGACGGTCGAGGCGTCCTCGCCTGGTCGGATCAGTGTCGTCCCCTATCATTCGATGTTCCTGGGCCCTTCAGTCCCGCACTGAGATGTTCGGTCGGATGCGCTCCATGTGCTCGACGCGGGTGTGGATCAGCGCCTGGGTCCCGATGTCGTATCGCACGTCGACACCGTCGACGGCCACTTCCTCCATCGCCTCCTGGGCGGCCTCTCGTGCCTCCTTGATCGAATCACCGATGCCCACGATGGCGAACGCGCGCGAGGTCGTCGTGTAGATCCCATCCTCGCGTTCGTCGACACTCGCGTAAAAGAGAATGGCGTTATCGAAGGAGACCTCGGCGATATCGAGTTTC
>SKQO01000043.1 GCA_007118975.1 Halobacteriales archaeon | reverse complement strand
GGCGTGTGGCCTGACGAAACGCTCGAGATCGATTACTACGTGCTTACCGTGGGTGACACGTTCGATCACGCGGCCAGAATTGCGGGAGCGCTCCGCAGCGGCGGGAGCGTCGTGGAAACGGATCTCTTCGATCGGAGTTTCGGTGCTCAGCTTGAGTATGCAGACGCTCGGGGTGCCCACACGGTGGTGATCGTCGGCGAACGTGATCTCACCGAGGGTGCAATAACGGTAAAGGACATGGAATCCGGGGACCAAACGCAGGTGCCAATCGAGGACTTCCCCGGAGACCATCCATCTCCGCGGTACGGGGATTACGTTGACGACGGGTGACACCATGTCTCCCGACCGGGGGGATGGTTCGTGGACGGCGTTTCGGCTCGCGTACGACGGCCGCGGATATCACGGGTTCCAACGCCAACCGGACGTGCCCACGATCGAAGGAGCGCTGCTGACCGCGTTTCACGACCTCGAGATCACCCCCGATCCAACAGCGGTTCCGCCCGGTTACGCGGCGGCGAGCCGCACTGATGCCGGTGTATCGGCGGCGGCCCAGACCATCGCATTTCGAGCGCCGGAATGGCTCACGCCGGCAGCGCTCAACGGTCGGCTCCCGGATCGCATTCGAGTGTGGGATCCACAGCCCGTCGAAGCGACGTTTGACCCGCGTCGTGATGCCATCAGGCGACGATATTCGTATCTCATCGATCCATCCGGAATGGATATCGATCGGGCCAGAGTTGTCTGCCGGGCTGTGGAGGGCGTGCACGATTTCTACAACCTGACGTCCGACACCGAGCACACGATCCGAGAGATCTACCGGGTGACCCTCGACGAGTGTAACGAATTTCTTCGTCTGACCGTAACGGCAGACGGCTTTCTCCGCCAACAGGTGCGACGTCTCGCGACGCTTGTTGAGACCGTCGGGCGCGATAGAAGACCGCTGACCGATGTCGATCGCGTGCTCGCTGAGAAGCCGTTGCCTGGACGTACCGGCATTGCACCTGCTGATCCCACCGGACTGCTACTCGATCACGTCGAGTACGAAGACGTCACGTTCGATCCACCGGCCGATGACGTCGTCGCGCCCTTTCGCGCCGAGGCCAAGCAGTTGCGCAAGGTCGGTGCAATCATGGACGATATCGCGACGGCGCGTGAATCGTACCTCGAATCCGGGTCCGACTGAGCGAACGGACCGATACGCGTATCCGGGACGGTTGAGAGGGGCCACCATGGAAGACGTAATGGCCATCACAATCACGGGCCAGGATGGGAGCGAGGAAACCGTCGAACTACCGAACGCATTGCTCGAGTTGCTCGCGGACGGCGAGCAAGCACCGGCGGGGACGGTCGGAGACTTGGTTGTCATCTCCTTTGCCCAACGCATTCACGCGGCGATTCATCATAGCGAGGACGAGCCAAGCGACGAGTTGAAGGAAGCGGAGACGGCAATGATGGACAGCTTCGAAGAGCGCTTCGGGGCCAGTTTTCAGGAACTGACCGGTCATCACCACTGACAAATTTGGGAATGGAAGCCCAACGACGAGTCGTGTTGTCCTGGAGCGGTGGGAAGGACGCCGCCCTGGCGCTTGACCGCCTGCGCACCGATCCATCCGTTCGCATCGACCGATTGCTCACGACGATTGGGCAGGAAACTGATCGCAGTTCGATGCACGGCATTCGACGGGAGTTACACGCCCGACAGGCCGCGTCGATCGGGCTTTCGATCGATTTTCTGGCGCTTCCCGACGATCCCGACAACCAGACCTACGAAGCGATCATGACCGAGGTGACCGCGGAATATGCCTCGGCAGGGATCGACGCGATCGCATTCGCGGACATTTATCTCGAAGACGTCCGAGCCTACCGGGAGGATCGTCTCGATAACGCATCGCTTTCCGGAACGTGGCCACTGTGGGGCGAGGCCACCGAGGATCTCATCGGATCCTTCCTCGATCGAGGGTTCCGTGCCACAATCGTCGTGATCGACGAGGGAAAGCTCGACGCCGGCGTGCTCGGGGAGGACCTCAGTCGCGAACTGGTCGAACAGTTCCCCGACGACGTCGATCCATGCGGTGAGAGCGGGGCGTTTCATACGTTCGTATGGGATGGGCCTGTGTTTGCCGAACCAGTGGCGTTCGAACAGGGTGAGACAGTGACTCGAGAGCTCGGTGAGACGACCTACCGATACCGGGAATTACAACCAGTGCGTGATGATAGTTCGTCCACAGACTCGTAGGCCGCTGGGGACGCTCGCCAACACATTTGGTGAATGACTTATAGGTCGTGTCTGCGAACATTCATTTGTAACTGAATGACGCCCTCAGTCCCACGCGTCCTCGTCGTTGAGGACGAGGAGCCACTCGCCGAGTTGTTCGAGGTGTGGCTCGATGGACCATTCCACGTCGACACTGAGACACGCGGTAGTAACGCACTCGAGACACTGAGCGACGAATATGACGCACTGGTGCTCGACTGGCGCATGCCGGACGTTTCGGGAGAAGATATTCTCTCGGAAATCAACACGAGAGACATCGATTGTGGCGTTGTCATCGTGACCGGCTTCGAACCTGACATCGACATGTTAGATGAGCACATCGCTGCCACACTGACCAAGCCGGTCTCGAGTGACGAACTGATCGAGGTCCTGCGCGACGTCGTCTAGACACCCGCTCGGGACGATGGGACCGGACAGGCCGTTTCGACACACCAAAATGTCGTCCCCGCGAGTCACGACCAAGTGACAGTGATGCTCGGTCCCGAAGGGGTGCGCGATGCGATCGAGGGTGGTCAGATCGCCATCGAGCCATTCGACCAACGGAGATTGCGTGGA
The DNA here is from genome assembly GCA_007118975.1 of Halobacteriales archaeon. GTDB lineage: Archaea > Halobacteriota > Halobacteria > Halobacteriales > SKNY01 > SKNY01. The sequence goes on along the minus strand of SKQO01000043.1, from coordinate 14,089 downwards.
GGCGCGTACGAGCTTGGGACAAGTGCGCGGTTTTATCGATGGCAACCACGCGATAGACCGATTCACCCGCTGGACGTCGAGGGTGCGAGTGACCCGTTGGGGACGAGCGGCGAACATTCCGGCGAACTCGTCGTCACGCGGGAGAAACCGGTAACCGTGCTGTCCCGCGAACGATTGCATCTGAAGCGAGGGATCGGCTTCGCCTTCGAGCAGGACGCGGAGCTCACAAAACTCGGTCTAGAGGTGAAGGTTGGCCTCGAGCAGGACGGGATGGCCTTGCAAGCGTCAGGGTGTCATTCGATCCCGTGCATCATTACGTCCCAGAACCCCACTCCTGTGATTATCCTCCCCGGTCAACCACTCGGACGGCTTCGATTTCACGAACGCGGGGAGAATCGTTCCGACGCAGAAATCGTCGCACCGACACCGCTGCCGGAATTCGACGGTCTCGTCGAGACGCTGCTCGACCAACCGTTGTATATCGGGATCACTGGTCTCGCGGCCACAGGAAAATCAGAAGCAGCGAACATGCTGGGCGACCTTCTCGAGGCCAAATCGCACTCGCTTGGCGATGTGATCCGGTCGGAGGTACAAAAGCGCGGCCTCGAGGCCACCGGCGCGAACCTCGATCGCGTCTCGACCGAACTCAGAGAGGAACACGGCGCCGGCATCGTAGCATCACGCCTGGCTGGTGAGCTACAGGACTCCGATGAAACAATGGTTACGATCATCGAAGGGATCCGGAGTCCGGCCGAAATCGAGGTACTCAGGGCCGAGCTCTCGGACTCGTTCGTTCTATTGGGGCTGCACGCGAGCAAGCAAACTCGGATCAATCGACTCCTGGACCGTGGGCGTAGCGACGACACAGGCGCCGAGGCCATCGAGCAACGCGACGAGAAGGAATCCGGCTTCGGCGTGAGGGAGGCCCTGGGGATGAGTGACTACATCATTACCAACGAGGGATCGCTCCAGGATCTCGAACGTGAAGTGGAGCGTGCCCTTGGTCATCTGCTCGTCAGACGGGCAGCATGATCGGCGATTTTCGTCGGGGAGTTGTCCTCGTAGAACCACTACCCCGCAGGCAACCGCCGGAAGAAACGCCGCCTCGTCGAGAGCCATAGTCCCGAGCGGATTCGAACCGCCGTCCTAGCCTCCAGAGGGCTAGATGATTGGCCACTACACTACGGGACTGCAAGTAGACATACCCGGGCGCGGATTGAAAGCCTTGCGGGTCGCCTTGTACCGGTACGCTCAATGACCTCGGCCTGCAGGTGACTCGCATGTATATCGGCCGGTTTCTCGTCGTCGGACCAGGGATCGGAGCGTACCGCGTATCATCGCGATCGTTTCCGAATCGAAAGATCATCGAGGAAGGGAACGCCTGTCAAGTGCGGCCGACAACGGGGGCCGATACCACCGACAATCCGTTCGTTTCCTACACCTGTTCTCGGGAAGTGGGCGACGCACTCGCCTTCGGGAACGGCTCGCACGTGGATCCGATCGCGGACAAACTGGAACTCGGATATCCACCGCGCGATGCGCTGGCGATGGGATTACTGACGATGGATTTCGAACGGGACGAGTACGACACCCCGCGGATCGGGGCCATCCTTCACGACGGCGCGCACATCGGGGTCGTTCGCCGTGACGGGATCACGGTCCGCGAAGTGACGGAACCACACCTCGTTGCCACGTACGAGCGGAACGAACCGACCCCGTACGAGGTCGACTGGAGCTCGGCGGCGGAGGCTGCACGGGAGGCCTATCGGTTGGACTTCGAGCACCCCGTCTGTGCGCTCGGCATCATCCGAAGCGGGGAAGCATTCGAGACGGCTATCCACAACGGTACCGAAGAGAAGGCCTAACAGCCGCTGATCCACCCGATGCGCATTGCCGCCATTTCGGATATTCACGGCAATCGACCCGCGCTACGTGCGGTGTTCGGGGACATGCCACCGGTCGACCTCGTGGTCTGCGCGGGCGATGTGGTGGGATACAATCCATGGCCAGGTGCGTGTGTCTCGACAGTGCGGGACCGGTCGATTCCGACCGTCAAAGGGAATCACGATCGTGCGGTCGCTACCGGGGACACGGCGGGTTTCAACCGTCTTGCAACGGAGGGTGTTCGTTTCGCCCGGAATGAACTGAACCCGGATGCCCTTGAGTGGTTGGAGAGGTTACCGGACGAGCGAACGCTCGTCGACGGTCGGGTGAAAGTCGTGCACGGCCACCCCGCCGACCCCGACCGCTATACGTACCCACGGGATTTTTCTCCCGATCTGCTCACGAACGAAGACGTCCTCGTATTAGGCCATACGCACGTCCAGCATAGCGAGATCTATGAGGATTGTCTCGTCTGCAATCCGGGAAGCGTGGGGCAACCGCGGGATGGTGATCCTCGGGCCGCCTACGCAGTGATCGACCTCGACTCGCTCACCGTGGACGAATGCCGCGTAGCCTACGATATCGATACGGTTGAGCGAAAAATTCATACCGTCGGATTGCCACCCCGGCTCGGGTCCCGACTACATGAGGGCCGGTGAGTGCACGTTAGTCCCCGAAGACGTCCTGTACGATTCCGAGCGTCCGTTCGCCATCGTCCCAATCGACGAATAGCGAGATACTGGTGGCACTGGTAATGACGTCGTGAATTCGGATGTGAGCGTCGCTAAGGGGGTTGATGATGCTACGGAGCGCGCCGGGTTGGGTCGGTAACTCACCCCCGGTGACACGCACGGCGGCTACCCCGTCCTCGAGGGTAATCGATGAAAGCACCTCGTCCGACACCACCGTCCCATGTAACACCGTCTCCGCCCGTTGGGCGTCCTCGCTGTCGACGTAGAACGAAATGGAATCCATACCGCTCGCGACCCCGTCCACGTTGACGTCGTGTTCGGCCAGTTCGTTGGCGAGTCTCGCAAGCACCCCTCGCTGGTTTCGGATCGCCCGACCGGCGACTGTCAGGCAGGCCAGGGGCTGTTCTCGGAGGTCAATGAGATTGCGGAACTCCCCCTCGATGCGCGTTCCCCCGGTGAGCAGGTCGTTGTGTTGGTAGTGGATGACGCGAACGTTCATCCGAGCTGTCTTGTAGCTCAGTGCACTCGGCGCAATCACCTCCGCCCCGCGGAAGGTGAGGTTACGAAGTTCGTCGACGGAGATCTCCCCGACATTTCGCGCACCTTCCACGACGCGCGGATCGCCGGTCATCACGCCCTCAACGTCGGTGACGATGATCACCTCGTCAGCCGACATGTAGTTGCCGAGCATCATGGCCGTGGTGTCGCTGCCACCACGACCCAGCGTGGTAATCTGGCCGTCGGGGCCCTCCGCCAGGAACCCGGTGATAACGGGGACTGACGTCGAAAGCGTCTCGGCCAAGTCGGAGGCTCGCGCTTTGGTCGCGGGGACGGCCACCTCGCCGTGTTCGTCGGTCAGGATCGGCCAATCCTCGGCACCCGGCTCGAGGAAGCGTGCATCTACGTTGCGCGACTCGAGGGCCGCCTTGAGCATGCGAACGCTGATCCGTTCGCCCATACTCACGATCTCTGCTTGGTTTGCTGTCGTCGCATCGAATTCGATCCCGTCTAGGAGTTCGTCGGTCATCGATCCCATAGCGCTGGCAACGATCGCGACTTCGTGGCCGGCACGGACCGCCTGTTCGATCGAATCCGCGGCACGGTCGACGCGACTCCCGCTTCCCAGACTGGTCCCACCAAACTTCACTACGAGCCGCACCGCACCACCCCGACAGCTTGCTGATCGGCCTTCATGTCGCTACCTATCGCTGTTCGGAAAATAACTGTGTCCATCGAACTGATTACTCCTGGTCGCGATCGCCCATCTGTTCGATCGGATCGAACGCGATAGCACCGCGTCCTCGCGTGAACTCGTACGCCGTCCATTCGGTAATCACCATCACGCCGTTCATTTTCTTGACACGGATACGGCGCAGGAGTGTATCCTTCACGATGGAATCTGACAGCCCTAATTCGACGATTCCATCCAAAACGTATCCTAGGTCATGGGGGAACTCGATATCTTCCGACGTAACGGTACCGCCCCCGAACACCGGTACGAAACGACCCTTGCACACATCGGCCCGGATGTCTTTGACGAAATCATACGCCTGCACGGGCTGGACGAGCGTGCCAAATTCCGTGAGGGAGTCGATGTGGACGATGCCCCGATCGACCATCTCCAGATCCTCCAGCGTGTTGTCCAACTTGTTGCGGACCTCGGCGGGATCAGTGGGATCATTCACACGAACCGTTTGCGGGGCCGCGATCCGATCGAGATGACGGTTCCAGTCGTTCAATCGCCGCTCAAATCTCCGCGGGTCGTCCATCCGGGTCGTAAAGCAGTCGACAATGCGTAGTTGATCCATCGACAATGCCGGTAACACGTTCCAGTCGAGGTCGAGAAACCGCTGAATCAGTGAAATCGGCGGCTCGGTAAAGGTGACGATGACAGCCGGTTCGTCGCGTTCGAGGGTACGCCAGAGGAGTTCTGCACCCAATGCATCACCCCGACTTCCGGACTGTTCGGCGACCAGGACGAATGAATTTCGTGGGATTCCCTGTGGAAGATGGCGGTCCAGGGGTTCGATCTCGGGAATCATGCGACGGAACCCGTGGTATTCTGTGAACACCCGGTCCGTCCTGGCCAATTCGTCTCGGCAAGCGGCCGTACAGAAGTGGTAGTCGGCACCGTTTCGCGTGTACATCACCGGGTCGGCCGGTAGTGGCATCCGGCAAAAGTCACAGCGTTCCCCAACGGGCTTTTCCGTGAGATCAGCTATTGTACGGAACAACTCCGTCGGGGTCAGGTCGCGAGTACTCCCCTCGTCGCCGCTCATCCGGTATCATTGGTCCCCCGGACGAAAAGAATCTGTGGCTGGATCACAAAGCCAACCGCACGGTTTCCGAATCGATCATGCCCGTACGTGATGCTACGCCGGACGACGTCGCCGGGATCGCGAGCGTTGGATCAATCGGGACCCGGGCAGGGGAGCGTCTCATCCGTGAACGAACCGTTCGCGTTACGGTCTCCTCGCAGGACGGCAGTGTCTCCGGATTCGTTAGCTTCGACGTGGATGGAGGTGTGGTTCACATCACACACTTGGCGGGACGGGAGGAGATCCTCCCTCGCTTGCTGGAAGAGCCGCTGACGTTCGCGGCTCGCACCGGTGCTACCCTCGAGACAGTTATCCCAGTGGACGAGCAGCCGGTCATTACCGCCTTGCGCCAGGCAGGGTTCCGGAAGGTTGGTCCAGGTCCGCCGTTCGAGGGTCGAGAGACCCGGCGGTATCGTCGTTGTCCCCCCGATGACGAAGTCGAGGATCGTTGAATCGCGTCGGGGTTATCGAAATTTTCGGACGGTGATCTCCAGTGTGTCGAGGGACACGATGGGCGCGTGCGCGACGTCAGGTTGGAGGTTGTTGCGACGCTGGAAATCGGTCTGTGCCTGCCAGCAGCCACTATTGACCACTCTCACCCCGCGGTACGAGCCGACGCCGAAGGTATGCGTGTGACCGGCGTGAAAGACGTCAGGCACTTCGTCGATCACGAGATAATCGCGCTTCTCCGGGGCGATACGAATCTTCCCGCCATAAGGCGGACCGAGATGTCGCTTTTTCAATAGCGTAATCATCGCCTCGTGCGGGGTCTCGTAGGCGATGTCCGGAGTCGGTAACTCGGCGACCAACTCATCGAGAGAGACGCCATGATACATGAGGATCCGCACGCCCTCGATCTCCACCATCGACGGATTCCCCACGAGCGTCGGGTCGTGGGCGTCGAGGGTTTCGGCCAGATCGTCATCGATCGCCGGCTGGGGCTCTGCCCGTCGCACGGCATCGTGATTCCCGGGAATGATGACGATCTCTAGATCCCCCGGCACCGCCTTGAGGGACTCCGAAAACGCACGATACTGCTCGTAAATATCGACCACTGTAAGATCGTCCGCCTGGCCTGGATAGACCCCGACCCCCTCGACCATATCGCCAGCGATAAGCAAGTACTCGATTGCCTCCGCTTCGGAGGAATGCAGCCAGGACGCGAAATCCTCCCACGCGTCACGAAGGAACTCCGCGCTGCCCACGTGGACGTCGCTGATCAAGGCAGCCTGGACGTGCCGATCGGCCGTTCGTGGTTGGTGGGTACGTGGAACGTCCGGCTGGTAGAGCTCGTCAGCAAATACGATCTCGCCGTCGTCGGAGAGGGTCCCTTCGACCCCAATTACCTCATCCAGTAACAGGGTATCGACGGGTGCGGACACTTCACGATCCGATGTTACCAGAACCGGAAACGCCCCAGTCGTGTCTTCGAGTTCCAGTAGTGTATGGCCGTTTCGGGTCGACCGTATGTCGCTTACCAGACCGATGAGTCCCACGTCCGTCCCCGAGCGCGATTCTCCAAGCGAATGGGTCGATCGATGGGTGAGACGCCCACTCAACAGGGAGGATAACCGCTCGTATCGGTCGCGAAATAGGTCGACGAAATCGTCATATGTCCCGGTTCCGGTACTCTCGCCGGTGATATCGCCACTCGTCGAAATTGCTCCCGCGGATCCACGCTCGCCCCCCATCGTTTCGGGTGGAGAAGTATCGGCTTGTTCCACCGTTACTCCGTCTTCTCCACCCGAAACAGAGGGGTGGTCGCCTCTCGCGTGCTGCTGTACGTGCTGTGTGGTGATCTTGATCGTGCTCGCGGGCACAGAAGCGAGGGTGCCCTCGATCGCCGCCTCCGGATCGGGGGCAGCGAGCAACCGCTCGACTGCCGCAGGATCGATGTTGAAACCGTGGGTAGTCAACATGCGGACCACCTCGGCGCGATCGAAGTCGGGCACGACAGAGGGATCGCGAGCGGTCGCAAAAAGGGTTGCTGGATGGCGGAACCGACGGGTTAAAACACGTCCCCGGCTTAACAAGTTTTAGATGAGCCGGGGGTCGGATGACGAGCGAGCCCAAAACGAAGTCGATGACTCTCGACGCCCCAGGAGTCCACGAACGAGGCGGACGGCAAAGAAGGGCGGCAACAACCAGCGTCGACGGCAACGTCCATCGACGCCACGTTCCGATGGCGGCCGCCCGTCGGATGACCGCGAAACGTGGGGACAAACCCTGTCGACGCTAGCCAGAGAGATCGTTGTTACCGCACTCGTTATCGGGGTGATTGTCGCGCTTCTATTCGGGATCAGTGGCGTGTGGCCACCCATGGTAGCCGTCGAGAGCGATAGTATGGAGCCGAACATTATGACGGGGGACCTGGTGTTTATCATCGACACTGATCGTTTCGTCGGTGATGGAGCCATCGAAGGAACCGGCGTCGTGCCCGTCGAAGCCGGGGCCAATACTGGCTACGAGAAGTTCGACGAATCCGGCGATGTGATCGTGTTCGCCCCGGACGGCGACCACGATACGACACCCATCATTCATCGCGCCCACCTCTGGGTTGAGGAAGGAGAAGACTGGTCGGACCAGGCGGATGATCGATTCGTCACTGGGAACCCCACCTGTGACGAAATGGACAACTGTCCTGCTCCCCATTCCGGATTCATCACGCACGGGGACAACAACCAGTATTACGATCAGTTGATCGGTCAGAGTGAACCGGTCAAGGCGGATTGGATCCTCGCCAAGGCAGAAATTCGGGTGCCATTCCTCGGCCGCATCCGGTTGCTCGTTTCACAGGTGTTGTTCCTGACAGCGATTACGATCGGGCCGATTGCGGGTATCCTCGCGGGTCGCGCCGGCCGTTCCTACAGATCGAAACGGGATTGAATGTACGGGCGGACCTCTTCGAGGTCGCTCAATCGAGAGTCGGTAATGAGCACGGTTTCCGTCTCTTCCAGCGGCACTGACATGTTGATCTCGGTCGTACGACCGTATCGACCCTTGCTGACGACCACCGCGTTCACGATACCGAGCATATCGAGTTCGCTGATGAGATCACTGACGCGGCGTTGGGTGAGCACGTCGCTATCGACCTCCTGACAGAGGACCTTATACACGTTGTACACCTCGCCCGTGTTGATACTCTTGGCACCCGACTTTTCCAGGCTGATGATGGCATAAAGTACCAGTTTCGACTGCGTGGGCAGCGTGCGGACCACTTCCACGACGCGATCGAGCTCGATTTTGTCCTGGGCGGCGCGAACGTGATGCTCGGTCACTTCCTCAGTGTCGCCGCGTTCGGCGAGTTCCCCAGCCGTTCGGAGTAAGTCGAGTGCGCGTCGTGCGTCCCCGTGCTCCTGGGCGGCGAACGCCGCGCAGAGCGGGATGACCTCTTCGGTGAGCGCATCGTCCATGAAGGCTGCACTCGCCCGGTGTTCCAAAATATCGCGCAGTTGATTGGCGTCGTACGGGGGGAAGACGATCTCTTCTTCGCCGAGACTCGATTTCACACGGGGATCCAGAAAGTCGGTGAATTTTAAATCGTTCGAGATTCCGATTATCGAGACTTTCGAGTGCTCGAGGTCGGAATTCATCCGAGAAAGGTTATAGAGCGTGTCGTCACCGGACTTTTCGACCAACTTGTCGATCTCGTCCAGCATAATGACGACCACGCGCTCACTGAAATCGACCGCGTCGAAAAACTCCTGGTACACCCTGTCCGTGGGCCACCCCGTCATCGGTACTTGATCGGCGTCATCTCTTACAGACTCGAGCGCTTCGATCCGGTTCGAGACCGGATCGTCCAATGCCACGTCATGGCGGGCCAGGATGTCTGCTACTGTTTCAGCAGACGGGTGTGATTCCCCGGGAGTTTCATCGAATCGTGTGGTCTCTATTTCCTGGTCTTTCTGAGTGGACTGTCGGTTGGGTGATCCGTTCCGGGCCAGCGTCGATCGGTGTGCACTCCCCCCGTCTGCGGCTTGCCAGCGTTCGATCCACTCTTTGAGGATCCGAACGTTGTCATCAATGAAGGAATTCGCGAGTTGCGCGAGCACTCGATACTGTGTATCGGTGACCTCGCAGTTGATATAATGAACATGGCACGGGACCCGATACTTCGCCGATGTCGATTCCAGTTCCTGGCTAACGTACTTGGCACTTGCTGTCTTCCCGGTTCCCGTTTTCCCGTAAATCAGGATGTTTGACGGCGTATGTCCGCGCAATGCGGACACGAGGATCGTCGCCATCTTGCTTATCTGTTGATCTCGGTGGGGGAGTTCGTGGGGCGTGTAGGACGGACGCAGGACCTCTTTATTGGTGAATATCGGGTCTCCACGAAGCATTTCATCAAAGAGACCACCGGAGGAATCGGTATCCTCCATTACCTGTTCGGCGGTCCATTCGGTCACCTCATCGCCCATACCCGTCGCATCCTCAACTGGAGGCTCTCCCCCCGATCCGGTCTCACGTCCGTTCATGTTGCGCGTACATCCCCATTGTTCTCTCCCGAGCTGCGATGCCTCTCTCCAACCCGACGCCCATCGATCGGTTCATCCGAGCCCCAATCTCGATCACCGATCGACCCTGGTGAGTAGGTGCAGGCGAATCAAAGGTAGACATGGGTCTTAAATTCTTTCCTCCGTCGCGATTCAAGTGACGGTGATAATAATCAGCATACGTGCCATCACGTTACTCGATTACCATGTGGCCCTGATTTCCCCTGTTAAGCCGCTCTGAACGGGATCAGGAGTATCCTACGATCCGCGGTATACGGAAACAGAAGCCCTTAACCGAGCCTTAATAGCGCGATATCGGACCAGCGATACGGAGGGTGTTGGTTGTGCCCCCCACCCCTCCATTTCGAGTGGAACGGAAACCAACCATCCGCCGCAAACGTAAGATCAAAGCGATACAAAAGGAAAGTTTCAAGGTGGTAAGGAAAAAACTAAAACCGTAATGGAGTAAGATCAAGTCTTCAGACGGTGAACTAAACTACAGCTAGTCCTTCTGACTCGTTATCTCCCAGTTCCACACGAAACAAGGGGGTTGGGGTCATTGTTTCGGGTATCTCGTCTGACGAATGTCTGACGTACACTTATGGCCGACCACAGGTTCTGCTTCATACATGTATGAGGTGTTGAAGGGGTGGCACCGGCTATGGGATTGTTAACTGGTATACGTTCGAGCATAGCCAACGTCACGGACCGTCTGTTTGCCGATGAGACCCCAAAACGAATCGGCATTTACGGCCCTCCAAACGCGGGGAAATGTCTTGCCCCGGACGAAGAAGTCGTGCTCGCGGATGGGACAACCGCACGTATCGAATCCGTATTCAACGATATCGTCGCGTCGGAAAATGATCCAACCGACGTGAGTGACGAGCCCCACGAAGAATGGATTCCAGTGGAACAATCGGATGTACGGGTTCCGTCCCTCCGGGCAGATCTTCGACCGACGACGGGGGAGGTCACACACGTGTTCCGGCAGCGGTACGCTGGCCCGTTATACACCGTGAAAACGGAAACCGGGCGAACAGTTCGCGTGAGTCCCGAGCACCCGTTTGTCACCGGAACGGACTTCACACCAGCACGCGATCTCGAGCACCGACAATCGATCGCCGTGGTTGATCCGGAGCCCACCTTCCAGTCCCCCCAACCCGGCGTTCTGACCGACGGTGGGACGCGCACCACTGTGGCGCCAGCAATGGAGGACGCGGCGGTCACCGGATGGGACGACGTGGCGTCGATCGACGTCGAACACTACAGCGGTTACATTTATGATCTCACTGTTGCCGACCACCATACCTTCACGACAGGGGACGGGTTGGTCGTTCACAACACCACACTCGCGAACCGTATCGCCAAGGACTGGACTGGAGACGAGATCGGCGCGGAAAGCCACGTTCCGCACGAGACACGCGAGGCAACGCGGAAGGAAAACGTCGAGATCAAACGGAACGGGAGTTCGGTCACGATCGATATCGTCGACACGCCGGGCGTCACGACGAAAGTTGATTACGAGGAATTCCTCGAGTTCGATATCGAGGAAGACGACGCCATTGCAAGATCCCGGGAGGCCACCGAGGGCGTGGCCGAAGCGATGCACTGGTTGCGAGAAGATATCGACGGCGTGATCTATGTCCTCGACAGTGCGCAGGATCCGTTCACGCAGGTGAACACGATGCTCATTGGGATCATCGAGAGCCGCGAGTTGCCCGTGTTGATCTTCGCGAATAAGATCGATCTCGACGATTCGAACGTCCAGCGGATCAGCAGTGCGTTTCCCCAGCACGAGACGGTTCCGCTGTCGGCGCTAGAGGGGGATAACATGGACGAGGTTTACGATCAGATCGCGGAGTATTTCGGGTGATATCATGGCTAAAGCTACTGAAGCGCGAGAGGGCGTCCAGATCGACTTGATCAGCGGGGAGCGCATGGAAACGAAGGCAACGATGGAGAAGATCCGCATGATCCTCGATGGGGTGCACGATGGAAACATCGTCATCCTCGAGGAGGGGCTCACGCCCGACGAGGAGAGCCGGCTGATCGAGGTTACCATGAGCGAGATCTCGCCGGACGAGTTCAGTGGAATCGAGATCGAAACGTATCCACGGGGAGCAGCCGAAGACGGGGGAATTCTCGATCGCATCATGGGCAGACGTGATGGGTCGAAGCTGACAGTGATCGGCCCCGCGAACCGCCTTCAGACGCTGCACAAGGATGAAACGCTCATCAAAGCGCTCGTCTCCCAGTGATCATGCCTCACCAGTGTACCTCCTGTGACAAACTCCTCGAAAACGGCTCCCGCGAGATGCTCGGGGGCTGCCCTGCGTGTGGCGGAAACCGGTTCCGGTACTACGCGACTGCTGCGGACGCCACCAATGAACACGGACACCAGAGACCCCGGGACGAGGACAAGGCCAAGACCGGCGATCAGGAGCTCATCGTCGCGTCCGAAGAACCGCCGGAGAACGGGTTCTCGCTCGGCGGGGAAGACAGCGCCCAAAGCGACGCCCGTCGGGAACTCGTCACCCCGGACGATCTACCCCCTGCCCCGCAACAGCCGGACGCTGACGACTCTCCGCAGGCGGAGTCAGGGACTGGCGAACCCCCGGAGGAGCTCCGAACTGAGCTCGAGGAAACCTTCGGCAGTATAAAGATCGTCGACCGTGGTGCGTACGAGCTCAACCTCATGGAACTGTACGAACGCGACGCCTGCATTATTGAATTGGGCGAGGATGGTAGATACGTCATCGACGTCCCCGAGATGATGGGCGAGGACTGATCCGAACGGCTAAGGCCCATCGCTCCGGCTTGTTCTGGTAATGACGACCGTCGGGACGGCCACGGCGGATCGGGGGGAACTCGCCACCGGACGACTGGCCGTCGGGGAACGACGAACGGAGGCTCAGTGTACGCTACCGGTCGCGGTTATCAACGGGGACCGGGCCGGCGAGCGACTCTATCTGCAAGCGGCTAGCGACGGAGACGAACTGAACGGCGTCGGTGTGGTCGCGCAGGTCGTCCAACAGCTCGATCCATCGAACCTGGCCGGCGAAGTTGTCGTGGTTGGGATCGTCAATGTGCCCGGGTTCGAAGCAGAGACCCACCGAAACCCACTGGACGATACCAAAATTAACCGGACGTACCCGGGGGCCGAGTCGGGGAGCGCGAGCGAACGAATTGCGGCCGCAACGTTTTCGCTCGCTCGTAAAGCCGACATCATCCTCGACCTGCACCAGGGGTCCACCAGTCGAATGATCAACGAATGCCGGGTCCGTTGCGGAGCCCAACACCGACTCCACGAGCAGTGTCTCGAGCTGGCAAAGGTGTTCGATACGGGGCATATTCTGGATCGGAAAGGTCCGGACGGGCAGTTGGCAAGAGCAGGGCCAGAAGCGGGGATTCCGACGGTGGATCCCGAGCTCGGGGGGTGCGTCGGCTGGGATCCGGAGAGCATCGCAGTGGGTGTGGAAGGCGTGTTCAACGTCCTTCGATACTACGACTTCCTGGACGGCGAGGTCTCACCGGGACCACAGCTACGCGCGCAACGGTTCGAACAGTACGCGACACCAACTAGCGGCTTGATTCAACTGGTACCCGAGCTGGGAGAACGGGTAGCTCCGGGGGACGATCTCTTCGAGGTGATGTCGGTCTTCGGAGAGCACAAACACACGGTGAAAGCGAACGAGGAGGGTATCCTCTGGCGGAGTCGCCGCCTCCCGCAGGTCGCAAGCGGGGAATACGTCTGCACCCTGGGAGCGAATCTCGATACGTACTAGCCGGGGCTATCGACAGAGCGGCCTCGCGAGATGTCGCCGTGCGGCCGGCGGCACCTCGTAGGCACGGGTATCGAGCTCCCGGGCGAGCGGCTTTCTGGATTTCGAGCGTGCCCAGGCCCCACAATCCCGACATCTGTAGCCCTGGCCGCGCCCGGCACTTTTCATAGTTCGCGCACAACCCGGACACGTCGGGGAGACCAGTTGGGTGTCGACGAGTTCGTGCACATAGATCTTCTCGAGTTTGAGCGTACCGTCGGTGACTTCGCCACAGCCGGTTACCCGATCCCCGGGACGGAGTTTTCGAACCGTGGCTCTGAACCGTTTTGTCGGTTCAAACGCCATCCAACGCATCGTTGCCTGACTGTCGCCAACATGCAACGCCACGTGCCCCCCCGTACCGGTGTTGGGCTGTGTCACGACTGTGCCGGTGATCCGGTAGGAACGCCGGTTTCGCACGCGCCCTGCCCGAGCCGATCGAAGGTGTGCGTCAGTCCCCTGATTCGTGACAAACAGCCGTGAGCGATCGATATCAGGTGCCTCGACCGCCGAACCGACAGCGCGGACTGACGCGTCGTCGTCTCCTCTAATGCCACAGATGACGGGGCAGGGCGAGTGGGGTATGCACGTGAGCGATCCGGTTTCGGGGTCGCGGTTGTCCCAGAGCCCGTCCTGGGTTTTCCCAAGCACCGACCATAATCGCTCACGATCTAGGCGGCGTTCGCGGCTCTTCTCGTGAGGCGGTCGATACACGAGATACTCGACCGTCCAGTCGTCCAGGAGCCCCGGGAATGGGTGGTCCACTCGACACAAGGCACTCATGGCCCCGACGGCAGCCAACGCACCCACGAGCCCGCGTCCGTTCTTCCATCGGCGCACTGTCGCGTCGATTTGGCCAGCCAGTCGTTCCGCCTCTC
>SKQO01000102.1 GCA_007118975.1 Halobacteriales archaeon | reverse complement strand
GGGAGTGCATATTTCGATGCCGCCAAGGCGACGACAGTAATGATCGCGACTAGCGTAAGGACCACGGCGAGGGTACTAACCACTTCAGCCGCGCTATCGAGTCGTCCGGCAGCCAGCACCGCAAGAATGATGACGACAACGACGTCCTGGGCCAGCAACACGCCAACATCAATTTTGCCGTGAAGCGTGATTGCCTCCTCCCTGTCTGTCAACATTTTGATGACGACGGCGGTCGAGCTGTACATCACCGCCAGGCCGATAATGATCGACTCCGCAAGGTCAAATCCCAGGGCAAGGGACACACCGATGCCAACGGCGGCAACGGCGGTCATCTGTGGCAGCGAGATCTTGACGATGGGCGAGAGGATATGTCGAATCTCGTCGATACGCATCTTGATGCCGAGCAGGAAAAGGAGGAATGCCAAACCGAGTTCCGCCAGGGTCGCCGTGAGTTCTGTAACCTCTACTACCCCGAGAACCACCGGCCCGATGACCACGCCGGCCAGAATGTAGGCAATAATGGTCGGCTGTCCGGTTTGTTTGGCGAGAAATCCTGCAATTGTTGCGGCGAGGAGAATGATCGCGAGGTCCAGCGAAAGCGCGGCTTCTCCGACCATGTACTACACCAAGCCTTTTGCCAACTTCGGATTAATCGTTTCGAAGGTACCATTGACGAGACATTCAGGCTGACGGGCTATTGGTATTTTCTGCCTGTCTCGGTAGTTATTGGCCGACTCCTCCCCTTTCAACCTGAGGACTGATACCCACCATTGCTCTGTGAATCTGGTCCTGCCGGGCTCGTAGAGTGGTTCGTTGTTCGTGTACTCGACATCTTGCTGTTGGGAAGTCGATTCATTGGGGGATCCGCCGGGGCTGTCAGCCGGGCATGCCACCCTGAATATTGCATCGTAATGTCGTTGGCCGTCGTCGAACCTGACCTTCGGATGTGCTTTTGGGCCGTCGAATGATCATTTCAGTCCATCAGCGCTTCTAACGGTACGAATGAGACTCTCTTGGTGGGGCTGTAAAAACTACCTCGAACATGGGTCCCTCCATCAGCTGTTATGACAAGAAACCGTTTGGCTGCGAGTTTCCCGAACTGCTATTTCGGCACGCGATTCGGATCGCCGGAACGCGCATGACCCGATTTTCCAGGGGCGCCACCGACCGCAACGGTATCGGAACGGCCCCGGTTTTGGCGAGCCAGTCGGTGGTCGGCGGGAGCGAACCGAAACAGGACTGCACCAGGTGGTAACGATTTTCCTCGTGGAGGTGCTGGAGCGAGTATCTCGTGTCCGAACAGGCCCAGCCGGCGTGGCAGCCGTACTTCGGCTTTAGCGAGACGTACACCAACCAGGCCGACGCCATAGAGACGATCATCGAGACGGCGATGAACGCGGGCTACCTCTCCATGGAGGCGCCGTGCGGGACGGGCAAGACCATGGCCGCGTTGACCGCGGCGGGCTATCTGATCCGGGAGACCGACCGGTTCGACAATGCCGTCGTCGTCACACCGGTCAAACAACAGCGAGAGCAGTTCGTCGAGGACCTCCGGACCATCAACGCACAACTCGACGATCCGTTGTCCGGCATCGCGCTCGTGGGCAAGCGCGACCTGTGTCCGTACGGACGCGAGGGGGTGTTCCCCGACGGTGCGAGCGTCCAGGAGCGGTGCGAGGACCTCAGGGAGAACACCGCAGGGCTGGTTGAGGAGCGTAGCGACCTCGAGCCGAAGGCGGAATTTGTCCGTCCCGAGCCCTCGGGATACGACGCGCGCCGGCCGGACGAAGAGCAGTGGTGGGATCCAGCGAAAGCCAGCACACTCGTCGAAGGGGCCCAACGCGACCCCGGTGATCCGGAGGAAGAACCCCTCCACACCGCGGGGCGGACCGCCCCCTATCCCCGCACCCAACCGGGAATCACCCCGGAGATGACCGAATCGGGCAACCGGCAGATGTACTGCCCGTTTGAGGCCGACTGGTACAGGCGGGATAAGGCCTCCCCCGTGACGTTCTCGGCGGGAGCAAACGGCGTGGTAACCGCCGAGGAGTTCCTGCCCGCGTCGGTGGACCTCGGAACCTGCCCTCACCGGGCGATGATGGTCCTTATGCAACACGCCGATGTCGTGATCGGTAACTACAACCATCTCTTCGATCCCGCGAGTCGCCAGTTCACGGCACCCATCCTCGACGAGAGCACCCTCCTGATCGTTGACGAGGCCCACCGGGTGGACGAACGCGTCCGGGGGCTGCTGACCGACACGATCGGGTATTACTCGATCTTGCGAGCCAAGCGCGATCTCGATCTCGTACTCGAACCGGGTCGCGGTGGTCCGACCGGCCATTCGGACATCGGGGCTGTTCTCTCGGAACACGACGTCACGCGGGAGTCGGTCGCGGAGGCGTCCGCCTTCTACCGGGAGGTGATGGAGTGGCTCGAAGACCGGGTGCATACCGAGCTCGGCCGTCGGTTCGAGGACTACGGCGCCGGGCTGGCCTGGGAGTCGCTTCCCAGTCGGGATCTCGAGATCCAGCTCCGGGATCCGCAGACCGCGGACGTCGACGAGTTCACCAGCTGGGCGGAATCGGAAGACTACGGTGGAGACTTCTTCCGGTCGCTGAGCCGGATCGGAGCCGCCGTCGAGGCCACCCTCGCGGAGTTGGCCCACGAACGTGACTGCGTCTGTACGGCGGTTGGGGCACTCTTCGGCCAGTGGTGGGAACGAGGCCACACCGACTACTTCCGCGAGATCGAGCTGACATACGCCGAGAGCGATCGGCAGGACGTGAATCGACCCTGGATGAACTTCTACAATGCCTCGCTGGTGATGTACAACTGTATGCCGGCGGGGAAGATCCGGGAGATCCTCGACCGGTTCGGCGGCGGCGTGCTCATGAGCGCGACGCTCGAGCCGCTCTCGATCTTCGAGGAGGTGACCGGATTGGACGCGCTGGGGAACACCGGTGAACGACCGCGCCTCGTCAGATCACAGCGGTACGAGCTCAGCTTCCCCGAGAAACACCGGGCGAGCTGGCTCGTCGACATCGACTCGTTCACGAAACGTAACCGCGGCGATCCCCAGGTCGAGAACCGGAACGACATCCGGGAGCGATACGCCTACGTCGCCCGATTGATCGCCCAAAGTCGCGGCAACGTCTTACTCGCGTGGCCGAACTACGCCGAGGCGGAATGGGCAGCGGGGCGGTTGTCGGCGGAGATCGACAAAGAGGTGTTGCTCGATCGGTCGACGAGCCACGAGGAGACCAGACGATTAAAACGCGAGTTTGTCGAGGGCGAGCCGAAAGTCCTGGTGACGAGCACGCGCGGGACGTTGACCGAAGGCGTGGATTACGAGGGCGACGAACTCCACACGTGTGCGGTCTTCGGTGTGCCACTGGTCAACATCGGATCGCCCCGGGTGCAGGCGGTCAAACATGCCTATGGCGAACAGTTCGGCGCGGATAACGCGTTTCCCTACGCGCTGACGATCCCGGCAGTTCGACAGGTCCGCCAGGCGCTGGGACGAGTGATCCGCGGTCCGGAAGAACGCGGCGTCCGGATCGTCGTTGGTCGTCGATTCGTGCCCGGGGCGATCCACTCCGTCCACCAGTACATTCCCGAAACAGAACGCGAGGAGTTCGTTCGGATGAAGCCGGAGTTTCTGGAACTCCAATTCGATCGATTCTGGGGCGGCTGAGATCGGTGGTGGTTAGCGAGCCTGGTCGTGGGCAACGATCGACGAGAATCTCCCCCGGCAACTCACCACGACGCGTCAGTGATGATTACGGCGGGGTTGGATTCGTTCGCGAGGACGATGGAAGTACCGCCAGGGATCTTGATACCGCGCTCTGGCCCGCGGTGGTGACACGCGTGCGGCGGTTCTGGTTCGGCTTGCAGAGGTGCTCGAACGTCACGAAGGTGGGGGGAGGGTCTCGAGGGTCCAGATGAATTCCCCGGTGAGGAACTCAAGATTGATCATGACGAGATAGACGAGGACCGGGAGCTCCCGGAATTCATGCGTTGCATGTGAATGGTCAGGACGACGTTTTCCGGCCGCAAGATCATATCAGTGCTCGTCGATTTCGGATACCACCCAGGTGCACGTCCGTGAACTCATGTCCCTCTGCGCTACGAACACCCCGAGGCAGATGAAGTTCGGAACGTGGATGTCCCCCGATGCGCGACGAGGTAATCATCGGCACACTTCGGTCGATTGCCGACCAGTGGAGGGCAGGACTTCGAAGCGTGGTGCCGCTGGATCGATTCGCACGGCTGATCCACCTGGGATGCAGAATCTGCAATGTACTTATCGGTAATCCTACACGAACCGTGTCGGTTTCGTGGTATTCGTGGCGCTGTCTGGCGATTTTAGAATTCACGTCTCTCTCAAAATCAGTGACCCCGGAGTGGACCAAATGGTTAATACGATACGCCCTTAACATACTGTAAGGATGTCCGCTGACAAACGGATTCCCGTGTCGGAAGAGACCCGGAACGAGCTCCATAACCTCAAAAGGCCGGGGCAGACATATGATGAGCTCCTCTCCGATCTGGCTCAATTGCGCCGGCGACAGGATCTCGAACAACGATTCGTGGATCTTGAGGAACAGGCCCGCGACGACCTGACGCCGCTTGATGATGTCTGAATATGCGGTGTTACTCTCGGAAGCTGTGGCTGAATTCCTCGACGCTGCCGATGAGAAGACGGAACGAGTCTGCAAAGAGAAGTTAAGTTTTCTGGGGCAGGATCCGTACCCCGGTGGCGGTCGTGGAGACAGGGAGAAGCTGCCGATCGATGGCCAGAGAGATAGATTCCGTTTGCACATCTCACGGACGTGGACGGCGTTTTACACGATCCTAGAAGACAACAAGGAGGTTAGAGTGTTGGAATTCGTGTCCATCGATGAGGCTCATAAGCGATATGGATTCTAACAACAAACCACCCGAAGCACGTGTTGAACTCCAGAACGATTTAGGTATGAAAATATTCAAATTCGAGACCATCAGGACCTCTCACGACCGAATTCCTGCTAGTGGACTCGCCGGGATTTGAACCCGGGGCCTCATCCTGGCTCAGTCGCTCCGCTCCTTCACCACTCAGAGTGTGCGGGTTCGGCATCCGGCTCGTCCACTCGTTCCCTCACTCGCTCCGCTCGTTGCGGGAACCGCCCGCCCTACCGGTCCCTTCGTCGTCGCGACATT
>SKQO01000038.1 GCA_007118975.1 Halobacteriales archaeon | reverse complement strand
CCCATCTCCCGGTCGTCGAGGACGACGAAGTAGTGGGGATGCTAAGTCTCTACGACGTCATCGAGTTCACGACGCGAGGGGGGAGTCGGAGTCAGGGGGGTTCATCCGGCAACGCCGGCGGCGGTGGGAAAGCCGCCGGTGGGAGCCACGGGGGCTTCGGCGCGCGCGAAGGAGAGTCTGATCGGATGCTTGATCTGCCGGTTCGGAACCTGATGTCCGATGCGGTCGTGACCACCGGGCGAGACGCAACGCTCGACGAGGTGGTTGAGACGATGTTCGAGCAGGAAATCTCCTCGCTCGTCGTCACTGACAGTGAGACGGGCGAGCCCAGCGGGATCGTCACGAAAACGGATGTCATCAAGGCACTCACCTGGGAACAAGACAACGGGCGCCAGCCTGTGCAAGTGTTTGGTCTCGACCTGCTCGATGGCATGGACTACGACGGCGTCTCCGCATTGATCGAGAGCATGACCTCGAAGTACGGCGATATGCAGGTG
The DNA here is from genome assembly GCA_007118975.1 of Halobacteriales archaeon. Taxonomy (GTDB): domain Archaea; phylum Halobacteriota; class Halobacteria; order Halobacteriales; family SKNY01; genus SKNY01. The sequence continues at coordinate 4,753 of SKQO01000038.1, read as the reverse complement.
ATCAAGGCCAGCATCGAACTGCAAGAGCACAAGGAACAGACCCGGGGCGTGCCGCTCGTGCTGGCACGAATACGGCTGGTCACTGATCGAGGCTACTTCACCGCCGACGGCGAGGGATACGGCGCTACCCATGCACTCCGTCTCGCCGCGAATACAGTCGAACGACAGCTCCTAAAGGGGAAAACGTACGGCCAATCGAAGAAACACGCCGACGCCGAGGAGCAGGAGAAACTCTACGGCTGGTGGCTCGGTGGATGACGGTATTCGGCACATTTACCGAGTAACGTGAACCGGGACGACCAACGTACCTCGATTGCCTTCAGAGATTGGTATTATGATCGGCTCCACGATATCCCCTCGGACAGGGAAGACTCACCTCGCACGAACGGGTCCAGATGGGTCCTAGGCGAGCTTTCAAATCGACCTGATTCAGCAAACGAACTCGTTTGTGAGCGACTGAAAGAGCACTTCCTTGAACTGAGTTGACGTGGGTTCTAAATGTAAATTATAAAAGACACATTAGTTGACGAACACATGCTCTAAAATCGTTATACATGGATGGAGGTAATGGAGATTTCAGTCGAAGTTTGCTCGCGAATCCGATTGTACCCGACGGAGTGGCCAAGTAAGCGTCACTTGACCGTCAATCGCAGTGACGACTGCGGCCACGTCCTCGACCTCGCGTTCGAGTTCGGACGCCTCGGCATCGCCGCTTTCACCGAGCCCACGACCATCCATCGCATAGACCGTGCAGTGTTCTGCGAGTGTAGGGCGAACGCCAGCCTGTTCCCATCGTTTGTGATCGTTGGTAGCTCCTCCGACGACGAGCACGAGTGGTGGCCCGCTCCCCGTTCGTTCGTATGCAATTGTCGTCCCGTCGGCTGATGTGATTGTTCCCATCGCCCGTCCTGTATCTGGTGTAGTTACGTGTTCTGCCAGCACGAATTCGATCATTCGCTCGTTCTCCCCCTCGTCCAGGAGGTGATGCAGTCCGGTGGCAGTCGGGGATGACCTCTTATTCCAGGCGGCGTCTCACACCACGCAAGGGGACTCATCACGCTCACAACCTGGTTGGACGGCGCATTCTGGACCCCGATGCTTGATTCCCTGACCGATGGCTGATCGAACCGGGTCAGGGTAAGAACCCGGACAGTGGGAGGGGACCGCGCTACCGATGTGATCATCTGTTGGCTCTTCGATAACCAGTACAATCAGCATGAGCGTTGCCTGAAACCCGTGTTTCACGACGGCATATGCAATTCTGTGACGAGTGTGGTTCGATCATGCACACGGAGGGCGACACGTGGGTGTGTCGCTCCTGTGAGAACGAGGAGCCGCGGGACTCGCACGCAGAAGCGGCGATGACGACCCAGAATCGACAGCGGACCGACGGGGGACCCGCCGTGGCCGACGCGACCCGGAGCTCCACCGAGACGGTACAGGAGCCCTGTCCGGCGGACGACTGCGACAGCGACCGGGCCGCCTACGGGATGATGCCAAAGCCAGGCGGCTCCTTCGAGGTTCGGCTGTTTACCTGCGTCAAGTGCGGCCACAAGTGGCGCGAGTCCTGAGGGCGCCTCGCGCGAACCCCGCCACGTACCTATGCACCGACCGCCGGGATTCCTCGGTCTCGATTGGTGCCACCCATCGTCTCCAAACGAACTCCAACAACGTTCTTGACGCGATCAAGAACATCGGCAACAAGAGCCGTTGTTGAAGGTTCATTCCCCAGAAGATAAGGCGCGATATTCGTTGGAACATTCGATGGCAGAACGGGACCAAAGACGGGGCAGTGTTCGGACTCCTCGGTAACCCAAATCACAGGCTCAGTGAGCAGCTGATTCACCGCCTCCGACACGAAAGATAAGAAGCAACCAGGCTGCAAGGAATGGGCGACTCTTGCATATCAATTCCTGTCAAATGGATCATCGAGAAGTACACGGTAGTGGATAGAGCCGGTGTATTCATCGCTGCGGGGTTGATCAGCTCTCGATGTCGGCTCTCCGAACCCCAGTTGAACCGTCCTACGACTCGCTTGTCGGCTCGATAGCTTGGGCGCTCTCGATGAGTTCCTTCAACCGCTCGACGAACCGGGCCGCGGGCGCGCCGTCGACGACGTCATGGTCCAGCGTCACCGTGATGTTGAGGTACTCGCGCGGTTCGACCTCTCCGTCGACCAAGACCGGCTTCTCGGCGATGCCGCCGACCGTGAGCTGGAGCGTATGGTACGACGGACTAATCGCCCACCCGCTTCCCGTGCTGAACATCCCTACCGAGGACACCGCGACCGTCCCGGAGATGCTATTCCACAGCTGGGGAGCCAGTCGGTAGATCAGTCGCCGGGCGGGTCCCGGGAGTTGAGCGATCATCGAAGGCCTCCGGGGTCGCTGGCCGTCGGTCGACGACTCCTGTGTCTCTCGAATCTCGTCGTGAATCGACCGGAGCGACCGCCGATTTGCCGCCTTGACCACGTGGGGCAGGGCGACCCGCTCGCCGTCTGTCGTATGTTCGACCATTACCATCACGTCGACGTCGGCGGACTGCACGAGATTCCCGCGCCAGTCGCGGTAGGCCTGCACGCGAGGGAACTCCTCGACGGCTTGTGCAAGACAGCGTGTGACGAACGCGGTGAACGAGAGACGCTCGTCGGTCTCCGCTTCATAGTCGCTGATTCGTTGCCGGGCCTCGGTCACGTCGAACTCGACGAGCCCGTGCATTTGGTTACTTCCGCCGCCTCCCCCGTTGGACTCCTGCACCCCAACCATGAACCGAAATGACAAACCGCATATTTAACTATAATATTCTTAATCCCTCGGACGTTCCTGTCTGAAATTGGGATGAACAGGTAGCCGACTGATTACCAACGCCACAACGGGCACGGTTGAAGGAATACTGTGGAGCACTGTCACCGGGGCTCGACAATCAATGGCATGCTGGTCCGTGGGTGCCTCGGCACCATGCGCGCGGGCATGAAGGCCCGCCGTGCACAGGTGTCGCTGCCAACCACCCCCACCCGTATATGTAGCCCCTTACCGAACTGGCCGACCGACTCGGTCGGAGCTACTCGGCCGTGTACGACGACGTTGGAGTCCTCGTCGAACACTGCATCATGTAGTTCCATCGCGTCGGTCAGTCGAAGCAACCCGTTCGTTCCGTACACCACGTTCGAATTCGATGTGACCGTTCGCGCACTGATCGGTGATAGCGATACGAACGCATCTGCGTGAGGAGGTCTTTCGGTGCCTTCACGAACGCTCGCAATCAGTGACGGGGGCGTGTCTGGGGTGTTCACTCTCCTTCTCCTCTGACGTGCGTTGGAGATACGCCCTCGAGCGGGTGCTGAGAGACTGGCGATCAGGTTGCCCGGTTCGTGAAACGACTTCTGCGAGATCCATGGCCGTCGCGGTGAACAATCCGAAGGCTGCCGGCCATCGAGTCTGCGCTCAGTTCGCCATTCGGTGGGCGGCCAGCACCGGCGGTCGAACCGTCGGACGCGGAAAACGCGTACCCATTGCCATGAGCAACAGCCGATCGATGACGACGTGGGAGGCGGTCCCGGGGACGTTAGGGACGACTCAAGGTCGACCAGGTGGGCCGCGTCGCCGAGGCGGTGGCGTGCCGACCAGACAACGGGAAACCGAGCAACGAAGCGACCCCCACCTCTGCGGTGCGGATCCCGATCGTACGACATCCGGGCCGAGTGCGCCGATCATGACGAGCGAGACGTGTGTCGAATCGAGCCAGTCATAGCTGAAGGACCGAACACTGGGCCGACGATACCGAAGCATGTGTGCGCTGTTCCGCGGGGATGGCGCTCCGCGTTCGTTCGGCAGTTGGAGTGCCTGCACAGAACGGGTATCCGTGGAAGTTCTACGGCCTCACCGAAGCGGGCCGAGAGTTCCTGGCGGAGCACAACCTGCTCGCCGCGGAGGCGACGCTCCAGCAGATCGACGACACCATCTCGGACAAGTCCGTATATCTTCATAACCAACGGAATTCGCACGACGGGGCGCCCGTACGCCGCGCACTGAACGGATAGGTTTACGTGGGCGGAGCGGGTGGTCACGCCGATGGGAGTGCGGCTGCGTTACGAGGGTGGGACGATCGCGATCGATGGCGATGTTCCGCCCGACATCCCGCACGCCGAGTGGGACGACCGGACCGGGAACGACCGCGCCCTCGGCTGTTGGTATCGGGCGATCCGGAACCACCTCGAGCAGGCCGACATCGAGACGGATGATCACGTCCTCGATCTGATTCCCTGTCCCGAGCTCACGGCGGACATCGAATTGCGGCCCTACCAGCAAGCGGCCCTCGAACGATGGCAGGACGACAAGCGCGGCGCGCTCGTGTTACCGACCGGCGCGGGTAAGACGTACGTCGGCATGAGCGCGATCGCGGCGGTCAACGCGCCGACGCTCGTGATCGTGCCAACGCTCGACCTCGTCGATCAATGGATCGAGGAACTGGACGTGTTCGACATCGACATCGGCGAGTATTCCGGACGCGAGAAACGCCTCGAGCCGATCACGGTCTCGACCTATGACTCGGCGTACTATCACGCAGACGCGGTGGGCAATCGGTTCAAGCTCGTCGTGTTCGACGAGGTCCACCACCTCGCCGCGGAGGGATATCGCCAGATCGCGGAGCTGTTCGCCGCGCCGTTCCGGATGGGGTTGACCGCTACCTACGAACGCGAGGACGAGAAACACGAGGCGTTGACCGAGCTGTTGGGCGGGAAGATCTACGAGAT
>SKQO01000108.1 GCA_007118975.1 Halobacteriales archaeon | reverse complement strand
TCAGCCGCCGGGGCGGGTTCGGGCGTTTCCGGATCGGGCTCCTCGGGACGGAGCGCTTCGATGACCGACGCCACGCTTTTCTCCTGGCTAATTACCCGCGCGATCACTTCACCGGGGTCTAGATCTCCCGGGGTGCGGTCGCGGATCCGATCGAACTGATCGGCGTGGGCGTCATACGCGAACAAGGCTGCGGCAATGGCGTCGCGCTCGTGGTCGTTCTCGTATCCAATCTCCCGCGTCCGGTGCTGTTTGCGGTCGATGGCCAGGTCACGCTCCGGCGTCCACCCGGCGGCGTCGAAACTGCGACGGAGCTTCTCGACCGTCTCCGGCATCGGTGTTACGTCGGCAGCAACCAGGAACGGTCGTCCACGTTCGATGATCCACTCGATCACGTCCGCGGTATCCGCCGTACGCGTGCTTACGACGTCGAGGAGTTCTCCGTCGTTATCGAGAACCGCGACGGCTGTTGTCGTCCCCGGGTCGACACCGACGATCACGTGATCTCGTCGCTTTACCAGCGGTTCGAACGCCAGCCCGTCCCGACGTTCGCGCTCGAGTTCCACCCGAACGTCGCCCGATCGCGCCGTCGTGACCGGGATCGACTGCGGCGGAGCGGCCACCGCAAAGATCGCGTTGGCGTATCCGCCGTACTTTTCCGTCACCTCGCGATCGAACTCGAGTCCGGCGTCCTCGAGTTCGGCTTCGATCTCGCGGGATCTCCGTCGTACCGCGCCGTGTATCCGCCGGGTGAACCGATCCTCGCTCCACCCACCTTTGCCCGTCGAGCGGCCACGGGAGACTTTCACCCGCGTCGTCTCCGTGAATGCGCTGACGTGATGGCCCACGTTCGCGGCAGCGAGACGAGCGGCCGCTTCCGCTTCGTCCATCGGATCCTTGCCGTACGGGACGTCGTGGCGATCGGCCACCCGCGAGAGGGGTTCGGGCCGCTCTGCCCCCGTTACCTGCACGAGTTTCGTTTCCGGTGGCAGCTCCCGCAGGAACGCGACGAGATCCGCCTTGTCCTCGGCGAGTTCGTACACGTTGTCCGTGGCCACCATTCCCGGTTGACGACCGGCAATCAAGCGCCGTAGCTTTCGATAGGTGACGACGTCGCGCGTGACGGCGTCGTCCTCGATCACGACGAGGGCATAGGACGGCGCGGAACCCCGGACGTCGCCGTGGTGGACGTCGACGCCGAAAACAGTCGTGCTCAGGGCACTCGTCCGCGTGCTCACGTGTATCAATACGGACTGGACGATCCTTAAAACACTCGTCGGAGCAACCGCTTCCGACTCACTCCTCCGGATACGGGACCTCGACGACCCGTCCGTCCTGTGCGAGGATGATCGTGCCGTCGTAGACCTCGGCCGCCTCCGTCTCGTGCTCCGACGGACGACCGGTGTATCGCGAGGAAATATGTGTCAAGGCGAGCCGTTTCGCGTCCGCATCAGCCGCGATTCGACCCGCTTCGCGGGCAGTCGCGTGGGCCGTTTCCCTCGCGCGTTTCCGGTGCTCGCTGGTGAACGTCGCGTCGTGGATGAGGAGATCGGCGGACGCCGCAGCGGCCACCGTTGTCTTCGTCGGCAGCGTATCCCCCGTGTAAACGACCCTGCGACCCGGTCTCGGATCGCCGACGACTTGCTCGGGAATGATGACTGTGCCGTCGGCCAGTTCCACCGGATCCCCATCGTGTAACGTCGAAAACTTCGGTCCCACCGGGATGCCGAGTTCCTCCGCTCGGGCCCGGTCGAATCGACCCTTTCGATCTTCCTCGACGAGCGCGTAGCCGACCGCGCGCGTCCGGTGGTCGGTTCTGAACGCACGGACCTCGTAGTCGTCCCATCGTCGCGCGGTCGCGCCCGGTTCGACCTCGTGAATTCGCACGGGGTACCCGGGTCGCTCCTCCAGGCTGAACAGGAACTCGCTGAGCCGATCCGCGGTCCCGGCAGGTGTGTGGATGTCGACCGGGCGTTCCCGGTCCTGAAACGACCACGTCTGGAGCAAGCCGGGCAACCCGAGTACGTGATCGCCGTGCAGATGCGTGAGAAATATCGCTGAGACCGTAAAGCCGGTACCGTACCGCATCATCTGGCGTTGCGTGCCTTCCCCGGCGTCGAACAGGAGGCGGTCCCCCTCCCGGTTGATCAGGATCCCGCTCGGGTTCCGCTCGGTCGTGGGGATCGCGGCGCTTGTCCCGAGGAACGTCACCCGAAGCGTCATCGCTCTCCACTCGACGAGCGACCGCTAAACGCGCTTCGAAACGAGTCTCACCGGACCCGTCGCCCCGCCCGGACTGCGGCTCGCAATGCAGCCACGTTCGGTGCCACGTCGTGGACGCGAACGACGTCCGCGCCGGCTGCCACGGCGATCGAGGTCCCGGCGACGGTCGGGGGGAGCCGCTCGTCCGGTCCACACCCGATCAGTTCCCACATCGACTTGTGCGAGTGACCGACCATGATGGGACAACCGAGCCCAGCGAGCTCCCCCGTTCGGCCGAGCAACTCGAAGCTGTCAGGGGCTCGTTTGCCGAAGCCGAGCCCCGGGTCCACGATGATCTGTGATCGATCGAGCCCCGCCTTCTCGGCGAGCAGGACCCGCTCGGCCAGTTCGTCGATCACGTCTTCGACGACATCGTCGTATTCGGTCGTGCGTTCGGGCACGACCGGCGTATTGATGCTGTGCATCACGACGACCGGAACGTCGAATTCCGCGGCGACGAAGCGCATCTCCGGATCCCGAAGGCCCGAGACGTCATTGATCATGTCGGCCCCTGCTTCGAGCGCGGCCCGGGCGACCGTCGCCTTTCGCGTGTCGACCGACACCATCACCTCCGCGTCGGCCAGCCGTTCGATCACGGGGACCACACGGTCACGTTCGACCGAGTTTTCGACCGGATCCGCGCCCGGTCTCGTGCTTTCTCCGCCGATGTCGACGATGGCTGCCCCGTCTGCAATCTGTTCGTGTGCCCGTTCGACGGCGGCCGACACCTCGTCGTATCGTCCCCCGTCATGGAAGCTATCCGGCGTCACGTTGAGCACACCCATGATGACGGGTTCTTCACACCACGGATAGCCCACCCCCGGCGGTCCGGACCGCCCGATGGTGTCGGCGAGCTGGGGTCTGATGGCCTCGAGGCCGTGGGGGCCGCCCCCCATCGCTCCGAGGAGAGCGTCGTACTCCGCCGCCGTCCCCGCAAGCACGAGATCCAGGTTTTCCTCGATGTGATCCTCCAGTCCCGCGCGGAAACCGGCGCCACCGCTCGCGCGGATCTCCTCCTCGAGCCAGCGCGCCTGGCGTTGCTGGACCCGCGTCTTCGCCACGCGGTGGATGGTGTGCTTGTGCCCGGTGGCCGCCTCGCTCGGCTGCAGGTCCGCCGACACGAGGGCGTGCTCGGCCGCCGCGACCGTTCTGACGTCTTTGGGGATTGTCGTGCGGACCCAGTGCTGCCTTGCCTCCGCGACCACGTAGAGTGATCCTGCCACGAGCACACAGTCTGCAGGATCCGCATCACGAAGTGCGGCCACGAGGGCGTCGCCGACGGCCGGAAACTCCTCTACGGTCCCGTTCCCGGTCGCTTCGAACACGTTCGCGAGGGTTGCGGGATCTTCCGCCCGATCGGGGACTGGTCGGCAGGCATACACCCGATCTGCTGTCGGGAGCGCGGTTGCCATCCCGGCGTGATCCTTCTCGTGCATTGCGCCAATGACGAGATGGAGCCGATCGAACGCAAACGTCTCGAGCACGTCCGCAAGCCCTTCGCAGGCGCCGGGATTGTGGGCCCCATCGAGAACGACCAGCGGATCCTGTGCCATGATCTCGAACCGGCCGGGCCAGGTCGCCGCGCGAAGCCCCGACGCGATCGATTCGTCGTCGACCGGTCGCACTTGCCGCGCGAGGGTCGCCGCAATCCCCGCGTTGGTTGCCTGGTGGGCGCCGAGTAACGGGATGCGGACCTCCAGGTCGTCGATCAGGATCGCCGCCTCCTGGTGATTGCAGCGGCACTTGTAGGTAACCGTCACGTCGGTGTCGGTTGATCCCACCGTTCTGACCTGTTCCTCCGGTGGCACGTCCGACCCGTCCGCCGCGTGAAGCGACAGACACTGTTTTTTGATCGCCTCGAGGGCGGGACCGCGTGCCCCCGTCACCAGCGGTGTCCCGAGTGGGGCCACGTGGGCCTTGTCCTTCGCGATCTCCTCGATCGTCTCTCCCAGGAGTTCGGTGTGTTCCAGGGACACCGTGGTTACGGCACTTGCGACCGGGGTGACGACACTTGTGGCATCGAATCGCCCCCCGATCCCGACCTCCAAGACGGCGATATCTACCTCTTCCCGGGCAAAATGCCACAGCGCCATCGCGGTCGTCACTTCGAAGAACGTGGTGGGTTGTCCCGCGGCCGCCTGCGCGGTGACGTACTCGCGGATCTCGTCGACGAATGAAGTGACGGCGGCTTTGGGAATCTTCCGTCCATTGACGCGGAATCGTTCCCGGACGTCGTCGAAATGTGGGGAGGTATAGAGCCCGACGCGATAGCCCGCCTCCCGCAACACCGACTCTGTCATGCGCGCGGTGCTCCCTTTCCCGTTCGACCCCGCAACCTGAATACAATCCAGCGCTTCGTGTGGGTCACCGAGTGCTGCGAGGAGGTCCCGGGTGGACTCCGTACCGGGTTTGGGCCGGAACTGCCGCAGGTCAAAGAGGAAATTGGCGGCCTCGGGAAAGTTCATGGGTCGGGCATCCCTTGCGCGGGCAAGAAAGTGACGAACTCCGCGCTCGAATCGCGATTCCGATCTGAATCCTTACACTCATTTGCTCCCATCGCCAGGGGTGTCTGGAGCATGTCACGTGACGATCGGCCGGCCGTTCGTTTTGCGATCATCGGGGACGTCGAGCCAAAGCCCGAGCCGACGTTCGCGTGGTTGCCGCGCATCGTCGAGACCATCAATGGCCGCCACCGGGAGAACCGGTTCGATTTCGTCGCGGGCGTGGGTGATGTCGCCCGGAACGGAACGATTCCACAGTACGAGGGGGCGACTGCCGCACTCGTGGACCTCGAACCGCCCTTCCACACCATCATGGGGAACGAGGAACTCGAGGCGAGCGAGGAACGCTTTTTCGAGTATGCAACCCGGTGGAACGACGACCCGAAGACAGTCCCGGACGTCCAGTACGTCAAGGCCTACGGGGGCTATCGGTTCGTGTTTGCTTCTCCCCTGATTCGCGGCCGGTCCTTCACCGATGATCAACTCGACTGGTTCGTCGAGCGACTCGATGAGGCCCCGAAGACGCCGGCGATCGGTTTCGTGCACACCGCTCCACAGGACGTGCTTCCAGAGGGCCGATCGATGATCGATCGTCGCTTCGATCGCGTACTCGAACATCCGTCGCTCCGCGTCGTGTTTCACGGTCACTCACACATCGACGTCGGCGAATATGCCATGCACGGGACCGATGACTGGGGAACCGATCACCTCCACGTGTCGGGCGTCGAACGGACGAAGGCGGGCAAGGGGCACATCTCGCGGTTTCCGATCGTGCACATACACGCCGACGGTACCGGGCAATTCCGATACTACAACGTCGAGCGAGACGAGTTCGAGCCGGATCTCGAGCTCGAACTCGAGCTTCACGAACCCAGGGCATCCTCGCGAAGTCGCTAGCTCCCCGACCGGCGTCAGTGCAGAAAGCAGCGCTGTCCAGTGAACACCATCGCCAGATCGTGATCGTTCGCGACGTCGATGACCTCGTCGTCCCGAATGGACCCGCCGGGTTGGATGACCGCTTCGACGCCCGCGGCGGCCGCACGCTCGATTCCGTCGGGAAACGGGAAAAATGCGTCCGAGGCCATCACCGCACCCCCCGGTCCTTTCCCCTCCGCATGTTCTTCGGCTTTGATACCGGCGATCCGCACCGCGTCAACGCGCGAGACCTGCCCGATCCCGAGTCCGACGGTTTCCGTGCCAGTCGCCATGACGATCGCGTTCGAGGTCGCATGCTTGACAACCGGCCAGGCGAAAGCCATGGTGTGGCGCTCATCGTCAGAGGGCTCCCGGTCGGTCACGACCTCGAGGTCCGCCGGGTCGATCCGCGCGAGATCACGTTCCTGCACGAGCCGACCGCCGACTAGCTGTTTTTCCGCCAGCGGCTGGATGCGATCATCGGGACCGATCGGCCCGGGGGATCCATCCGACACGTCGAGCACCCGCATACTCTCGCGGTCGCCCAGAATCGACAACGCATCCCCAGTAAAGCCCGGTGCGACCACCACGTGCTTCACTGAATCGACGATTCGTTCGGCCGTCGCCGGATCACACGGTCGATTCAGCGCCACGACGCCACCAAAGGCACTCATCGGGTCGGTCGAGAGTGCCCGGTCGTAGGAGCCGACGAGCTCCTCATCGGTCGCACAGCCGGCCGGGTTCGCGTGTTTGATCACCGCGGCTGCGGGCCGTTCGAATTCCGTGATCAGGTCGAGTGCCCCCGCCGCATCCACGTAGTTGACGTAGGACATGCCCTTGTCCCCGCTCACCTGCTCGGCGCCAACGACGCTGGGCTCTGTGACGTCAGCGGACGCATACAGCGCTGCCTCTTGGTGGGGATTTTCCCCGTATCGAAGCACCGATCGCCGGTCATGGGAATCGAGTCGACGTGTCGGAAACGTTTCGTGTTGATCGTCGGGGACGGTGACCGACACTGGTCCCTCCTCGTTTTCAGTCACGGTAATCGCATCCTCGGCGACCCATCGAACCGCTCGGGGGTACGCCAGAAACTCCCCGTCGTAGAGGATCCGATCTTTCAGCGTTGCCGTCGTGTCGTCATCGTAGACCGGGACCGGTTCCTGCGTGACGATCGGCCCGCCGTCGATCTTCGATTCGATGATCGACCCGTCATCGGCGACGGCATTCGTGACGACGTGGACGGTACACCCCGAGACAGCCACCCCAGCGTGGAGCGCCTCGTCCCAGGCATCCGCCCCCGGGAAGGCCGGCAAGAGCGAGGGGTGAACGTTGAGCGTGATCGGCATCGCGTCGAGGAACACCGACGAGAGAATCCGCATGTGTCCGTCCAGACACACGACATCGATATCGTAGTCAGCGACGGCATCCAGGATTCGTTCCTCGTGGGAGAACCGGTCTTCCCCCGCCTCGCGCTCGACCACTTCCGTCGGTACGCCGTACTCCGCCGCCCCGTCGAGCACCGGTGCCGACGCATCGTTTGTCAGGACGACACCTAACTGGGCGCCGCCCGGCCGCTCCCGGTGAATGTTCAGGAGGTTGCGGCCCCGGTTGCTCGCCATCCCGAGAATCGCGACCATGGCAATCGAGGCGCGGCGAGGGGCAAAGTCGTTGTGATCCGGCGGGGTCGACCGCACCGACACCGATTTGCGACTGGTTGGAAAATCCCCGACCATGCCGGATGCGCTGGACGCGGTATCCCCGCTCGACGGTCGATACGCCGAACCGACACGACCACTACGACAGTGGGCGAGCGAAGCGGCGTTGATGCGTGCCCGCGTTCGCGTCGAGATCGAATATCTCATCGCGCTAGCGGATCTCGATGCGGTGGCGCTCTCGCTGGACGACGCCGATAGAGCCCGACTCCGCGACATCTACGAGGATTTCGACCGCAAGGATGCGCGGTTGATCAAACGAATCGAAACTGAGGGAACTGAACGGTACGCGGCGACCAATCACGACGTAAAAGCGGTCGAGTATTTCATTCGCGAGCGACGCCCCGACGACCTCGAGATCGATCACTGGATCCATTTCGCCCTGACGAGCGAGGACGTCAATAACCTCGCACACCGCCTGCTCGTCCGCGGCGCAGTTACCGACCAGCTCCGGCCGGCGATTGCCTTGATCTACGCCAAGCTGGCGACGATGGCGGACGAGCATCGGGATCTCCCGATGCTGGCCCGAACCCACGGGCAGCCGGCGACGCCGACGACGTTTGGCAAGGAAATGGCCGTCTACGCGTCGCGACTCGCCCGCGGAATCACCCGGCTCGACGAGGCCGAGGCAGCCCTGTCGGGCAAGCTGGCCGGTGCCTCCGGTACCTATGCCGCCCACGTCGTCGCGTACCCGAATGTCGACTGGCCGGCGTTTGCGGCGACTTTCGTCGAATCCCTCGACCTGCAACACGAGCCGGTAACGACGCAGGTGAATCCGTGTGACGACCTGGCCGAGCTGTTCGACGCACTCCGGGCCATCAATCTGGTGTTACTCGACCTCGACCGTGACATCTGGCGGTACGTCAGCGACGAGTACCTCGGACAGGAAGCCACCGCGGGCGAAACCGGCAGCTCCACCATGCCGCACAAGGTGAACCCGATCGACTTCGAAAACGCCGAGGGTAATCTGGCAAAGGCCAACGCCGATCTCAATTTCCTGGCCGAGTCGATCACGACCTCGCGGCTCCAGCGTGACCTGTCCGATTCGACGACCAAGCGAAACATCGGCTCGGCACTCGCACACTGCCTGCTGGGGTATGTAAAGACCGGGGACGGGCTCGCGAAAGTGGTCCCGAACGAAGTCAGAATGCGGGAAGATCTGGCGGCACACCCCGCGGTACTCGGTGAAGCGGTCCAGACGATCCTCCGGCGAGAAGGGGATCCGGCCGCGTACGAACGCCTCAAGGAGCTCACGCGAGGGGAGTCGGTAACGATGGCCGACCTGAGCGAACTCGTGGCGGAACTCGATCTCCCGGCCGACGTCGCGGCTGAACTGGAATCCCTCGACGCGGCTGGATATACAGGCCTTGCCAGCGAGCTCGTCGACCACGCCCGTACGGAAGATCTCTCACGCGAGTAGCGGTGGCGGGAACGAGGAGAATGACTGGTACCGTCTCCGACACCTACGTCGCCGCGCTGCAACACAACTTCGCGGAAATCCCGGCCGACGCCACCCTCGTCGGCGTCGTGAGACGACCGACGCGCTGGTTTTACGGTGCCATCGACGAGAACGAGCCCGCACTGGGACCGCCGAGGAAATTGCTGACAGCAGTCAATGAATGTGAGGCGAGACATATCGAAAACGGGCTCGCTGAGGCCGCGGCGCACAATCGGGCGATGGCCGATTGTGATTTCGATCGACGGTACCGCGAGTATTTGGTCACCGATACCGAAGCCCGGGCGGGACTACAGCGCCTTCGCGAGCGCCTTGAGGATGGGGAGGACATTGCGGTCGTCTGTTTTGAGAACACCGAGGAAAAGCGGTGCCATCGCACCATCGTCCGATCGTTCCTCCAGGAGTAGCTACAGTTCGCGTTCGAGCCGGGTGACGTCGCTGAGTGTCTCCGCCCGTCGAGCCACCTGGGGGGTGCCATCCACGAGCGCCACCTCCGCGGGCCGCGGCTGGGAGTGGAACTGGTTGGCCAGTTCGTAGCCGTACGCCCCGGCGTTGCCGATCGCGAGGATGTCCCCTCGCTCGGGTCGTGCGATCGGGCGATCGGTACAAAAGACGTCCGCACTCGTACAGCAGGGTCCCCCGACGGACGCCGCGATCGGTTCGCGCCCGGGAGCACTGAGATTGCGGATCGGGTGATAGGAATCGAACATCGCCGGTCGGATGAGTGTGGCCAGGGAGGCGTCCACGCCGACGACTGTCGTTTCCAGCGCCTGCTTGATCGTGTTCACCTCGGTCAGAATGAGGCTACTGTCGGCCACGACGTACCGCCCCGGTTCGAAGGTGATCTCCGCCTGGAGCGTACCGATCGCGTCCCGGACCCGGTCGGCGACGACCGACAGATCGAGTGGTGGTTCCGATTCGCGATACGGGACGCCGAATCCCCCACCGAAATCCACGAACGAAAGGGTTTCTTCACCCACCTGCCGGGCCGTCTCGGCCACTGTGGCAAGCGCCTCACAATGCTCGTCGAGGTCGTCCATCAGGACGCCGCTGCCGACGTGTGCGTGGATGCCGACCAGGTCGAACCGTTCCCGGAGTTCCGCGGCCAGCTCGGGTGCTTCGGTCGCCGGAATCCCGAACTTCGCGTCCGCACCGGTCGCGACCTTTTCGTGATGGCCGGTACCGATCCCCGGGTTGATCCGAATGGCGATCCGGCCGTCGTACCCGCGGTCTGCCAGCCGGTCGAACGTGTCCCGGGCACCTGCCGTGATGGTGAGCCCCGGATGGTCCCGCGCAATGTCGACGGCGACGTTCAGATCCCGACCCGGCGGGTTAACGGCGGTGTACTGAAGCTCGTTGGGGTCTGCCCCCGCCCGGATCGCCCGTTGGAGTTCACCAGCGGCTGCGCACTCGATCTGGGCGCCGACATCCACGAGCGTTTCCAGGACTGCACGTCCGGTGTGGGCCTTCGCGGCATACATGACGCGCGCTTCCGGGAACGCCGCCGTGAACCGTCGGTAGTTGGCAGCCACCCGATCGAGGTCGGTCACGTAGGTGGGGGTGCGAAACTCCGCGGCGAGGTCGAGGAGTTGCTGGTGATCCCAATCTGCGAGTCGACGAATCAGTGGGGAAGGTTTCGCGGACATGCTCACTCGCGGAGGGCTGCCTCTCGTGCGGTCGCGTCGAGGGTATCGTCGTTGAGGTCGGTCGCGACGATCGCAGGCTTGTACGCGCCAGCGTTCCCGAAGAGTTCGTGGTCCGCCACCGTCGACTCCACGAAGCGGGTAAAGACGCGTCGGCGTGGCGGGATATAGCCGGAGACGATCTCGTCGTCCACGAGATCATAGACCGGGAGCCGCGGGGATAGCAGGGTGTTCTCCCCGACGACGGACCCTTCTCCGACGACGAACCCGGAGGTAATCCGGCACCCCGCACCGATCGACACGTCATCCTCGATGATGACTGGTGCATCCTCGACAGGTTCGAGCACGCCACCGACCAGTGTGTTCGCGCCGAGTTTCACGTTCTCGCCTACCTGCGCGCACGAACCGACGGTATCACACGAGTCCACCAGTGCCCCGTCGCCCACGTGCGCCCCGATGTTCACGAACGACGGACTCATGAGGATGGCATCATCGCCGATGAAGACCCCCCTGCGGATGGTGGTCCCGTCCGGGGTGTTGCGGGTACCTCGCTCGAGCAGATCACCCGTTCGCCGTAGCGGGAGCACGTCGTGATACGTCACACCGCCGTATTCCCGCGGCTGGGTGCGCCGGAGCGAGAAGTTCAGCAGGATCCCGCGTTTGACCCACTCGTTGACGGCCCAGCGCGTGGCCGTCCGATCGCCCTTGCCGTCCGGTTCAGCGGCTCTGATCTCGCCCCGTTCGAGGGCTCCCAGGAAGTCGTCGAGCGGCTTCAGATCGCTCGGCGTCGCGGTCTCGGCGGTCACCTCGTCGGCCCGGTATCGTTCCCAACTCGCCTCGATTTCTGTCTGCAATGTCGTGCTCATGGCGACGTCAACACCTCCTCGAAGGAATACCAACCGGATTCGCGTCCCTCGAGCCAGACGGCGGCATCGAGCGCGCCGGCCGCGAAGACTGCCCGTGATTCGGCCCGGTGGGTGAGCGTCAGGGCTTCGCCGTCCCCGGCGAGCAGGATCTCGTGCTCGCCAGCAATCGTCCCCGCTCGCCGTGCGTGGACCCCGATTTCGCCCGCTTGGCGTGGCTGTTCTCCCACCCGACCGTGCACGCGAGTTTTGCTTTCGCGACTCGTTTCGATCGTCTCGAGCAGCTCCGTTGCCGTTCCGCTGGGTGCGTCCCGCTTGCGGTTGTGATGGGTTTCGGTGACTTCGATGTCGTAGGCCGCGAGCCGTTCGAGGACGGGTTCGAGGGCGGCGTGGAGTGCACGAACCCCTCGCGAGAAGTTCGCGGCAACCAGGACCGGCTCGCGTTCGGCGGCACTTCGAAGCCGGTCCCGCTGTGCCTCGGTAAAGCCGGTGGTCCCGACGACGGCGGCAACGCCCGCATCCGCGGCCCGTTCGACGTATTCGACGCTCGAATCGGGTCCCGTGAAGTCGACCAGCACGTCGATCGATTCCTCGCCGAGTCCAGCCGGCAGCGTCTCTGCAGATCGAACCGCCACACCGGCGACTGTCTTATCGGTCCCGCTCCGGCTGATTGCTAGCCCGACGGAGATGTCCGCCCGATCCTTCGCCAGTTCGAGCACGGTCGAGCCCATCGTCCCGGTTGCGCCGGTCACCGCCAGCCGCGTCATTCCAGTGAAACCTCGCCCGAAACGGCCGCGAGCTCCTCGAGCATCGACCGCAACCCGTCCCGGTATCCCGCGGATAGCCTTGTCAGGGGGGAACGGAGAACGGGTTCACAGTACCCCGACATCGCGAGGGCTTCCTTGACCGGGATCGGGTTCGTCTCGACGAACAGACCGCGATACAGCGGTCCGAGGGTTGCCTGCAGCTCCTGGGCTCGTCCCAGGTCACCGGCATCCATCGCACCGACTTGCTGGCCGACCAGTTCGGGCGCGACGTTCGCGGCCACGCTAATCGCGCCCGTCCCGCCGACCGACATGATGGGGAGGGTCAGTCCGTCGTCGCCGGAGATCACGGAGAACTCCGCCTCGCTCGTCCGTTCGACGATTTCCGATATCTGCCCGAGGTCGCCACTGGCGGCCTTGTACCCGATGATGTTCTCGTGGTGTGCCAGTTCGACCGTCGCGTCAGGGTCCATGTTTCGTCCCGTCCGACCGGGGACGTTATAGAGGATCTGCGGACAGTCGACCTCGTCTGCGATGGTTTCGTAATGGCGGACGAATCCCTGCGGTTCCGGGTTGTTGTAGTAGGGTGCGATGAGCAACAGGGCATCCGCGCCGGCATCCGCTGCCTGTCGGGAGAGTTCCAACGCTTCCCGGGTGTTGTTGGAACCGCTCCCGGCAATCACCGGTACGTCGTCGACTGCGTCGATGACTGTCTCGACGACGTCGACGTGTTCCTGGTGACTAAGCGTCGCACTCTCGCCCGTGGAGCCGACGGGGACGAGTCCGTCGACGCCCGCGGCTTCGAGTCGTTGCGCCTCGGCAGCGAGCTGTTCGTGGTCGATGTCTTCGTTCGAATCGAACGGCGTGATCATTGCCGGGAACACGCCGTGGGTGAGTCGTTCGTGGGTTGTCATGTGTCGTGGTGGGTACGTTGATCTCGAGGGATAGTTCAGGCGGTGATACACCGGGCGGACCCACGACGAAGGTGCCAGCTCCGCCGTGAATCCTCAGTCGAGCCGGCGCTTCGGAAGGGTCGACACGCATCCCCGTAGAATCCGGCCGTCGCAATCGCGTGTCGACGAGGACATTGACGGAATGATTTCCGATTGTAGAATATATAGGTTTTGGACCGCCCGGGCGCATCGGTGCCCAACAGCTTTCCCGATCGGCAACACAGCGCCTGTATGACCGAGATCCACCCCGACCAGCGCGTCGCGGTGTTAGCGGACTCACAGAACCTGTATCACTCGGCTCACAGCCTTTATTCCCGGAATGTCGATTACAGCGAACTCCTCTCCCAGGCGGTCGCGAATCGAAAACTCGTTCGAGCGATCGCCTACGTGATTCGGGCGGAGTCGCCGGACGAGGAGACGTTCTTCGATGCGCTTTCTGACATCGGTTTCGAGACCAAGATCAAAGATATCAAGCGCTTCCCGGACGGCTCGACCAAGGCCGACTGGGACGTCGGGATGAGCCTCGACGCAGTGACGCTTGGTCAGCACGTCGATACTGTCGTGCTCTGCACGGGGGACGGGGACTTCTCGCGGCTCTGTTCTCACCTCCGCCACCAGGGCGCCCGGGTAGAGGTCCTCGCCTTCGGCGAATCGACCGCCGAAGAGTTGGTCGATTCGGCCGACGTGTTTATCGACCTGAGCGAGGAGACGGACCGATTTCTCCTGTAACCACGTGCGTCAATCGATACGTTATCGGTCCCGTCACCACAATCCGAAGGCGTGTCGCTCACGGAAGCCGAACGTCGAACCCTGCGAACGATCGCGGATTACCAGTTCGGGAGGAGTGCGGGTGCGGCCCTGTTTCCGTCGGATGAAGCCCCGGAGATCACACGATCGACGGCCGGCCGGCCCCGCCAGGTCCGAGACGACACCGGCCGCCTAGTGACACTCGGTCGCGACGGCCGATTTACGCTGGGATACGCCGGCGGCCGCAGGCTCGATGCCGAGCTCGATCCACCCGCATACCGGGTCGCTGTGGGCGATGAATCGATCCCCTTCGTCCGGGATGGACAGAACGCGTTCGCGAAGTTCGTGAAAACGGTCGATCCCGCCGTGCGGTCCGTCGACGAGGTGCTGGTGGTCCACCACGAAACTGGGGACTTGCTCGGTGTGGGACGGGCGGAGCTCCCTGCGAAGGCGATGCGGGACTTCGATCGCGGGATGGCGGTCGCGGTTCGCGAGGGAGCGAACGAGTGGGCGGAGTGACCGGTTGGGTTGCCCCTTCGGCACGCTTTTGCCGATTCGGTGGGGAACATGAACACATGTTTGGAGGCGGGGGCGGTGGGTTCGATCCGAGCCAGCTCCAGCAGATGATGCAGCAGTTCGGTATCGACATGACCGAGCTAGACGCAACGCGGGTGACCATCGAGACGGCGGACGGGGAGCGTCTGGTGTTCGACGCCCCAGACGTGACCAGGATGGATGCCCAGGGGCAGCAAACGTACCAGATTGTCGGGGACCCAACGACCGAAGCGACAGCAGATGAACCGGCGGCGGACACAGCAGCCTCGGAAGCGATCCCTGAGGATGACGTCACGCTCGTCGCGAGTCGAACGGGGGCATCAGCCGAGGATGCACGGGCCGCGCTCGAGGACACTGACGGTGACCTGGCAGCGGCGATTGCCAGCCTCGAGTGACGTGGCGCTGCTTGTCCGTCACGAGGATCGCGAATATGTCGTCGAGGCGGGTGGCGAACTCCAGACCGATCTCGGAGTTTTGGCCATTCCCCCCGACACCACGCCGGGTGACACCCTCGAGACACATCTCGGGGAGGAGTTTTCGGTCCGCAGACTGCGGGCCCCGGATTGTTTCGAGCACTTCGAGCGGACTGGGGCCCCGATGCTCCCACGGGACATCGGCCTGGTGATGGGCGAAACGGGCGCGAGTACCGGTGATCGGGTACTCGACGTCGGAACCGGAACCGGGGTGCTTGCCGCGTATCTCGCAATGGCGGGTGCGACCGTTCTCACCTACGAACGGGACGCCGAGGCCGCGATGGTGGCCCGGGAAAATTTCGCGATGGCTGGCGTCGCAGAGCGCATCGAGGTCCGCGAGGGAGACGCCCGCCGAGCGATCGAGGACGAACAGGTCGCTCCAGTCGATGTGATCACCCTCGATACCGGCGATGCACCGGCGCTTGCAGCCCGGGCCGACAACCTCCTCGTTTCTGGCGGCTGCCTGGCCGCGTACTCGCCGTTCGTCGAAACGACCAGAGAGATCGTAAAGGCCGCCCGCGAGGAACTCGCCGATGTCAGGGCGTTTGACACGATCCAGCGCACCCTGGACATCGACGACCGTGGCACGCGGCCGTCGACGCGGCCCGTCGGGCACACCGGTTATTTGATCGTCGGTCGGAAGGCCTGAGAACCGTTCAGTGGTCGTCTTCGCGCCACTTGTGCTCGCATTCCGTACAGATCAGAAAGCGCGTCTCGGATTCATCGGCCGAGCGAATCTGCTGCATGTACCAGTTCGCTCGGTTGTGTCCGCATTTCGGACAGACGACTTCGGTGGTCGGCAGCCCGCTCTCCTCGGTCGTCGACTCGATGATTTCGGTCGTTTCCTGGCCTTCCGTGACGGTGTAGGATCGACTCTCGTCGCGCCCTTTCTCGTAGCCACAACTGCCACAGACCCATGTGCCGTCGTCCGTTTTCATCATCGAGCCACACTCGTCGCAGAACTCCATCGTGTCCGGAACAATGAGAGCGGCGCCTAAAGCGTCTCGGCTTTCGAGTCGATACCGCCCTACAGGTCGACCTCGACCCGCCTGCCGGTTTCGTCGGCCTCGTAGGCTGCCTCGGTGACGGCAGTAGCCGCCAGGGCGTCACGGCTGGTCGCCGGCGGGGTCGATCCCGTTCGAATTGACTCGTAGAAGGCTTCGACCTTGTTCGGGTACTCGTCACGGACGTTGGGATAGCGTTCGGCGCCATCGGGTGCGACGGTGTGCAGCTCCCGCGGGCCCCAGCCCCGCCCGCTGACCATGGCCGCACCGTCGTTGCCCCAGAAATGAATGTATTCCCGCACTTGCGGGGTGTCCGCACACACAGAAATCGTCGCGATGCCGCCCTGAGCGAACTCGATGCCAACGGTCGCGGTGATGTCGATGCCGGGGTCTTCCTCCCAGCGATCCATCGATGCCGTAACGGCGACCGGTTCGAGGTCACTGGCCCAGAGGACGACGTCGACCAGGTGGCTACCGGTATCGTAGAGGTGGCCGCCGCCGGAGAGGGTCGGATCACACCGCCAGGTCCCGGCCTGTGCCTCGATCCAGTTCTGGGTGATCTCCGCGGAGATGAACCGCGGGGGGTCAGACCACTGTTCGACCTGCTGGCGAATCCCGCGGTACGGTCCCTGGATGTGGCGCTGGTAGCCGACCATCAGCACCTCGTCCGCGGCGTCGTCCCGTCGAACGAGGTCCCTGGCGTGCTCGAGGTCAACGGTCAGGGGTTTCTCACAGAGGACGTGATAGCCGGCGTCGAGTGCCATGACGACCTGCTCGTAGTGCAGGCTGTGCGGTGTCGCGATAATGACGGCATCCAGGTCGGCTCGTGCGAGCATGCTGTCGTAGTCGGCAAAGCGATCACCGGCTACTAACCCGAATTCGTCGCCGACGACCTCGCGGCGGTCGTCGTCGATTTCGGTGATCGCCACGACCTCACCGTCTTCACTTCCAGCTGCGGCGCGAGCGAGGCCGGTTCCGAGACCGCCCACGCCGACGACGCCCGTACGGATCGTCGTTGTCATCGGTTATGAGCCGCTTCGGGCCGGGTATAACGATACCGATCGTCCGCGGGCCGAATCCCATGGGATTATGCGGCGAGGCGGTGCCGATTCGCACATGGGAACACCAGATCCACGCCTCGGATTCCTCTGTGCATCGAGTGAAGGCGACGACGGCGGCATCGTCACGTACCGGCGGGACGACGACACGGGCGAACTGACCGAAACAGCTCGCGAACCCGTGCCATCGGCGTCGTTCCTGACGCTCGGTCCCGCTGGGGAGTACCTGTACAGCGTCAACCGGATCGGCGGCGGGAGCGTGATCGCCTACGAGATTGTCGGTTCCGACGGCGAACTGGCCGAGATCAACCGGCAATCGAGCGAGGGTGCTGGTCCGGCGTATGTGAGCATCGACGGTCGCGGCGAGTACGTCTTCGTGGCAAACTACGCCGGCGGCACGGTCGCCATGTATCCTGTTCGTGATGATGGGGGGCTCGAGGCTGCCTGTGACGTGGTCGAACACGAGGGCTCGAGCGTCGATCCCGACCGACAGGAAGAGCCCCATCCACACTCGATCGATCCGGGTCCGGACGACCGCTTCGTGTATGCACCCGATCTGGGCACCGACGAGGTGGCCAGTTATCGGATCGACCGGGATGTGGGCGCCTTCGAGCCGATCGATCCGGCCGTGCTCCACGACGGCGCGGGACCGCGTCATCTCGATTTTCACCCGGACCGCCGCGGCTGTTACGTGATCAACGAGCTCGATTCGACGATCACGACCTATGAACGGGACGGCGAGACGGGCGTCCTGACCGAAATCGACACGATCAGCACGCTGCCCGCGGGGTACGACGAGGAGAGTTATTGTGCGGACGTGCACGTCCATCCGACTGGTCGATGGGTCTACGGGTCGAACCGCGGTCACGACAGCATCGCCATCTTTGCTGTAGACGAGGACGACGGCTCGCTGTCGCTCATCGAAACCGAGTCGACACAGGGCCACTGGCCGCGCAACTTTGCGCTCGATCCGGCCGGTCGATTCCTCTACGCGGAGAACCGCCGGAGCGATTCGATCGTCACGTTCGCGATCGATCAGGACGACGGGACGCTCACCGCCACCGGGGCGACCTACGAGGAAACGGCTCCGATCTGTCTGGCTTTCCTTGGCGGGCGGATCACATAAGACCGATATACCGGACTCGCGTATCCAGATGTGCATGGGGCTGTCCGACCGTGACCGAAACCGACTCGCGGATATCGTCGAGCTGCAGCCCACCAAGAACGCAACATTGCAGGAACGCTGGGGACTGGAGAGCGGCAGCGAGGTTCACCACTACCTCGAGGAAACGCTTTCAGAATATTACTTCCGCGACGATAACAGCCTGATCCGGGCCACGGACGAGGCCGCCGAACTCGTCGACGTGGAACCGGGTGTCGAGGGCGGCGGAGACGACGAACGTCTCATCCTGCGCGTGCCCGAGCTCGAACGGCAGGTCATCGCGGTGCTTCCGGGCCCCGAGGAGGAATCGATGAGTGTCGTCGCCGTGCTTCACCGCCTTCGTGACGAGTTCGACATCGACCCGCCGGTCGAAGAGGTCAGGGAGGCGATCGCCAACCTTCGTCGCAAGGACGCCGTGGCGGTGACCTACCGCCTGGTACCGACCTACACGCTCGCCGTCTCGCGGGAGCAGTTGACCGTCGAGGCGCCATCGGCGGCGACGTAGAATCCCTGCGAGGCGAGTGTTCCTGACGGTTCGGAGTAGACTGGATTGCTAGGGGGGCGGGAACCGAGTGGGTGCGTGAAGTCTCCTTTCACACCATTTTTGCATCGAATGATGCCACTGCCGATGGTGGCAACCCAGGACCTCTTCCCGGGGCTGTTGAACCTCTTCGGAACGATTTGTTTCCTGTAAGCCCTGTATCAGTGGTTGGCGGGGATGTTTCTCGGTGGTGGTGTCGTCAACGTCTATTACGCGTTTGCGGCCATCGCGATCGGTGCTGCGTGTTACGCCGGCGGCCAAGCGCTTGCAGATAACGACCGCCCCCGACGAAACTCGACCTGATCGAATTCCGCTCAGTCGCCCGTTCGCCTCGGTACCGTCTGTACCGCCTGCAGGTCCACTCCGGTGACGACGAACCGTGCTCCGCCGTGCTCGCCCGTCGTCGCCCCAACGCTCCAGCCGTGTTCCTCGGCGATCGATCGGACGATCGCGAGACCAAACCCGGTTCCTTCCTCCCGCGTAGAATACCGCGGCTCGAAGACGACCTCCCTGCGCCCCACCGGAATTCCCGGCCCCGTGTCTTCGACGAAAAAGCCGTCCTGGTCCGGGAGTACGCCGACCGTCACTGCGACGTCACCGCCGTGTTCGACCGCGTTGCCGAACAGGTTCTCGAGGAGCTGTTTGAGCCGACTTTCGTCGGCTCGAATGATCCCCTCACCGCTTTGCTGGAGCGTCGCCTCCCCGGTCTCCACGTTCTCCCAGGCCGCTGCGCCTACCTGCTCGATCGAGATGGCCTCGCGGGAATCGCTCGGTTGCGACCCACGGGCCATCACGAGCACGTCGTCTAACAGCTCCTCCATGCGGGCGAGGGCGACCTCGGCGTCTTCGAGGTGTTTATTCTCGACTTCCGCACGGGCCAGTTCGATCCGACCGCTCGCAACGCTCAATGGGTTTCGGAGGTCGTGTGAGAGTACCTTCGCTACCGCGTCGAGCTGTTCGTTTTTCCGTTCGACTGCGAGTTGCTGGCGTTTTTGCTCGGAAATGTCCGTCAGCGTCACGATCGTCCCCGCATAGCGGAGCCCACCGAACTCGCGACGGCGGATGAGATACCAGACCGATTGACCTCCACAGGAGAGTTCACACTCTACCCCGTCGGCTTCTGCGGCAGGGTCGGCGATCGATTCACGCATCGCGGCCGGAAAGATCTCTTCAACTGTCGCCCCAGCGGTCCACGAGTCCTCGCCGTGTACCTCGATCAGTTCCTGGCCACTCGCGTTGCTATCGATCACTCGAGCCGCCCCGTCGATCACGAAGACGCAGTCGTCCATCTCGTCTAACACCTCTTCGCGCGCGATCGGAATCAGCCCCAGGAAGTCGACGCGATACACCGCGATCGCGATAGCACCCATTCCAACGGCGATTCCCACCGGCGTCGGATCCAGTTCGGGATGGAGGCGCACCCCGGCCAGAAACGTGCCGTTGACGAACCATGGAACGGTTGCACCGAACACCAGGGCGATCACCTGGGTGCGATAAATGTGGGTCGTTACAAACGCAAACTGCACGAGCAGCACCGTCGCGATCAGGAACAAGGTCCAGGAGTAGGGGATGTGAACGCCGTAAAACCACGTCCCGCCGCGAGAGGCGATGAACGGGGTGGAGTCCCCCGTATACAGCCAGACGTCCTCGTAGAACAGCCAGTGGTAGTCGTTCGTCAACAGCAGTATTTGGGTGAGCAGCGGAACGACGCAAAGTGTCGCGAGTCGCCGCCGGGTGATGAGGCGGCCCCGTCCCGTAAAGTGAAGGACGAAGACGAGTACGGCGACCGGCGTGAACGCCACCCCAACCCACGCGAGTTGTGTCCAGAGTAACTTCGATGCAAGTGTGGGCGAGAGCATCCGGCCGACGTAGGCAAGCGACCACACCGCGAGTAGGAACGACACGACCCCGAATGCACGGGCCGTCGGTTCACTCCACCGGTACCGGAGCACGTAAATTGCGAATCCGCCCGAAATGCCGCCCGCGAGCAGATATCCCCAGAAGAAAAGCAACGGCACGGGGTCCACAGGCATTGCAAACGGCATCAATTGATACATTCACACAGCTCGAGGTATAAGACGGCCGGTACACAAGCACGAGGGAACGCAAACATCCCCGATCGAACGCCTTCGGGGTATCGATCGCCGCCGATTCGTTGTTACGACCAGCAGGATCGGGAGGTGGTTCACTCCGCCTGGCACGGGCGATATCGCTCGCGCTGATGGGCCAGGAGCTCTTCGACGGCTCGTCCCGGGCCTCCCTCGATAGGCCATCCTCGTGTCCGCCAGCTGGGCGGTTCCGGTTCGAACCGGTCACAACTCCCGTGACATTCCGCAGCAGTCTGGGGGCGACCCTTTGCCACACAGCGGGGTGGGTTGGTGGGATGATCCGCCTCGAGTGCAAAATGGCGGCAATCCTGGCGCATCGAGTCAATATACCGTCGCCAGCCGTGTTCCCAGGCGCGTTCGGCAATCCGTCGACGAAACTTCTCTTTCTCACCACCCTCCACATACTCGAATCGACCGGCGACGTTTGGCCGGCCCGCCTCGAGGATTCGAACGCCGGTTTCGGCTGGCCGCAGGCTTCGCGGATTCCAGATTGATTCCCACGCCAGCGATTCGGGGTCTACCACTAGAATACCGGCCTCTACCGGCATTGTCTCCAACAGTGCGGGCGCCACCCGTTCGTCCCTCCGTTGTGTCGCCACCCACACTTCGTCGGCGAGCCCCAACGCGACGTCGTACTCGAGTTGTCGGGCCAAGGCGTCCGCCGCGCGGCGGTCGAGGTCGGGTTTGTTTTCGATGGCGACGATGCGCCGGATCCATTCCGGATAGTCGTACCGTCGCCTGATGTGAATGCGATTGCCCTCCCGGCGCGTTTCCAGCACCCCTCGGTCCGCGGCGCGATGGATCGATTCCCGCACGTACCGCCAGGGGTATCCCGGATCGGGCAGGACGTCCCGGTACCAGCCCCACGTCTCGGGGGCGTTGCGGAGCACGAACCGGAGGTCGTCGTCCAGTCCGCGATTCCCGAACGCTGCACGTTGCTCGAAGCCGGCCGGATCGCACTCGATCACGATGGTATCCCATCGCCGTCCTCTCGTGCCGAGCTGCCTCGCGACGATCCAGGGACCGCCCGGTGGCGTACCCGCCGGTGGCCAGTCTCGTTCCGCCAACCGACAGACATGGAGCTCGAAGGTGAATTCGGCGAGAGTCTCGCCAGTCACGCTCCGGCCCTCGCGGGCGCAACCCCGATCACAGCTGATCGAGGTCGTCGAGATACTCGTGTGCTTCCTCGAGGATTTCTCGTGGACCGTCCTGGGTCAGGGTATTGATCGCCTGGTCGTAGTCACGCCACTGGAGGTCGCGGTGCTCGCGGGACAGTTCCGCGCTTGCCTCGAAGGACTTCGCGATGAACAGGTGGACGGTTTTGTGGATCGTATTCCCGTTCGCTTGGAAGACGTAATCGTAGTCCTCCCTGAACCCGTCGATCAGTCTGAAATCCTCGATTCCTGCTTCCTCCTCTACTTCCCGGATTGCCGTTTGCTGGAGCTCCTCCCCGGGCTCGACGCCGCCCTTTGGAAACTCCCAATCCCCCGGGCGGCTTTTGAGGAGGAGGTACTCGCGGAGGCCCCGGGTATCCCGAAAGAGGATCGCCCCGGCGCTTGTCGCATCGATCGCCATCTTGGTCGTACTACTCGGCGGGCAGTAATGAGAATGTCGGAGGCATGACCGAGGATCGTTGCGAGGGGTTTTACCTTCCCCGTCGCAAACGATCGACCGGTACTCGAGCATGACGTTCGTCACCAAGTTAACGGTACAAAGCGGTGATCGAACGGTGCTCGAACAAACTGTCGAGGAGATCAAGGCGTTCGTCTCCAACAAGGGCGTCCAGTTGAAGGGCCCGCACCCGCGCCCTCCTCGAAACTACCGCGTTCGGCTTCAGAAACGGCTCGATGCCTCCGAATTGGCGTATCCTGCCTGGGAGTATACGGTCTATCGGCGGGACCTGGAGATCGTCGGCCGGGACGAGGTCGCCCGCGACGTTGCCACCCGGGAGTTCCCCCGGTCGATCCAGGTGACGATCACGATCGAGCGAATGGGAAACGCACGGTGAGCCGGCGGGATAACGAGGGAGCGATTTAATTCACTCGCCCGTGAGCTGCCAGTTATGGCAGAGACCGCGTCGACGGAACGGTTGATCGCGTTGCGCCGGGAGCTCCATCAGCACCCAGAGCCGGCCTGGCGCGAATTCTGGACGACCGCCCGCCTGGTCGAAGAGATCCGAGACATCGGGGTCGACGAATTATACGTCGGTCCGGAGGCAATCGACGCCGACGAGCGTCGGGCGCTCCCGGCCGACGCGGAGGAGTTCGTACGGTGGCGGGATCGCGCACTCGCGGCGGGTGCCGACGAAACCATCGTCCAGCAGCTGGGCGACGGTCAGACAGGCATCGTCGCCGTCCTCAATCGTGGACCGGGGCCGGTCGTCGCGCTCCGGGTGGACATTGATGCGCTCCCCCGGCGCGAATCGTCGGATCCGGAGCACACGCCAGTCCGCGAGGGCTTCCGCGCCAAGCACGACGACGCGATGCACGCTTGCGGTCACGATGCGCACGCGACAGTGGGAATCGGCGTCCTCGAACGACTTGCAGCGAGTGACTTTTCGGGGACGGTGAAGCTCCTCTTCCAGCCGGCGGAGGAGGGTGCCGGTGGTGGGTATCCGCTCGCGGAAAGCGGCCACCTCGACGACGTGACGCACCTTCTTGCCCTGCACCTCGGCCTGGGGCACCCGACCGGCGAAGTGGTGGCCGGGATCGATGAGTTTCTCGCAGTGACCCACATCGAGGGAACCTATACCGGCGCGGGAGCCCACGCGGGCGGGCATCCGGAACAGGGTCGAAACGCCATCCAGGCGCTTGCGACCGCCATCCAGAACCTGTACGCGATCCCGCGACACGGCGATGGAGCGACGAGGGTGAACGTCGGGCAGATCGAAGGGGGAACCTCCGGGAATATCATCGCGGACGAGGCGACGTTCGTAGGGGAGGTTCGTGGGGCCACGACGCCGTTGCGGGACTACATGTTGGATCGGGCTGTGAGGGTACTCGAGAACGCCGGGGAGATGCACGAGTGCGAGTGTGAGTTATCGTTCGGCCCGGATGCGCCGAGCGCAGTGAGCGACCCTGCCCTCATTGACCGCGTTGCCGCGGCCGCCGAATCGGTCCCGGCGGTCGACAGTGTACTCGAATCAGGGGGGCTCGACGGCTCGGAAGACGCCACGTTCCTGATGCGGAAAGTCCAGGATCGTGGTGGGCTCGCGAGCTATGTGATCGTCGGGACCGACCATCCGAGCGGCCACCACTCGGCGACGTTCGACGTCGACGAGGATAGCATCGAGATCGCAGTAAATGTGCTGACGGGAACGATCGAAGACGTACTCGCCGACCCGCCCGCGTGAGGGCGCCGAACGGTTGTGCAACGACGTTTCACGACCGCAAGGGACTGAGTGTCTTGGGACACATCGTATCGTGCATGATCCGATCGGTCGGTCTCGAACCGGGTGGGGATGTGACTGGGTGGCATGCTCGCCGACGTCGTGGGCCATGGACCCGGGTCCTGCCGGCCGATGCCAGCCTGTCAGGAGCAACATGTCCATAGCCTCACGCACCTCGGGTCGCCTGGCGACGTACGCAGGTCGGACACAGGCGGCGATTCGCCTCGCCGCCAGTCGCCGCGACAGCTTCGGCGTGTTCGCCGGCGTTACCGTCGGCTATCTGCTGATTTACCTGTGGGCGATCCAGCACCTGCGAATCAGGCGGGATGTCGAGGCGGGTATCGTCTGGGCGGCCGAGCCCACTACGGCGATGATGCGTCGAACCGGCCCGGCCTCATGGGATACCGTCGCACTGATCGATACAGGCGTCGTTCGTCTGCTGTTTTCCCCGATCAACACCGGCATCGGATTCGCGCTCGCCGTCCTGGTCGGCGTCAGCATCGCGTTAACCTACCTGGCACTCGTGCAGCCCCGGGCGTGTGGAATGGGCGCCAGTTCGGGATTTCTAGCGGCGATCCCGGCACTCGTTGGCGGGTCGGCGTGTTGTGTTCCCGTCGTCGCCCTGGTTCTGGGCATCCAGTTGACCGGGACGATGATGACGATGTTCGCCTGGGCACTCCCCGTCGCGGTCGCGATGCTCGTGGGCAGCATTCTCTACATTGGGGGGAAGATCGACGTGAACGCGGTCAACGCGGTAGGCTAGTACTTCGGCTCCGCGCCGGTCGTCTCGTATACCTCGTCCATGATCCGGTCGCGCTCGGCTTGCCAGCTCTCGAAGCCTGCCGGTTTCGTTGGATACGTTTCGTAATGTGCGAGAAGCTCGTCCGCGAGCTGTTTCGCCCGATAGCAATCGAGGATAAGGCCGAGATAGCCGAGACTCCGGTATGCGATTCTGGCCTTCAGTCCCCAGCCGAAATCAGTCGTGCCCCCGTAGAGTGCCTCGGAAAGCTTCTCGCCGGGTAGGGAGGCCAACAATCCCATGAGTTCGTCCACGTCGACAGCCGTCGAGAGGATGTTGTACACGTCGAGCGCGGCATACCGGGCGCCGAAGTGTTCCATGACGTTCTGATTGTACCCCCAGAGGTCGGCCTCGGTGACGCTGCCGCCTTCGATAGCTTCAATCGCTGTATTTGCGGCATAGGAACCTGCGTACGCCGCGCCGGCAATCCCGCCACCCGTGGTAGGGTTGACGTGACCGGCGGCGTCCCCCACCGCCACGAAGCCGGGCGCGACTGCCGAGTCGTACGGTCGCCGCGTCGGTAACGCAGCGCCGAGTTTGTCTTTGACGACCGCCCCGTCGAACTCAGGCCGGTTCCGCAGGTCCCGCTTGAGCGACTCGATCAGCTTCATCGGCGGCTCGTTCATCTGAAATCCCAATCCGGCATTGATCTCCGTGCCGGTTCTTGGGAAATACCAGAGATACCCGGCCGCTCGTTCGGTCGGTTTGAATACCAGTGCGTCCTTCCACGGGACCTCCTCCGGTACTTCGACGATTTCCCGGTAGGCAGAACAGAACTGATCGTACGACACGTTCGTATCGAAGGTGGTCCCGTCGAAGTCGACTTCGTCCTGCAAAATCGACATCGAACCGGCCGCGTCCACGACGATGTCCGCGCGATACGTGATCGGATCGCCGTCGTTGACGGCCCGGACACCAGTGACTGTGCCGTCGTCGTCCTGGAGAACCGTCTGGACGACCGTGTCGTAGGAGAACTCGGCGCCCGCGTCCATGGCCCCTTCGATGATGCACTTTCCGTAGGCCCACCGATCGACCACTGCCAGGCCGCCGGGAACCGGGATTTCGAGAACGGTGTCGTGCTCGGGAATCTCGAACCGTCCATGATCGACGACGTCGTTCGTGATTGCCGACTCCAGGTACGACCGGGGGATGACCTCGGGAAACGAGCTCGCGCCTTTGAGGGCGTCTCCACAGGCAATGTGGCCCGCATCGTCCTCGGACTTGCGCTCCAGCACCACCACGTCATACCCTTCAGTCGCGAAACTCGCCGCGGCATAGTTTCCAGCCGTTCCGGCGCCAACCACGACGGCATCGACCGTCCGCACGTCGTCCCCCGATCCCTCCCCGGCGGCACTGGCCATGGCTCAACCTCCTCGGTCGCGGTCAAAACTCTTTATCACTGTCGGCTCCTCCCGCTTGGTTGGGTTCAGGTCGATGTTGGGGCCGGCGATCCAGGGTGCAGATGATCATTGGTGGAAGTCCCTATCGCAGTTTGCACCCCCCGGTTGCTGGTTGCTGCTCCGTCCATCAATCGTGTGTGCGCAGTCGCCCGTTTCGATGAGGAGTTAACGGTGAAAAACCCTGATACCCGCTGTTTGGGCATGTGGAAACGATAGGGCGATTTAGCCAGCAGTCCGCAGTATCGGTACTACCAATAGGGGAACACGACAGTGTACCCCAGCTACGTGGTTGGATCCTCATCCGGTTTCCATTCCGAAATCCGGAGGTGCTCCCGACTCCGTTCAGCCCGGGTCGGTCGTTTCTCGTCCAAGAGTTGACGCTCGATGACGTCGAGTGCCAGTGAGAAGGCGTGCCGATCGCCGTACCCCTCTCCGGAACCGACGAGCATGCCGTCATCGGTAAACAACCGGACCCTGCAGAGCACCAGCGGTCGCCCCCGGAGATTCTCCTTGTGGTGGTGGAAATGGACTTTTGCCTCGAGTAGCCGGAGTGACGCGTCCTTCCGGATCACCCGCTCGATGCGATCGGAGAGATTCTCCCACCCGAGTTCAACCATGTTGTCCGACCCGAGCACGTGCACGTAGTACGGCTGGTCGTCCTCCCATGTCAGCGATTCGAGAATATCGGTCTTGGTGATGATCCCGGTCGGACGGCCGTCCTCCTCGAGAATGACAGAGGACGTGTTGTGCTCGAGCATCGCCCCGACGATCTCATCGACCGGCTGTCCCGGGTCGACGGAAACCACGGGCTCGGCCATCACGTCACGAACCGGAAGCGACAGCATGTCTGCGCGCTCGCCCTCCCTGGCCCCGAAACCGCCATGGTGGCCGCCCACGGCTGCTCCCATGCTCCGCGCCGGTCGGCCGCCCTGGGACCGATCCATCTGCCTGGAGACAAACTCGAGAACGTCGTGGAGGCTTACGATGCCCACGACCTGTCCTTCGTCGTCCGTAACGGGGAAGTGCCGGATATGTTCTTCCCGGAAGTCCGCGAGCGTCCGCCCCAGACTGGCGTCCTCGTCAATAAAGATGAGATCGGTCGTGGCGACGTCGGTGGCTTCGATGGCGTCAAGGGAGTCACGAACGAGTTCGAGCAGATCCTCCTCGCGGAGGATCGCAACCAAGTCGCCGTCCTCGAACACCGGGAGAACTGGCGTGTCCCCCGTCAACATCAGTCTCGCAGCTTCGCGCACGTCCTCGTCGGGCGAAATGCGGGGAACGGGCCTCGCAAGCGTCTTGGCCTTGCGTGACGGTGATTCCTGCGAGGAGATGACGTCGCGTCGGGTGACGATCCCATCCAGTTCGTCGTCGTTTGTAATCAACACCGCCCGCAGTGCGGGATCGCCAAAGGCCCCCCGGAGCTTTGCGACCGTTGCAGTCGTGGTGAACGTGTCGAACTCCTCATCAATCGCAGGGGTGACGTCCATAGTAACACTTCACCGGCGACCCGAAACCACCCTCTGGTGGTTCTCAGTTTGTTAGAACCGGCTACTCGGGGAGGTATTGGCGCCGACCGTGATCTGCAGTGTCCCCGACAGGGAAGCCATCGCCTCGTGGTCCCCCGGGGCGTTCCGGTCTCCACATTCGTGTAATCCGACCGGTTATTCGTTGTCTGTCGAAACCC
The DNA here is from genome assembly GCA_007118975.1 of Halobacteriales archaeon. Taxonomy (GTDB): domain Archaea; phylum Halobacteriota; class Halobacteria; order Halobacteriales; family SKNY01; genus SKNY01. The sequence goes on along the minus strand of SKQO01000108.1, from coordinate 15,524 downwards.
CCCGAGCAGGAACCGACTGGGCATTTCTTTAGTCCTCCTCGGATGGCGGTCGTGTACGTTAGCGAAACTGCCGGTTGATGCTCATGATTCCTGGGTTGCAGTTTCCTCAATATCGCCGGATGGATCTTCCTGCTGGCGTGCTTTCCATCCTCCAGCATCGACCAGTTCGAACAGTTTCCCCCAGTTCTCGTCATCTTGGCTTTCCGGGAGCATATCCCGGAGCTGCCGAAAGTCCGATGGGGGGACTTCCTCGTTAATCAAGTCGATGATGACGCGTGCGTGGTAGGCGGCCTCCGGTGGATCGACCCGCTCGATTTCGCTGACTCGCTCGACGAACTCCTTCCAGTCGAATCGCTGCCCGTGCTCCTGGACGGCCCCGGTCATATACCACTGAATCTCCATCGGGAGGTTTGCAGCGATATCATCGGCGTTGTCCGCGGGAATCCGTTGCCCCAGTGTCATGAGTGTCGCACGGATCGCGCGCACGGTGCGGCCCGTGTCAGGATATTAGAGGCGATGCTGCACCTGGCCGGTGAATTCGTCGAAATTCATTACAGGTGAGAGTCGGTCCAGCCATTGCTTAAACCGGGTCAACGGTTCCCACGGACTGGGAAGTATCGGGTCCCCGCTGGACGCGACAAGTCTTCGTGGGGTCACCGATGTGGATTGCTGCTCGATTACTAGCCCCGAACGGTCCGTTCGTGCACAGGAACCCGAGACGTCGTTGACTCATCGCCACTCCGATAGCTCCACGAACGATCCCGCTGTGGCGGAGATCCACGTCGTCGTGTACTCAAACTCGGCGACTCCTTCGGGGTGGATCGTGTACTCTAGCTCACCGTCCAGCGAAACGCTCACTGTCCCCGTGGGTAGCTCCTCGGCTCCGTCCCGGTCCTCGTTGTTCGTGGCGTGTCGGATCATGGCTGGATTGGTGTTCGCCCGTTAGCTAGCGATACTCGGATCCATTTGTTAAGGTCGCCTGCCCGTTCTCACTCGCTGAGAAGGTCGGACCCATCGCATGCCCGGTTTGGGCCCGGTTGCCTGCGGTCACCGCGTCGCGCCGATTGCGGGAGTACACGTTGAGGCTGGCGTCTCCTCGGCTACCGGGGTAGTCCTTTTTGCCAACTGGGAACCGACGACACCATCAACGCGACCGCCACCCGAGCACACTCACATGCCACCACCAGACAGCTTCCCCGATCGACTGCATGCCGGCCGACAACTCGGTGACAGGCTTCGTGACCGCCACATCGAGGCCGATATCGTCCTCGCCGTTCCACGTGGGGGGCTTCCACTCGGGCGCGCGGTGGCGGACGCGCTGGACGCACCGCTCGATATCGTGGTGGCACAAAAAATCGGGGCGCCAGATAACCCGGAGTATGCGATCGGTGCGGTAGCGAGCGACGGGAGCGTCTGGCGAAACGACAGGGCCTTCGAGCTACACGATATCAACGAGGCGTATTTCGAGACGGAACGAAAGAAGAAGGCCCAGATCGCCCGGGAAAAAGTCCGGGAGTATGGGGCAGGTGACAGTCCGCCGGACGTACGAGATGCCACGGTCGTCGTGGTCGACGACGGCGTCGCGACGGGAGCCACGATGCGTGCTTGCCTCCAACAGCTGCAGAACGCCGGGGCCGGCCGCATCGTCGTGGCCCTTCCGGTCGGACCACCGGACACCGTACGGGCGCTAGCATCAGTTGCGGACGAGGTCATCTGTCTCCTGACACCCTCGCATTTCCGGAGTGTCGGCGAGTTCTATCGCAGGTTCGAGCAGGTCTCGGACGATGAAGCGATGGGCTATCTGTGAGCCGTGGTCTTTCCGAGGAAAATCTGCGATACCGCGCTGCGGGCCAACACCGTCCGTGTAGATGCATATCTGCTAACATGCCGGATTTCTTGCGTACAGTCGTCGTTTTTCCAGTTCGGTGGGAACCGTCGACTCGTTGATGAGGGAGTCGGGGCAAGATGTGCTCACCATGTTGACGACCGCCCCATGGCGGACGCACCCACTGGGTCGCGCGCTTGCCCATGAGGCAGACTCGTGCGCAATTCACGAGAACGATCGATGTACGGGGGAGATTGAATGAGCGAGGGACACCGGGCGAAGCGAACTCCGATGGTCGCGCTCCCGGCGCAATTGAGTTCTCCCCGAGCAAAGCTGGTCTATCTGTACCTGACGGCCACCGGCGGTGCAACGATCGATGACTTGCAGGAGTCGTTACACGAACCACTGCTTTCCCTGTTCAAAATCCTCGAGACCCTGACTCGTGCGGGGTTCGTCTCCCAGACCGGGCCAGTGTACGTTCCGACGGACCCTAAGCTCTGATTCGATCTCGGCACGGTGTCGGCTCGCGACCTGACGACCGACGAGAACGTGGCGCTGTTATCTTTGCGGTTATTCCAGGGACATGCCTCGGTCCTGGAGTTCACCACCACATTCCTCACAGGTACCGGGATGCTTTTCGCTTTTGATAATATCTCCACATTGCAGACATTCGTAGAGGGATTGATCGTCCGATTCGGAGGGGACGTTGTGGCGCATCGGTATAGGGAGTAGTCGCTCCGCGGTTGATAAGTTTAAGGGGTTTAAGGAATATTATGGCATACTTACCCCCCGGCTACCGCATGACTGGGTTTCCACACCAGGATTGCCGTCCCTTAGACAAGCTGCGCTGAGTCCGGACTACAGAAGTATTCACCCTGTCTGGTCTCCGCCTTCCCATCCTTGGAACGTTCGACCGGTGGCGTCCGTGGCCGGGGATTCGGTCCCGGCCGAGTTGCACTGCCCACACTGTTGTTCGACGTTCGCGGTAGTCTGCTCGACGGCCGCGGTTCGCGCGCGGGTGCCCTGACGGTCTCGGTCGCGAACGTTCGACCCCCGAATGGGATGCCTTGCTTCCCCTCGGCAGTACTGTCGGGTGACGGCACTGATGGGGAACCTGTCGAACTGTGCGATCTTCTCCGGGCTGGTCGTTGCGCTCGCCGAGAAACTCCGATTGCGATATCGGGCTCCGGTAGGGGGGAGTACGAATCAGATGTGTCATGACTCAACATGGACGAACGGGTAGATCATCTGACGTTCTGTGAACGATGTGGCCCCGACGTCGCACGGGAAGACGATGGTCGTCCTGATTGTGGCTGACAAGCGGCCCAGTAATGTCGCAGTACTGGATTCGCCGCTAGCCCCTACGCCGGGCTTAGGGGACAAACGCTATTGCCCCGGTTTGAATACCACTCCGCATGGCTGAATACACCGTCGAATTCGTGGGGACGGATGACGTGATTACCGTCGCCGACACCGACACGATCCTGCGGCGGTGCATCGAGGAAGGCATCGCCCAAGAGTACTCCTGTCGGGTCGGCATGTGTATGGCGTGTTCCGCAGAAATACTCGAGGGAGAGGTGGTCCAGCCCGCCGCCCACGCGCTGACTGACGAGGAGGCAGAACGATTCGCGCTTACCTGTATGGCCAGGCCGCAATCTGATCTCAAACTCGACCGGGGGAAGTATCCGCCGAGTATCGAGGCACCCGAGGCCACGCCACGTCCAACGGAGCCGGTAACGGCGGACGACTGAGCGTGTCTGTACCGGGAAGCTTTTTCCACTCGTCCGGCGGACGCATTGGCAATGGATCAGCTGACAGACGGCCTCGGGAAGGTGGCGGAAGGCGGCGTCGTTGCGGTCATGCGCGGCGTAACCGACGAGACGCTCCCGCATATTGGCGACGCGCTCGTCACCGGTGGGATCACGGCGATGGAAGTCACTGCGGACACGGACGGCGCCACGGAGAAAATTCGAACGATCGCGGATCGGTACGCGGGAGAGGAGGTCCTCGTCGGGGCGGGAACGGTCCTCGACGCCGAGACAGCGAGACACACGTTGCTCGCCGGTGCCCAGTTTATCGTCACGCCGACGCTCGACGAAGGTGTCGTCAGGATGGCAAATCGCTACGGGGTCCCGGTCGTCCCCGGCGTGCTCACTCCCACTGAAGCGCTGAAAGCATACGAAACCGGAGCGGATGCCGTCAAGGTCTTCCCGGCATCCTCAGTTGGTCCGGGTCACGTCTCGTCCATCCACGGACCGCTCGAGCAGATTCCGATCATTCCGACCGGTGGGGTCGACCTCGATAACGCCGCCGACTATATCGACGCAGGAGCCATTGCGGTTGGCGTGGGAAGTGCACTGATCACGGACGACATCGTCGAAGAGCACGATTGGGAAGCGCTCGAGTCGCGGGCGGCAGCACTCGTCGATACCGTCCAGCAAGCCCGGGAGTGAACCGACTCGGTTCGATTGGTTCGACATCAGACGCGACTCGACATCAGAGACGTGCTCAAGGTCGACATAACCCAGACGCAACCGGGCTGCTCCACCCGTTCTAACGAAACGAGTCCCGGTGTCTCCGGCGGGATAGAACCGCAATCGTGCGGAAGTGCGGATTCTTCGAGGCGAACGGCTGCTGCTTCAGCGCCGGAAGGATTCCGTTCCGGTGTTTCAGGGTGGCCCAGCCTCCCCGTCGTCAGGACCGGGCGGGCCGTTATCCAAGCCCGGGGGATCGCCGGGCGGTCCGGGCAGGAGCATCGCTGCCCGTTCGAGTGTCACCTCAATGGCGTCCATCGCCTCCTCGAAAGCCATTAGCGCCTCCTCGGTCTCGTTCGCTGCTGCGTGGTCTACACCCCTCTCGAAGGCTTCATTCGCGATGCTCAGGTTTTGCTTTCCCTGCTCGAGCACGGCGCGGGCATTCTCATCATCCTCGTCGACGTGGCGTTCGGCACGTTCGAGGCGGTCGGCCGCGCGGACGAGCTCGGTTTCCACGACGGCCGTGGCGTCAGTCGTATTGTCAGGAAGCTCGCGTACATCGGTCTGCCCGCCGGGCGGGCCCCGGTCACCGGGCCCGGGTGGGTCACCGGCGATCGACCGGGCGATCTCCGCTACCTCCGGACCGGTCAGATTGTGAGCACGCTCCTGGAGGTGTTGGATGGCAGTTACGTTGATCCCCCGTTCAGCAAGCACGTCCCCGGGCAATTGGCCCGCGGCGGTGTTTGTCTGGTTGGTCGCTCGCTCGAGGGCGTTCCGCTCTGCTTCGAGTTTGGCGAGGCGGGACTGATAGGTTCCGGTCGAGATGTTCCCATCCTCGTGTGCAGCTTCGAGTGCATTTTTACGGTCTTCGATCGTTTCCAGTCGTTCTTTCAGGGTTCCTACCCGCTCTGCGATCACGTCGGCTCGCACGTCGTCTGTCGAGGCGTTGGCCATGTGGATGCCGAATACCCGCTCATCCAGATCGCTCTCGTGCTCGACGTCCTGCGATCCCACGACACCGGACAACCGCTCACCGGGTGCCGTCTCCACGGCGGTCTCCCCGCCCTGGCCGAGCTGACCCATCACCACCGCCGGCGCGACCAGCATGCCGAGTGTCACCAGCGCCAACACGGAGACAACCCGTACTGCCTTCATCACTCATTGCTCGGTCGGATTGTCCTATATAACGGTGCGTTCTTTCAGCACGATTAAGTCGGTTTAACCGAATTAACGGTTCGGAAAGTGAGTTTACGGAACATTCTAGACGAAAGCCTCGTCCTTCCAGGTGGGGATGAACCCGACCTGTTACCTTCCGGTCCACCCTTTTCGGCCCGCCCGACAGCCCCTTCATAACTTCCGGCCACCGACCGCCGTTCATTTTCAGTCTGCCCAAGGCTGAGGTTCAATCCTCCAGACTCATACCTGCAATTGCCGATGCGGCGCATCAACCGGCCTGCTGCGCACCCACGCCACTTCTGGCAGAAGGCGTGTCTCTGCGAGTGGCTCGCCGCGAGTTGTGCCTTCTGAAACGATATCAACTATCGCCGCCGGCAGGCACACTTCGATGACCATGACTGGCGCGAGGCAAACACGAATATCCTCTATGATCAGTTGTCGCCGGTAATGGGCACGGGCATCGCCCAACAACTCGTCCGAAGAATGCCGAGGCGTGGGAGTCGTTCAAGGAACTCGACGCCGATCCAGCCGAAAACCCGGGGCTTCCGGGCTATTGGGCCAACCGCGAGGACGGCTACCCGTTGCGAAGCGTGGTTCGACAGGACCTCTACGAGATCGAATGGGATTCGAACGGAAGTACGATCGAGATTCCAGTTGGCAAGGCCCTCAACGAGAAATACGATATTCCCAGACGGGGGTATCGCGTCACGCTCGAGTTGCGCGGGAACCCACGATGGAGGGGTGAGCAAGGTCGACTCGACCTCAGCTCCGACGAACTCGCGGATTGTTTTCGTGTGAACCAGGCCGTCACGGTACAGCCAGAACCTCGCCAGTCGCTGCGACGGGTGAAATTCACGCACACACTCCCAACGGAGAACACGGAGACGACCGACGAGCGCCTTGCGGCCATCGATGTTGGGGCGAACAACACGCGCACCCTGATCACCCAGGATGGGGACGTCGCGATCTTTCGGGCGCGATCGCAGCTTGAGGCGTTCAGAACAGGTCACAGGAGGATAGCCGCCATGCAATCCCGGCTGCCTGCCTGGCGATATACCAGCGCACGGATTCGCCGTGCGTATCGCAGACTCTATGCCAGGAGAAATCATCACCGGGACTCGTGCGTGAAACGTTCGGCCGAATGGCTAGCCGATCGTGGAGTCACGCGGGTGTTCGTCGATGATCTCTCGGACGTCCTCGATACTCACTGGTCAGCGACGGGCAATCAGAAGACACACAATTTCTGGTCGCACGGACAGCTCATCGACCGGCTTGAAGAAACGTTCGCACCCTAAGGAATCGAGGTCGATGCGGTCTCGGAGGCACACTCGAGTTCGCGCTGCCCGCATTGCCAAACAGAACCCGTATTCCGGTATGGAGATGCCCTCAGCTGCTTGTTGTGTGGCCTCGAGGCCCATGCCAATATCGTGGGTGTCGCATTGATTCTGAACGACAATACCACCATTGATGTTTCCGCCTGGTTCAATCCACTTGCTATTCGTTATGGTTGGCCGATGGCTCGGCCCGCTCCCCGTGACCCTGGACGGGCACGGGGCGGACACCGATTCGCGGTAGCGTGCCTCCAGTGGGACGATCACGAGTGGACGCCGCCCTCGACGGCCGAGACGGGAACGCTCGGATCATTCGACCAACGAGGCGTGAGCAAACCCGCAAGTTCCGCCGGGGCAATGGCTGGCTGCGTTGCCCACGATGAAATCTCGCTCCTTTAGGGGCGCGAGGAGGTCAATGGCCATCCTCGTCCGGTTCCGGCAATCGTAACACGTTCTCGCGCCCGAGCCGAAACGATTCAACCTCGCCCGCTTCGCGGAGTTCAGAGACGACCTGACTCGTCTTTGCGTCGGTCCACCCGAGTTCCTGGACGATCGCCTGTTGTTTCATGCGCCCGTCATTTGATTCAAGCAGAGCAAGCACTTGTTCTTCGTTGCTTAATAGTTCCATATCGGGCTCCGATTGCTCCGGTGGTGCAGCCGTCGCCTGTGTTTCACGTCGATACAGGAACATGACGCCGCCGCCGAGCAGGGCGATGGCGAGCACCCCGGCGAGCATCGCGAGCTGACCGATCGAGAACAGCCCTTCAGTCATCGCGTCCGACCGAACGAGGCTCACCCGCGGTTCGTCCGTGGCGAAATCAACCGGTCCTCGCCAGGTCACCGCGTTATCACGCTCCTCGTCGGGGGTGGGACTGACCGCATCGACCGACCAGTCATCGTCCCAGCGGAATCGGAGGTTGGTGTTTTCGTCCAAGAACAGGCCACCGACTGCATCCCCAGCGCGCAATCGGTCGCCCTCGCTGTACGCGAACCCGTGCCAGGTAAACTCGTATCGAACGATGCCGTACGACTGCGGGAGCGTTCGCCGCTCGGTTTCAACCCTCGCGTCGGAGATCGACATGTCTCTGTTCGTCTCCGTTTCCGCCGTCTCGACGGTGCTACCCATCCGTTCGAGGAAACGGTCCAGATACGCTTCCTCATCGTCCGCGATATCGGTCGCGAGCTCATCGAACGCCTCCTCCTCGGCATCGTCGGCGAGCCGATACCGGTGTTCGATGGTCCAGTTTGCGGTACCGTCCGCGCCGATTGCAACATCCAGTACCAGCTCGTCCGGATCGAACTCGTCATCGTCCCCGCCATCGAGCGCTACCGCGGACCCGCCCACGAGCGCAATCAGCCCCACGATGGCGAGGATGCACATCGCGACGACGGCACGGTCCCGCGGCATCCTCGATCTGGATTTACTTTTTCGGTGGACGGGTTAAGCTGTTCTGAAGACACTCGTCTGACGACCCGGGTTCACGTTGTCATGCCGTCCAAGCGGTTAAGGGCCTCGATAATCCGAAGCATGTCCGCACTTCGGCCGGGTTCGAACACGAGATCGTCGGTACCGCGGACGTGTTCGAGTACTGCCTCAGCGGCATGTGACGGCGCTGCGGCGACCCCCGCGTTTTGGGCCGTTAACCACTCCATTACGCGGAGGTCCGTCTTGCTATCGCCGAGTACGGCCGCGAACGGGTCCGTCACCTCCAGGATCTCGAAGGCCGTCTTCACCCCGGCGACCTTGTTCAGTTCGAGGCTCGCCACCTCCGCTGCGTCGGCCTCGTAGTAGGCAACATCGATCCGTTCGAACGTTTGCGCGGCCTGTTCGGGGATCGAGACGTTTTCTGGATCGACCCGAAGCTCGTTGCGGTCGAGAACGGCCGCGATGTCGGGATCTGCAGCGTAGGTGGCCCGCGCCCATCGTGAACCCGTAGGCTCGCCGGCGACGATCTCACCCACGAGATCGATCAGGTGTACCAGGGCCCGCTCGATGAGGTCGCGAGCGCGGTCGCTCCCGGTCGGATAGTTCGGCTTGATCGTCACGTTGAACTCGTTGCCCTGGAGGTGACAACCCCGCGATACGGTATCGGTTGCGGTTGATAGCGCGCGGGCACGGAGTGTCTCGAAGACTGCTATCACCTCTTCGTCGAGGTCATCATAAAGGAGACGCTTCGTCGCAGCCCCGTGCCCGGGTGTGAAGACACCGGTTCCGCCCTCGTAGACGATACTCACTGATCCGGAGTGAACCAGCGCGGAGCCGAGTCCCTGGATGGCGAATCCTTTCACGTTCTCGAGGGTCTGGCCGGTACAGATGACGATCGGGACCTCGTTTTCGTGAAAACTCGAGAGCAACGCGAGTGTCGCACGCGGGATCTCGTTGTCGGTCGAGCCGGCGGATCGGAGCGTTTCATCGACATCGAGCACCAACACGTTCACCGGTCGACCGTACGTCGCGTGGAGGTCGAGGGCGGTAAACGCCTGCTCGCGAGATACCCGGGCGACGATCTCCGCCCACGCCCCGTCGTCCGGTGTGGTGTTCGTGATCTTCGCTTTCCGCCGCTCGAGTTCCTCGGTGACCGCCTCCCACTGCTCGAGGGCTACCCGTGAATCGACTGGCGGAAAGACGTCGGCGAAGCGCTGGTACTGCCGGAGCGTCCCGGTATCGAACGCCTCGTAGAGCTCGTACAGGCGGTCGTACCGGTTCATGGGACCAACGTGGCGCCTGTGCGCCTTCAATCACGCGCTCTGCGCGACGGAACCACTATTAAATCCGCCGGCGAACGCTTCGGCATGAAGAACGTCGACGACCTCATCGACAGCGCCGCGGAGCTCGCCGAGCAGGGCCTGTCGCGGGGGGAGATCGCGGACGAGCTCAACGTTTCCCGGGAGACCGCCAGCTGGCTGGTGGAGCGGGCCGAAAACACGCCGGGGAGCAAGGCAGCCAGGCCGGTCCAGCAACCCCAGGACGTCCACGTCGATTGGAGCGTAATCGGTCGTGACAGCGTCAGACTGTCCCACATCTCCCGGGCGATCGCGGACTTACTCCGCAAACACGGCGACGACATCGACCTCACCGTGGGCATCGAGAAAGCCGGCGCCCCGCTTGCGACGATGGTGGGCCATACCCTTGAGACCGACCTCGCCACCTACACGCCCCGGAAACACCAGTGGGAGGAAGGGGACATCGACCAGCTCGGTGGGAGCTTCTCGCGGAATTTCGCGAGCATCCGTGAACGGGCCTGTTACGTCGTCGACGACACGATCACCAGCGGGACGACGATGACTGAAACGGTCGAGGCGGTTCGCGAGGCCGGTGGGGAGCCGGTCTGCTGTGCGGTGATCGTCGACAAGCAAGGCGTCGAGGAGATCGAGGGAGTGCCGGTGTACTCGTTGATGCAGGTCCTGCCGGTCGGCGGGTCGCAGTGACACAACGCCTTTCACCACGTGTGACCAAGTGGTGCTCATGCCGTTCCAACCCGACCAGCAGCTTTCGCAGGAAGAGGTCGACCAGCGCGTTGATGAGGCAATCGAGGAACACGAGGTCGTCCTGTTCATCAAAGGAAATCGCCTGATGCCCCAGTGTGGGTTCTCCCAACGGGCGCTCAATTTCGTCGGCAATCATCGATCGGACTTCGAAGTTGTCGACACGCTCGAGTCCCTCGACGAATTCCGGGTGGCACTGGAGCGCCACAGCGGGTGGGAGACGATCCCCCAAACGTTCGTCGACGGGGAGTTCGTCGGAGGGAGCGACATTCTGGCGGAACTGGAAGAGCGCGATGAGCTAGGCCAGACGCTCGCGGGTGAGTGAGAACCCGGTAATTTTCGGCCACCGATCTGACGGGAGAAAAGGATAGCCGATATATGCCTGCGCGACGTACTTTCCCGCATGGGGGCGTCCGTTGAGTCGCTTCCGGATCGGGTTGAGCTATGACAGGTGACGTGTATACACTACATTCGACGTTGGAACTTCCGTATGAAACGTTGCTCGAGTACCTTGAGGATCCAGAGCTCCCGGACCGCGTCGACGGCGTCGACCTGACTCGCCGGAACAACACACTCATTCTGAAGGCCGTCCCGGCCGAGGGCGTCGTGGACAAGTATACCCCGCCAGCCCAGTTGAAGGCGAGTGTCACCGAGGTGCGCGTATACGAGGAGGACCCGGACGACTTTCAGGGGGCGCCCCCGGCCTGGGGTGAAGAAGAGGAAGAGATCCCCTCTGAACTCGTCGAGTACGCCGCGTTCAAGGGGGATCGGGAGACCGTTCTGCAGAACTCCGCGCTTCAGTACGAGATGTTCGTCGTCCTCAGGGACATCGCATTACTGTCGGAGAAGGGAACGTTGACCGCGATTACGGCCCAAGACGGTGATCTCAACGCGACGCGCATCGTTGAGGGCGAGGATCGAGCCGCCACGGTAGAGGTCGTCGAAGGGGCCGGGAGCGAACCCAGCGGCTCGAACGGCGTCGACTGGCGAAATAACAAGTTCATCTCCGACTGATCGGTTGTTATCGCCTACAGGCGCGGTCTACGGGGTGTCTGTGATTGGTTTGTACGAGTGAATAGCCGCTTTCAGGTTGGTTTGGGGAGTAACTCGCGGGATATCAGGTCCTATATCGACACGTCAAACTGAGCATCGTGTTGATCCCATTGGGGAGAAGTGTTGCGTGATCGTCTCGTACGAGCGTTGGTTGTGTCGCTGGTTCCGGTTTCCAGCCCAGGTCACGCACCTACCCTGGCCAACACATGGCGACATCAAGCGAGGAATTGGGCTATCAGGGAACGAGTGAATAGCCAAGACGGCGAACCGACGGTTTGGAGACAGGAATGAGTTGGTGGGTTTAGACGATGCACTCATCACGGAACCATCACTCATTTCGGTCGAATTTGTCCGAAATTGACGAATACTGAAACCGTAGAATCACTACCTCGCGTCTATCAATATGAGATACTGTTCCAACGACACGTGAGGCCAGTCACTGGCGGTTGTTTCCTTTGCCTTGATCAGAATTGGGCCAAACAGCGGCTTTTCCCGTCGCAGGGACGAAGGTACAACCGATGGAAGTCCCAGAGATAAATGCGGCTGTGGCATTCGGGTTACTGACGATGGTTTCGTGGGGAATCTGGATCGTTGTGGGGAATGCTGCCGCAGAATCTATCGACCCGACGACGGCTGCCGCGATATCATATGTCGTCGCAGCCATTCTTGCAGTCTTATATGTGTTGGTGTCAGGTGCCTCACTGACCATTACGCCACGAGGCGGTGCGCTTGCTGGCGTGGCTGGTGTTTTCGCGGGAATTGGGTTTGTCTCCATGTATATCGGTCTCTCACGTGGCTCTACGACGGTCGTCTCGACGCTCGGTGCCATGTATTTCGTCGTCGCGGCGTTCATCGGGATCGCCGTGCTCGGAGACGAACTCACTACAACGAGAGCCGCAGGGCTCCTGCTCGCGGTTGTCGCTGTCATCCTCGTCGCTCAATAACCGAGCCGATCATGAAACCTATTTGGCGAATACGGAGTTCGACTCGTCATGACTGGAGGATGCGCCCCGTCACACTGCCTACCTTCTCTGTATGTAATACTCAGTTCTTGAAACATATCGAGAGATGGCTGATTATTGCGTTGCCTGGTGGCGTTTTAGCGACCGATCTGAAGTTTGGTTACTTAGACTCGGCTCTTGATGCATACGCCCGTTATACACATCCCTGGCTCGAAGAATTGTCGGCCCTCTAATCCGCCCGCGGCGCTAGGACTGTAGTTCCGGTAGCGGTATGCCTGGTTCAGTAGTAAACCGTTGAAAAACCAGAACGGCCGCTAATCTAATCTATTGAATCGCTGTATCGTCACGGGCGAATGCTGGCTAGCTCGTCTCGTACGAGATCTGGTGCTGTCACTGGTTCGATGAACTCCCGGGTCCAACAACCCGGATGGGCGAGTCCATCGCAACATCCCGCGAGGCAACCGGCTCTGAAGCGACCCTTACGGTGGGAATAGCCATTATTGACGCTCACTCAGCAAACCGGCCGTCACCGTGCTTATTTCTACAGTGAACCTGCTGCAGCCTCGAATGAGCATATCCGCCACGCGCCCCGGTTATCGTGGGGACTTGCCTCAATAGGATGCTCACGCTCCACGACTGGCCCAATCAGTTATAATTGCGGCGAGTGTCGAGGGATACAGAACACCGGTAATGACATCGGATGCGCTCTACGCGATCAGGGTAGAACGGTTAAGTTATGGGGGACTTCAGATTCTTCAAGTGAAGATTGGCCGCACGAACGATGTGGAACGGACTCTACGCGGATATCGACGGAGTCATCCTGATGCCGAAATACTCGATTTGTGGAAACCGAATGCGGACTTAGATACCCCTATGTGTGAACGAGGACTGCACAATCTAGCGGAAAAATACGCATATCAACGGAATCGAGAGGTGTTTACTTTCCTCCAAGAAAGTTACAACGAGTTCTCAGAGAACGCTTCGCTTCTTATCAAGAAGACGAGCGGGCAACAGCAAAAGCCAAAAACTACCCCGGCTACGCGCGGCCACGAGACCGAGCAGACTGGAGATGTGTATGTAGTGCAATTCGTCGAGGACGAAGGGCATTCATTCGAAATCCGGGGCGACCTCCAATCCAAGACGATGGTGGATGCGGCGAATTACCTCATCACGAACCATGATCTGATGGAGCGGATCGAGATCCCGTGGGTGCCCGGGAGATCGAAAGCGGTCATAAACGATCGTGATGAGTGGGAAGGTGCCGTCGTCGCTTACCAGCCCCTTGAGGACGGATATTATATCGATACGAATGTCAACAGCGCAGGAAAACAACGAGAAATCAAGCGGATGGCCCAAATCTGTGGGATTGATGTGAATTTCAAGGGCGATTGGTAACTGGTTTCGTCTGCACAGCGAGGGTCAACCAGACCACGAAGGTCTGATCTTTACCACGCCCGCGGCGCTAAGACTGTAGCTGCGGTAGCCGTATGGCTCGTTCAGTAGTGAACCGCTGAATCCCAAGGACGAATGCCAATCGAGTCCGTTAACGTTCTGCCACATAACGGATGAACGCCCGCCAAATTCATCTCGTAGCAGTAAAACAATTGTCACAGATTGATATTTTGTCTGCTTTAGTTTACTTACTTACCAATTCGTTTAGATAAGTGGGCGATTTTACTGGAGGATAGTTTAGATACGTTCTTAGCCCGAAGTTATTCATAATCTCATGTTGTTCCCCCTGTCATGGGCGTCGTTCGACGGACGGGGGATTGGCGCCTCGAGAAGCGAGAGGAAGGCGTTTACGAAGTCACGTTCCGTAATGAGCCGCAACTGCGAGTGCTCACCCCTGACGCTCCACCATACGAAAGTACTGGAGTTTTGCTCGATTTGATCCCGATCGAAGAGGTCCGTTCTTATTCCGAAGCTGAAGGACTGTTCGAAGAGAAAGCCCATGGGCCGCCTCCGCTTGGGATGGAATACTCAAGCGATGAGGGTCGGCGACGAGGCGCCGACGAAGACGATGTGGCGTTGACCGAATTGCCAGTTGGAGCTCTCGGTGGCGTATGCGTTGTATTAGGTGCCATTTTGGTCTTCACGTTTATTGATGGTGGCAATTCGATTGGTCTCACTATCGGGCTCGCCTTCGGCACTGCAGGTATACTCCCGTTTGTGTATGCTGGTTATTTATCTCGAGAATGTGGATGGCAGGAAGGTTTCTCTATATTGATCACCCCTGCCGAAGAAATAATCAGTGAAGGAACTTCGAAGGCGACGGGAAGTGATTCACATGCTTCTGCGGATGAGGACCAAGAAAAGACGCCGCCACCGTCACAAAATCTCAAAAATGAGTTGTTCTTTGAGCGTGCAAATCGGCGTTGTGAGTATTGCGAGAATCAATTTGATCAACTTCATATCCACCACATCAAACCACGTCGAGAGGGTGGACCAAACACCCGAAAGAACCTCATTGTACTTTGTCCTAACTGCCACAGTAAAGCCGATAGTGGGACAATCTCCCGTTCCAAATTACGCTACCAAGTGAAAGAACGGCTGTCAGCCCAAGATTAGACACTCAGAGGACATATCCATAGTCACGCCCGCGGCGCTGAGACTGTAGATGCGGTAGTGGTATACCTGGTTCAGTAGTGAACCGTTGAAAAAACCGGAACGGCCGCTAATCTCATCTATTGAATCGCCACATCGACATGGGGGACTACTGACCAGCCCATATCGTACGAGATTCGCGTCTGTCGGGCGTTGTCCAAGTGCTAAGATAGAAACAACCTGCCCGGTGCGAAAACAAGCGACGTGACTTGGTGAGGCGATTCTAGTACCATATTGAACCACACCTACGACAAGGACTCGATGATCTCGTTGTTGTAGTCTTTCCCGTCTTGACCGTGGTGGACCCGACGATGACAATTCGGACATAACGCTGCAACGTTGTCAGGATCGTCGGGTCCACCGTCACTCCGGCGGTGGAGATGATGGACTTCCAAGAACGGCTCTCCTGATTCGTCAACAAAAGGCGCATCATGACCACACCCTTCGCATGTACCATCAGCCCGAGTCGACGCGAATCTTTTCACAACTTCAGATCGCGGCCGTGTGGTTCTCGTCGATGTGGTGCGTGTTTCCCCGCCGCCAGTGACGCTCTCCTCGGCCAACTCCCTTAGCTCCTCCACTGACAACGAGCTTAAATCAGGCGTCGGGGTGT
>SKQO01000136.1 GCA_007118975.1 Halobacteriales archaeon | reverse complement strand
TGTCCTGTTCTTCGCGTTGGTCAGCACACCCCCATTGTAGATCGTCGATGTCGTCGCCAGTCAACCCAGTCCGCGAGAGGAGTTCTTCAACGACCGTGATTGAGAGGTCCTCGCTCCGGATATTCGCGAGGGCACCGTCTCGTCTGCCCTGTGGTGTTCGACATGCCGCAACAACGACGGGAGTCCGATCGGAAGTCATTGACCGGTAGTACTCACCTAGTGGTCTTAAACGCGTACAAGACGCTGCGTTTCGACGGGGTTAAACGGGTAAGGTTTCAATTCTAGTGGGAATGACCGATCCCGCCCTCGATGTTATCACATTCATTCTTACCGTGCGGAGTTTCAACGCCAATCAAGCGCTTGACGAACAAGACCTGCCGCCCGAACATCGGCGTGTGTTCTGGGAGGGGGGAGAAATCGAACGCCCCATTGCGGCGACCACCGAAGGCATTCGCCAAGCGACTGGCGTCGAGCGGCCATGGGACGCTGTTTCCGGATTGATGTTCACCGAGCGAGACGACTTTACCGGCGCGATCAAGCTCGCCGACGCCGCGATGGCAGAGTCGTGGTTCTTCGATCGGGTCGGTGCCGAACAGTTGCAGGCCAATCCAACGCTCGCCTACGCATACGCAGACGATGTTGACGGGGAGGTAGATTACGAGGAAGCGCGGGCGGCGAATCGATCGATCCGTGCTGACCGAGTGTGGATTGACAGCTTACTCGCCGAATACTTCCAAGACGAGGAGGACGAAGATATGCTCGACCTCGTAGATGTCCGCGCACCGGAAGAAATCGAGATGACGCTCGACGATCTCGTCCTGACGGCTGCGCAGGAAGAAGAGATTAGAAAGATCGTAAAAGCGATCGAGTACCGCGATTATCTCGGTGCAATCGGGCTCCGTGAGATCGGGAAGCTTCTCTTCGTGGGACCGCCGGGAACCGGGAAAACGACCGCCTCGCGGGCACTCGCCGAAGAGCTCGACCTCCCTTTCGTCGAAGTCAAACTCTCGATGATCACGAGCCAGTATTTGGGGGAGACGGCCAAAAACGTGGATAAGTTCTTCGAGGTCGCCAAACGACTCGCCCCGTGCATCCTGTTCATCGACGAGTTCGATTTCGTGGCGAAAACCCGGCGATCGGACGAACATGCGGCCATCAAACGGGCGGTCAATACCCTGCTCAAATCGATCGATGAAGTGAGTTTGATCCGCGACGAGGTACTGTTGATCGGTGCGACGAATCACCCGGACGAACTAGACGCGGCCGCATGGCGTCGGTTCGACGAGATCGTCAACTTCCCCAAACCCGACGAACCGATGCGCGCGGACATCCTGCGCGTCGTTACCCGACAGATGGACATCTCGGATTTCGACCCCGAGGAAATCGCTGCCGCGACGGAGGGATTGACGGGGAGCGATCTGCGGATGGTCCTGCGGGAGGCAGTCCTCGAGGCACTGACGGAGAACCGGCGGACGGTCACCCAAGAGGACCTGCTCGCGGCCGTCCGGGAGTTCGAGGAACGCGACACATTGCGGGATCTCGACATGATCGATGGTGACCACGAAGCACTCGTCGCCGGCGGTGGCGGTCACTCCCACGAGCATCACTGATGGAAGTCACGCTGCTCGGGGCCGGGGATAGCACGGGCACGCCCGCTGCGGGGTGTGGTTGCGAGACGTGCCGCGCGGCGAAGGATCGTGGGATCTCCCGAACCCGCTTTTCGGTCCACGTTCGGAACCCGGATACCGACCAGTCGTTGTTGATCGACGCCAGTCCGGATTTCCGCACCCAGTTTCTCGACCACGACGTCCCGCTGCCGGATGCCGCAGTCATCACCCACATCCATTTCGATCACCTCGACGGCCTCGGGAACGCCTACCGGGTCTTTCGTCACCTCCCCGTTCACGCCAGCGATCGGGTGGATCCGGCGACCGGGGAAAGTGTGGCCACGACGATCAGAAAGCGATACGACTACCTCGACGCGGTGCAGGTCGAGGAACTCCCGCCGTATGAGACCCGCGAGGTGTGTGGGCTCGGCGTGGAACTCGTCCCCGTCGAACATCCGCCGGTCGACTGTTACGGCGTCGTGGTGACCCATCCGAGCGGCGGGAAGCTGGCGATTTCCGGTGATACGAACTGGAGCATCCCGGAACGGTCCCTGGAACGGTTCCACGAGCCCGATCTCTTCCTGGTCGACGCCCTCGTTCCCGCCGCATTCTGTGAAAACCACCCTGCCGGGGGCGCCCACGAAACACCCGACGGGACGCCGAAGACGTTCGGTTCGAAGCACCTGACGCGCGAGGGGGCACTGGCACTCGCGGACCTCGTCGACGCCACAGAGGCACGATTGGTTCACCTGAGCCACTTTTATCCGCCGTCGGAGGCCTTCGCGGAGCCGCTTGCGGTAGACGGGGAACGTTACGAACTCTGACCGGTTGACTCGGAGAACTCGGTGAGACGACCCTGGGAGGTCGCCGGGCCACGAGCGGTCGGATTCCAGGCCGTTCGGCGTGCTCGTTCTGCTGCAGCATCAACTGGCGGCGGGGAGGCGGCACAATAGCCGGGACATGCCGCCCCACATTCGCCCGGGTCGACGATTCGATCATACCATTCGCAACCGGGGACCGAGGTGCCCGCGACCGACCAGGCTTCCGCATGCTCGCAGCCGGGAAACGACGACGGCCGCCAGCCTTTCCCGTAGGCCCGTTCCGCGATTCGGAGGCGGGCGTCGGCCTTGGCCGCCGGGCTGACCGTCCTGACCGCCGCCTGCGTCCGATCACGCTCGAGGATCTCGATCCCCCACTCGTCCGCGGAAAGCTTGGTCGGTTCCCGAATCACCTCGATCGTAGGGTCACGGTCCCCGTGGATTCGCCAGACACCGACGGCTGGCGGGAGCCGATTCAGGTGTGCCCCCGTGACGTGCGATCGGGTGGCGAGTACCACCTGATCGACCATCCTGAGACTGACGTCGTGGCGCAACTGGGCGGAGAGCGTCCCGGGTCTCGCGAGATCGGGTTTGTTCTCGATGGCAGTGATGGCGCCGAACCAATCCCGCGGATACCGTGTCGTCTGTCGCACGTACCGACGCCCCCCGCGGCGTTCGGATTCGAAAAATCCCGCTGCTTCGGCCTCCTCTCGAATGCGGGTGGCCGTTTCCGGGTGCCAGTCAGCGTCCGGGGGCCACGGTCGTGCCCGTCCCGGTCCGATCCGACAGTCGATGGCCGGGGGTGGGATCTCGGTGGCCGCGAGTGCGACCCGATGCTCGAATGAAGGACCGGGTTCCACGACGACAACGTCGAGGATTCGGTTGCCGGGATGGTGGACGCCACCGCCGAGCTGGCGAGCAACCATACCCTCCTCCCGGTCCTCGAGGGCGGCGCAGACTCGCAATTCGAACCTGAACTCTCGCACGGTTACTGGTGGTCGCCCTGCCGCGAAAAGACCACCGCCAGCCAGGCTTCCCCAGAACAGTACGCTTAAGGGGCTTTCAGGGCGAAACTATGACTAGTTGTTGAAGGAGGGAAGTTTGCCAGCTACAAAAGAACAGCCGGAGGTGAATATCGGCCTTGTGGGACACGTAGACCACGGGAAGACCACCCTGGTCCAGGCGTTCTCGGGGGAGTGGACCGACCAACACTCCGAGGAGATGAAACGCGGGATTTCCATTCGGCTCGGGTACGCCGACGCGACGTTCAGGCAGTGCTCGGACCTCGAGCCGCCGGAACGGTACACGGTGGACGAGGAGTGCCCGGACGGGAGCGAAAGCGAACCCCTCCGGACGGTCTCCTTTGTCGATGCACCCGGCCACGAGACGCTCATGGCCACGATGCTATCGGGGGCGTCGTTGATGGACGGGGCGATTCTCGTCATCAGCGCCTCGGAGCCAGTGCCCCAGCCGCAGACCGAAGAGCACCTGATGGCACTCGACATCATCGGGATCGAAAACATCGTTATCGCACAGAACAAGGTCGACCTGGTCGACCG
Organism: Halobacteriales archaeon; assembly: GCA_007118975.1. Lineage (GTDB taxonomy): Archaea > Halobacteriota > Halobacteria > Halobacteriales > SKNY01 > SKNY01. The sequence goes on along the minus strand of SKQO01000136.1, from coordinate 1,377 downwards.
CGAGACTGTCCTGGAAAACCACGAACAGATCCAGACGTTCATCGAGGGGACTGTCGCTGAAGGCGCCCCCATCGTCCCGATTAGCGCCCAGCAAGAGGTGAACATTGACCTCTTGATCGCCGCGATCGAGGACGAGATCCCCACTCCGGATCGGGATCCGGATGACGATCCGGTGATGCACGTTGCCCGAAGTTTCGACATCAACAAACCCGGGACGACCTGGGAAAACCTGACCGGTGGCGTCATCGGCGGTAGCCTGGTGTCCGGCCGGCTATCGGTGGGCCAAGACCTCGAACTCCGACCCGGTGTCGAACGCGACGGGGGATGGCAACCCGTCCAGACGGAGATACGGTCGCTCCAGGCAGGGGGCGACTTCGTAGACGAGGTCGAACCGGGCGGGCTCCTCGGCGCCGGGACCGGCCTCGACCCGAGTCTTGCCAAAGGTGACGCGCTCGCCGGCCAGGTCGCTGGGCCACCCGGCCGGCTTCCGCCAACCTGGGAATCGTTCACCATGGACGTCGAGTTGCTCGACCGCGTGGTGGGCGACGTCGGGAGTGGCGGGATCGACGAGATCAGTACCGGTGAACCGTTAATGATGACGATCGGGACTGCGACGACGGTCGGTGCCGTCACGAGTGCCCGTGGCGACGAGTGCGAGGTACAACTGAAACGACCGATCTGTGCCCGACCGGGAGCAAAGATCGCGATCAACCGGCGAGTGGGCACCCGGTGGCGGCTCATCGGTGTCGGGACGCTGATCGACGAGTCGTGAGCGACCCGGTGGTTGCCCTCGATACCAACGTGCTACTGATGCCCGTCGAGTCCGATGTCGACCCGTTCGAGGAGATCGAACGGCTACTCGGCCGGGTAGATCCGGTCGTTCCTGTCGCGGTGGCTCGGGAGCTTCGGGAGCTCTCGACTGCCGGCACCGGCGACCGGGCACGTGCTGCGAAGGTCGGCTCCCGCCTGGCTGCGGACCGGTGCCGCGAGCTGGACCACGAACACGAAAGCGCGGACACGGCAATCGCCACCCTCGCCGCGGACGGTGCGGTAGACTACGTGGCCACGAACGACGGCCCCCTGCGGGATCGGGTCCTTGCGGCCGAGATCCCGGTAATTAGTTTAAGGGGGCGAAACAACATGACGATCATACACCCTTGACATGTATAAACGGGTCAAACTGAAAGATACGATCGAAGTCCCGCCCGGGGACCTGGACAACGTTACCCCGGCGCTGGTGAAGCGACTGCTACAGGAAAAACTGGAAGGCCGCATGGACGAGGAGGTGGGTAGCGTCGTCAGCGTCGTGGAGGTCCACGATGTGGGGGAAGGAGCCGTGCTACCCAACCGTCCCGGCGTTTACTACGAGGCGGAGTT
>SKQO01000068.1 GCA_007118975.1 Halobacteriales archaeon | reverse complement strand
GAGGTTGGTAAGACGGCGTTCGAACCACCCCGAAATCCATTTGATGCGGTCCAGTATGACCGAGCGCAACCGACAACGGATTGGGGAGACGCCATCGATGAAAAAGATACGTTGGTGGCATCACTCCGGGATCAAAATTACACCAGTGTCGCCGATCATTTCGGTACTGCGATCTACAAAGGGTATGGCCGATTCATCGACGATACGACGATTCTCGTCAAAGATGGGCCGGATGCAGGAACCGAGATTGTCGGTGAACGGGCATTGGTAGCGACCGGGAGTTCGCCACGAATCATCCCGTTCGATGGCCTCGATACGGTGGATTATGAGACGAGCGAGACAATTCTTGAACGTCGGGAATTACCTGAAAAAGTGGTGGTGATCGGTGGTGGGTACGTCGGGTTGGAATGGAGCCAGATTCTGCATCACATGGGCGCAGACGTGACCATACTGCAACGGTCGGGCCACATCCTCTCCGGCATGGATCCGCGACTAGGTCGTGAGCTCGAACGAACATTCGAAGCGGAGGGAATATCGGTCGTAACGGATGTCAATATCCGGGAGATCAGTCCGACTTCGGTCTCAAGTGACGCGTCGGACCAAGTTGGTGTTCTCGTTCGGACAGAGGTGAGCGGCGAGCCGCGGGAATTTGAGGGGTCGGACCTCTTTCTGGCCACCAGTGTCTCGCCGAACACCACCGACATCGGGTTGGATTCGATTGGGATCGAGACGGCGGAGGCAGGCGCAATCCGTGTGGATCACACGTTTCAAACTACCAATCCTGCTATCTATGCCGCCGGTGATTGCATCGGCGAACCGATGCTGGAGACGGTCGCCGCCAAGGAAGGAAACCACGTCGTTCGGAACGCCTTCGGCGATGAAGGAATTGGCATCAATTACAGAGAAGTCCCCAAAGTCGTCTATACGAGTCCAGAGGTCGCTTCCGTCGGCCTCACCGAGGCGGCTTACATGGACCAGCACGGGACCTGTACCTGCGAGACCGTTCGAATGAAAGATGTGCCCAAGGCCAGGGCGGTCAAGGATACGCGTGGATTTGTCCAGGTCGTCAAACACCACGAAACCGACGAGATCGTCGGTGTCCATATGGTTGGACCGAGGGCGGCTGATATGATATCCGAGGCAACGCTCGCCGTCAAGTTCGGGCTCACGGTCGATGATATTATCGACACGATTCATCCATTCCCGACGTTTTCAGAGGCGTTCAAACACGCCTGCCAGGCCTTCCGACGTGATGTTTCGCAAATGAGTTGCTGTGTGGAGTAATTTTTATCGAATGTTCCAACAGCTAAGGACTGAGTCTTTCGGGTAATTTGAATTATCCTGCCAAAATATCATTTTTTGTTTGAACCATACATGGAACGAGTGTATCAGGATCTGCTCCCAAGCGGGGGAACTCGTGCAGGAGGCCGGATTGATGCGCGGTTTCGGGATGGTGATGCTGAAATCGAGCAATCTTGAAGTTTTCTTTGAGAGGTCACTTGACGATCTGCGGAGTGACTATGTCTATCCACCCGAGGTTTTCGAGCAGATCCTCGCATGGGATCCAGACGCCGTACTGAAGGCCGTACAACATAGCAATTGTACCGTCTGGCTCCACGATAATCTCCCGCTCGACGACCGGTGTGGGATCTGTCTGTTCGACGACCACGTCAGCATCTGTTGCTACGACGGTGAAACGGGTGCCTTTCAGGCCACCATCGATACCGGGTCGCCCGAATTAGTTGAATGGGCAGAATCATACTATCAACGGGTACGAGCGGAAGCCACACCGTTCCACGACGCTGACGCTCTCATCTCGCTCGATTCGTTTTTCTAAATGACGTTTACCTCTTCTTTCACGGTGTGAAATCTTTCACGGGGAATTTATACCTCCGATTGCGGCGTAATCGGTCCCGTGATGGGGATGATGCGAACAGGAGATCCGCGAGGGACGCCGTGGAACAATCGTTTCGACGTTGTGGTGATTGAGAGATCATGAGTAAACGAACAAATCAAGCAACTAATTGGCAGTTCGAACAGGGTTCTCCCGAAGCGTACGAGGAGTTATTCGTGCCGGTGATTTTCTCACCGTGGGCAGAGCGACTCACTGACCGAGCCACTATCCAGGATGGTGATCACGTACTCGATATCGCGTGTGGGACTGGTGTCGTTGCGCGGCTCGCGGCTCTCTTAGTCGGCGCGGAGGGGTCCGTCGTGGGTGTCGATAATGACGACGGAATGTTAGCAGTGGCTAGGAAAACCGCAACGGCGGAGGGACTTACAATTGATTGGCAGGAGGCGGACGTCGCTGACCTTCCGTTTGCAGATGGACGATTTGACATCGTCCTCTGCCAACAGGGCCTTCCCTTCTTCGACGACCCCATCCTTGCGCTTGAGGAGATACGTCGCGTCGTTGCGCCAGACGGTCGTGTGTTACTGAATGTCGGGCGCTCCTTGGAATATCAGCCTGGATGGGAAGTCTTGGCCGAAGCGTTATCACAGCACATTGGCGACGAGTGGGGGACAATGATGCACGGCCCATTCCCTGCTTGGGATGGCGCCGACCTCCGACAGATGGCACAAGAAGCGGGATTTGATGATGTGTCGGTAACCATCGACATCGGCTCGGTGCGTTTTCCTTCGGTCGAGGCATTCATTCACAGACAGGCGGCAACCTCGCCACTTGGACAACCAATTGGAGCCGCTCCGAAGGCCGTTCGAGATGAACTCATCAAAGACGTCGAAGACGAACTCAACGAATATACGGACGATGAAGGGGTCGTCTTTCCCTTCGAATCATACGTTATGGAAGCCTATCGATAGCGTCATTGGGGGCGAACCGCTTCATAGCCAGAACAGGGACATCCTTGTTTACGTCTCCAGAATTGACGCGTGAGTTCGCCGTATTAACCGCTCCAGTGAACTCGATTTGATCCGGGTACCTGAGCAAGATATGAGCGGTCTCGGGCAGGCTCACTACCAACGTGGCATTTCGTTGGTGAATCAGTTTTCCTGACTCACTCAGCCCTAAGATCAGGAGAAACCGGTTGAGTTCAGAGAATTAGTGATGAAACGTAATTTGTGCCACGTTTTTCATTGAGATTAAATTTTGGCGATCAAAATTGACAGGCATTGCTGTGCTTTCCCTTTACTCCGGCATCGAGTTAGATGGCGCTTGGCTCAATTGATCGTCGAAAAACTCGACAAACGCCGTTGCAACGGCCTCCGACCCGAGCGCAGGGGCCATGTGTCCGCTCCCGGCGATTTCGCGCATCTGGCAATTCGGGAGTTGCTCGTTGAGATAATAGACGGAATCGGTATGGGCAGTGGTGGTCTCTGAACCGTATAGCAGCAATACCGGAATTGATACCGTGGACAATTCTGATGGATCGTTGGGATTGGGCGCTTCGGTCCTGGGTGCCTGTTCGAATATTTGCAACAATTGCGGGACATACTGACCGGCGTGCTCGAAAATCCCTTCTTCCTCCATTCTGGCAAGCTCTTCATCATTCGCAAAGACGCTGAGAAGATCCCGTGCGCCATCTGTCATTCGCCCCTCAGCCGCTGCTTCACCCATGCTAATGATGGCTTTCTGATACCGTTCGGCATCCGCTCCCTCCTCCCAGAATTCGAACACCGCGGGCTCGTATGCCGCCATCGCTGCCACGTTGGCTCCTCGTTGCACCGCACCGAATGCGATGGTACCGCCGCCTGAATGCCCGATCAAGCCGACCTGTTCGTCAATGCTGTCGATGAACGCCACCAGGTCTTCCACGTGACGTTCGGGTCGCATGTCGTCGTGATCATCGCTCAGCCCCGCCCCGCGCATACTCGGAAGATAACAGGTGAATCGGTCGGTCACGTGCGGGAGCATTTCTGCCCACGCGAAGTCGCCATCCGTTAGTCCCCCGTGAACGAATACGATAGGTGGCCCGTCTCCATGGACTCGACCGGCGATTTCGGTGCCGTCATCGGACGTAACTCGGCGAATTCGCCCCTCGTCCGGGTGAGTCTTGGTGCTCATTGGCTGTTCCCTCCGCTCACGTTTCGAGCTCGATCCACCCCATTCCCGAATCGGTCTGTTTTCAGTACGTTTCCGTTCTGCAATCGTATTGGTTTGGTCATCGTTGACACCTGTCCCAACGGGACAATACCGGATACGTGGTGGTCAGTCGGGGAAAACCCGGAGGCTAACTATTGTAAGCTCGGTCTCGTGATCTGAGCCGCCAACGCCAGGTGAGAACTCGGGAAAACTCTCACAACGGACATGATCATCGACCGGAGGCCTCCGTCTACCGGGTTTCCGAGCGAGTGACGCGCCCCTGGCGCTCATAATCAGCGGTGAGGGTCCCAGCCAGTCCGGCAGGTGGTGGAAGTCGTCGTCGGTCCAGACCAGCCGGTCGTGTCGGACCGGCTCCATCCCCGCCGCGAAGGCGTTGACCCTCCCCCGAGCACCTCTCGGGTTCACCGGTTGCGGCGAGCCGGACGCCCTCCGGGACGTCCGTCCATCCCGCAACCGGGTCACCGTCGTTGTCTTGGATCACCACGAACTCGTCACCGTCGCGAAGTTGGGCAGCGAGCTCGCTGCCGGCGCCGGCCCACCGGGTCGTCGGGAGCGGGACGCTCCTCGGCAGCGAGTTGGCCATGTGGGTAACTTCTCGTACCGGTCCAATAAACTGGTCTGTCGTCAGCATCCACCACCGTGGTTCAATAGGACCATCGCACTCAACTCATCCACTTTCTCCAAACTACCCTGGTCCGTATTGCAGATGTATGCTATTCGCCCACATATAATAGGCAACATTCGGTAAGTAATGTCTTTCAGCTACTGGTCGAGCAGTCATCGCACTAATCACTTATCGACTCGTTACCGCGACGAGAAATGTTACCGAGTTCCCATCATTAGCCCATCGGATGGTTGGCGAAGAACGCGGCCAGGGCTTCGGCGGTACTTCTCGGATTGGTTTCCGGCATGAAGTGTGCCGTGTCCGGAAGGACGGCGCTCTCAGCGTGCGGAATCCACGCCTGAACCCGCCGGTGGATCTCCTGGTGACCTGGCGTGCTGTTGGCCGCTTTCAGGTTCAGCACGGGGGCATTGATTCGGGCTGCATCCTCTCTGGCGAACTCCCAGGAGTTCATCGCGACGAAATCGTGCTGCAACGGCCCTTCCCAATCTTCGACCACGCGATCGAACCAGTCTGGTGGCAGGTGCTGGTCGGAGGCTTCGCGGTAATCTGGACCTCCGAGGTACTGGAAGACGGTGTCGACTCCCTCGGCGATCTCGCCGGCTTCGAGCAATGGCATTGCGGTGCCAAGCACCTCATCCCATTCCTCAGCACTGTCAGAACTCGCCCACACGTCGGGTAACAGGGGTTCTAGCACGGCGAGCGTGTGGACGACT
>SKQO01000155.1 GCA_007118975.1 Halobacteriales archaeon | reverse complement strand
TGAACCAGAGCTTGCACGCGGTCGGGGTGATGGTACGCAACGTACTGGTTCATCAAGCTCCCCATCGACTGGCCGACCAGAACAGCCTGGTCGATTCTTTCTTCGTCCAGTACGTCGAGCACCTTGCGAGCCGAGACATCGAATCGAACCGGCACACTCGACCCGGCAGAGTCGCCACATCCAGGGACGTCCCACGAGAGAACCCGATACGACTCCGACAGCGTAGCGGTCTGCTCCCGCCACGTCTCGCGGTCGAGGGCGAATCCGTGCGTGTACACCACCGCGGTCGCGTCTTCGGGGCCGCTCACCTCGTAATAGACGCCACCAGATTCCCGTTCGGCCGCGGAATCAGCTCTCGCTTTCGAGCGCAACCGCCGAAGAACGAGCGCGAGTGCTCCAGTTCCGATTACGGGACCGGCGAGACCGCCCCACCTCATGGATATGTCTCGTTTGCCTTCGGGATACGGCGGTACCTCTGGATCGTAATACGGAGCCAGCTGGTCGATGGCATCCATTTCCACGTCCGCCTCGTCTAGTATCGAACACAACCCGTCGAACAGGTATCGCATTTCGTCTCGGCCATCCCGGGCGTGCCCTTCGACCGAGATCTTCGCGTACTCCGTTCGCATGAGCCACCCGATGGCCCAGACACAGATCGGCTCCGGAACGTACTCGAATGTCCTCACGACCGGCGGACTGGGTGCGTACCTGCGTTACGCAATCCCCGCAGCGCCTCCTTCGTCGCACGGACCGACAGCACCAGCAGGTCTCTGGTCTTACCCAGCCGTTTCATACTGGTGTCTGCGGCGTACAGCGCGGGGACGAACCCGGACATGAGCAACGCGGCGTGGTACTTCAACCAGTTCTCCATGTCCGTCCGGATCTCGATGTCGTACCCGCACATGTCCTCCAGCACGGCAGCCACCTGTCGAGTTCTGGCCTGAATCGTTCCATCGACCTCCCCGATCGGGATGGTGTATCTCCGGTCCTCGTTGATCGGAAGCACTCGCATGATGTGGCCGTCTCGTTTCCCACCGGGGTACGGAAAGCCCAGCATCACACGCTCTTTGCCCAGTGCCCGAACCATTTCATCAGTGCCGTTGACGTTGTTCCCCATGAAGCAGAACGTCGGGACGTGTTCGTTTTCTGCCAACGTGTCCAGAATCTGTACGGCTTGATGCTCCCCCATGACGACCAGGACGAGATCGTAGTCATCGTCGGGTTCGAACGACTCTACCACGTGAACGGGAGCGACTTCCACCTCGGCAGTCCCTTCTTCCTGAATGACGATTCCGTGTTCTCGAAGATCTGTTAATCGCTGTCCCCGGGCGAGAATAGTTACATCGTGGCCCGCTTCGTGAAGTCGGGCTGCCTTCAGACTGCCCATCGGACCTGCGCCGAAAACGAGGATCTTCATACAACCCGCCTCCTCCCGGAGAAACACTTCCCACCGTGAGCGAGAAGATGGATCTGTTGCATGTATCAATACTGGTTCTGCGTCGCGATAGTACCAGAGGTTGATTCTCAACACCAAAGAATACACGTATTCGTTTATATTCCGACGTATGAAATAGTAAGCTCATGGGAGCCGGAGATACGTGGATCAATGCGGTCGTCGGTGCGGTTATCACGATAGGTCTCTCGTTCACGGGTTTTTCGCCGCTCCTGGGTGGCGCCATTGCTGGCTACCTTCAGGCGGAACCACCCACACGAGGATCGAAAGTAGGGGCCATATCCGGCGCGATAGCCGCTGTACCCCTGTTCCTGATAATGATTGTCGGGTTCGCTCTGTTTGCTGCTGTACCCACCGGGCCCGGCGGCGTTCCCGGTGGATTTGAATTAGTACTCATCTTCGGGGTGATGCTGCCGATGATGTTGCTCTGGTTTGTCGGCTTGAGCGCAGCTGGGGGTTACGTTGGCGGGTACCTTCACGCGGAGGCACGATGAGGACCGCACGACGTCCCCTTCTCGCGTTCATCCTACTGACCTTCTTCATCTCGTGGACTGCGTGGAGTGTGCTCTCCGTGCTCGGTATCGAACCGGGAATCAATATTGGAGGAGTACTGTGGCTTCTCGGCGGACTCGGTCCGCCGATCGCGGCCGTCGTCGTGACACAACTCACCGACGGGAGCCAGTCCACGCGGCAGTTATTGAGTCGGCTCCTCCGATGGCGTGTCGGCTGGTGGTGGTACGGCGTCGCTTTATTGTTCCCCGGTGCCATCGTCGTCAGTACGCTCGCGCTCGACTCGCAGATTCGGGGATTGAATACACCGATGCCTGGCCCTGAATTCGCACTGCTGTTCGTCGGATTGGTGATTGCGAGTTCGATCATCGGGGGCGGATTGGAGGAGATCGGCTGGCGTGGCTTCATGCTGCCGCGAATGCAGTCGTCCTTCGACGCACTGACTGCGAGTCTCGTTGTCGGCGTGGTCTGGATGCTCTGGCACGCGCCCCTGTTCGTCGTCCCTGGTGCGGTTCAGATGGACCTCCCGGTTCTGCCGTTCGTCGTTCAGGGAATCGCTCTGGCGGTGGTATTCACGTGGCTGTACAACAGCACTCGTGGGAGTGTGTTACTCGCCGTCCTCCTCCACGGCTCGTTCAACGCCTGGTTATCGACCGTGTGGCTCCTGCGAGAGGACGTCGATCCGATAACTCTCTGGGTGATGGCGCTTCTCGTCTGTCTGATCGCCATCGGAGTGATAGCCATTTACGGAACCGAGCATCTCTCCCGGAACACGCGGCAAATGGTGTAACGGTCTATCCACGAAACGGTGGGGGAAGCCGTTCGAACCACCGTTCGCTACTCCCTCGATTCGACTTTCGAAGCGGTTCGAATTGCTCGGAAGGCGAATCGATACGCCGTGTTTCTGGACGCCGTCTGGTTGAAGGTGCCGATCAGATATACGTCGGTGCCGGGACTGTAGAACATGAACGAATTCGTCGCTCCGATACCGCCCCAGGCGCGATATTTCGGGAGCAAGGGTATCGGTCGGAACCGGGCAACTCCGTACCCGTAGTCGAGACCGATGGAGAGTCGTCGCCACTGGGTCATCTCGTCGAGCGTCTCCTCGTCTACGAGGGCGCCTTCGACCAGCGAACGGTGGAACGTGAACAGATCCTCAGCTGTGTTCACTGTCTGACCGCCCGCATACCAGCCACTGAAAGATCGATACTCCTCGACATCGAATGTTTCGTCCTCCCACTGGAGGGGTGGAACGGGTCGATCAGGTTCGACCGCGGGTTCCGAAAACTGGGAAAGATACGAGTGGTCCATCGACAGCGGTTCGAAGAGGTAGTCGTGCAACGCCTCGTGATACGGCCTCGACGTAACGGATTCGATAACGAGCCCGAGAAGGTTGTAACCGACCTCCGAGTAGTGGATGCCGTCTCCGGGCGGAAAGTGTGGACGTAAATTCTCTTTTGCCCACTCGATCGTCTCTTCGGGTTCCCAGAAACGATCCGGATCGTCCGTCATCACGTCGAGAAACGTTTTCCCCTCCGGCGATTGCTCTTTTCTCCGGTTCAACAGCCCGAAATCGTCGCTGAGGAGGTGCGGTAGACCGGAGGTGTGGCTCAACAGGTGATGGATATGAATGTCATCAGTGTAGTCCGTCCCGCGGTAGACGTGGAGGCCATCGAATACTTCGTCAGTCAGGTACGGCAAAATCGGATCGTCGAATTCCAGCGCTCCCTCCTCGACCAGCATGGCGATGAGCGTCGAGGTGAAGGCCTTTCCGACGCTTGCAGCGTGGTACGGTTGGTTCGGTGCGGCCGGTGTATCGCCGACCTGGCCGTGGGCCAGATGCCAGTGGATGTCTCGGCTCCCCGAGTGAAGGAGAGATATCGCGTTGTCGAACGCAGGGGTGTCATCCACCGTCTTTCGTAGTCCGTTTTCGATCTTCGACTTGGCTTCGACTGGTTCCATGTGAATGATACACAATAACAGACTATATCTCATTAATATAATTCTCGGGGCTCGAGAATCGTATCTGGACTCTATGTGTGCTGAAAACATCTCGGCACCATGAACGCGATTTCCAATTGGATCAAAACCAACCGGATCGTTGCATTCTTTCTGTTGGCATTTGGGATCTCCTGGACACTCAACGGGCTGGTCATCGTTCTCGGGGTGGAGATGTCGTGGATACGGTGGATCGTGAGCGGGTTCTTGAGCGCCGCAGGCCCCGCTATCGCCGCCGTTATCGTCGTGTACGTGAGTGACGAGGATCTCCGAGAGTGGGCACGAGGGATCATCGACTGGCGCGTCCATCCGAAGTGGTACGCAGCGGCGATAGGGATTCCGGCAGCGATCGGGCTTGGCTCAGCCCTGCTGGCCGACCTGTTGGGCGGTCCGATCGACTTCGAGGCGTTCTCGCCGGCGCTCACAGCCCTGGTGATCGGCGTCATTCTCGGGACGTTCATCGGCGGGGGACAGGAAGAGATCGGCTGGCGAGGATTCGCACAACCAGAGCTCCAGGAACGCTACAGCGGACTTACCACGGCGGTGATCATCGGTGTCGCCTGGGGTGTGTGGCACCTGCCGCTGTTTTTCGATCCGTTCGCGCCCCACGCGCAGTGGCCGCTCGTCACGCAGGTGGCCTGGTTCGTCGGCCTCCTCGGGTTCTCGATTTTGCTGTCCTGGGTCTACAACGGCACGGGAGGCAGCATCCTGCTGGCGATGGTCATGCACGGGAGCATCAACGCTCTCCCAGGGGCGCTCGTTCCGCTAGATGTAGATCTCGTCGTCATTGACTCCGTCGTGGACTGGAGCGCACTCGTGACGATCAACGTCTCCAACGCGGCACTCACGTGGGCTTTCGCCCTCATCGTGGTCGTCGTGGTTGGGACGAGTCTCCTCGCTGAGAGCCATGACGTCGCTGGAGATGGCGGGATCGAAACGGGAAAATCCGTTCGAGACCGATGAGGTAGGAGACGTAACCACGTGACTCGTATCCACGACGTACATACTCGATCAAGCAGTCGTCGATTCAGTGTGCCCCGACCCGGTCCGTTCTTCGATACACTGCTGGCTCTTGCCTGACTGGGTGAAACAACCGTCGTGGCGATGAGACTGTCACCAGGCGACATGCACGATAGAGAGGATGGACCCAGCAGTCCGATGACGACAAACGGGGGCGGGTACAATAACTGACTTTACTCGACGGCGTCACAACCTAACGAATGGAATACGAGTACACCGGCGACGCTCACCGAGAACTCGTCGAGGCCTATCGAACGGACGAATCGCCCTTCCCGACCGACGCCTCGCGGGTGTATCCTCGCCGCGATTCCCTGCGTGACGAACTCCCGCTTCTCAAACAGCTCCTGTTCCCCAGGTGCTGGAACGCGACGGCGTTGCTCGACGACCCCGACGAAACCCGCGCCCGCCTGACCGAACTGGGTGCCTGTATCCAGAAGGGCGTCACGGCCTATTCGGATCGCGAC
>SKQO01000037.1 GCA_007118975.1 Halobacteriales archaeon | reverse complement strand
CCGGGCGATGGTCCGGCGGAGTTCCCCGAGCCGTCCCGGGTTTTCCGGTGCACCACCGGCGGCCTGCACGGCCTTCGCGTTGAGTAGCTCCGTCTCCAGTCCCTCCAATTCCGCCTGCCGCTCGGGCGGAGTCATATCGCGAATTTCCTCGACGTATAGAATCGCCATCACTCATCATCCTCCGAGTCCGTCTCCATGCGCTGGATGAGCGCTGCCGCCTCGGCTTCGACATCCTCGTCGAGCGCCGGCACGTCGCCCGCCTCATCCACGTCTTCTTCTTCAACGACCTCCTCGGGTTCCGGTTCGTCCTCGAGGACCTCTTCATCCGGAACCTCGGCAGGTTCTTCGGGTGTCTCTTCCGGTTCCAGGAGATCCTCGACGTCCGCCTCCTCCGGCGGCTCCTCGGGGACGAGTTCGTCGATCTCCGCCTCGTCGTGGACCTGGAAGTTGTCCGGCAGCTCCGCGTCCGGGGGAATGATCTTGACCGTCACGCCGATCGTGCCGAGTGGCATGATCGACACCGACTCGCCGTGGTCGACAATCTCCTCTGCAGGTTCGCCGTTGTGCTTGATGTAGCCACGGTTGAACTTCTCGACGCGCGACCGCGCACCAGTGACTTTGCCAGCCAGCACGATCTCGGCGCCGAGTGCACCCGAATCCATAATGCGATCGATGGTCGTGTGTCCGGCCTTTCGGAAGTACCACCCGCGTTCCAGTGCATTTGCCAACCGATCCGCCACGATGCGGGCGTTTAAATCGGGTTTGTCGACTTCCTGGACATCGACCTGTGGATCGTCGAGATCGAACTCTTCCTCGAGCGTGGATGTGATCTTGCGAATGTTCTTTCCGCCCTTGCCGATCACCATCCCCGGTTTTTCGGCCTTGAGGACGATCTGGGTACCCATCGGTGTTTTGGCGACTTCCATGCCGCCGTAGCCGGCCCGCCCCAGTTCGGACGCGAAGAACTCGTCGATCTGCGTCCGTTGCAGTCCATCGCTGATGAACTGATGCTCGTCGGCCATCAGTCCTCATCCTCCGATGCCGGCTCGTCCGCCTCGAGGATCAATTCGACATCGACTTCCGGCGTGTTCCAGGCTCCCGCCCGCCCGAAGGCCCCCGGTTTGATACCCCGAGATTCTCCGACTTTGTGGGCGGCGACATGCGCGATTCGCATCGATTCCCCATCGAAGCCCTGGTAATCCGCGTTATTGGTGCCGTTTCGCAGGAGGTCAAGGAACGCTTCGCTGGCTTTCTCCGGGTAACCGCCGGCGTCCCATCCGTCGATGTCCGACCGGTGCCCAGTACCCGAATTGTGTGACTTGAAGGGGACCGACCGCTCCCCGTCGACCACGGCTTCCAGGTACTCGATCGCCTCACTGGCTGTCATTCCCTTGATCGCGCGGGCGATTTCTTCACCGTGTTTCGGACTGATCGGCCGTTCCCGCAACATCGCCTTGGCGGTCCGATCCGCATCCGCGTCCACGCTGTAACTAATTCCCATATTGGTCCCTCACTTCAGCGGCACGAATTTCGACGACCGCGTGGCGCCGATCCCCGCCTGTCCGTGCTCGATTTGCTTGCGGGTGAGCTGGAATTCCCCGAGGTAGTGTCCGATCATTTCCGGTTCCACCGATACTCGCTCGAAGGACTCGCCATTGTGCACGGCAAACGTGCGATCCACCATCGGTGGAAGGATCGGCATGTCCCGCAAGTGGGTGCGAATTGGATTGGAAGCCGTTTCCTCCGGATCGGCCTCGGCAGCCGACTCCAGCAATTGTTGGTGCGCACCCGACAGGCCGCGTTTGACGGTGCGGCGTTGTCGGGCGGGAAGCAGTTCCGCGACGTCTTCGACGCTCATCTCCTGCAACTCCTCAAGCGTGTGGCCGCGGTAGGTGAACTCACCCTCGCGACCGGTGCGGTAATCCGTACTCATTTATGAATCCCTCCCGGTTCCAGTGCGGCGCGACGACACGTCGCCCACCTTCCGGCCCGGTGGGGCATCCCGGGAGACGCTTTTGGGTCGTCCCGGGTGTTGTCGGCCACCCCCGCCGAAGGGGTGATCGACGGCGTTCATGGCGACGCCGCGAACGATGGGCCATTTGCCCCCGCGGCTTCGCATTTTGTGATATTTCGTGCCGGCTTTGACGAACGGCTTTTCGACCCGTCCACCGCCCGCGACCACGCCGATCGTGGCGCGACACTGCGGGTTCAGCCGTTTGACTGCCCCGCTCGGGAGCTGTACCACGGTCGCATCCCGCTCGTGAGCGATCAAGCTGGCACTGACCCCGCTCGCGCGGGCAAACGTACCACCGTTGCCGGGGTTCGCCTCGACGTTACAGACCGGTACACCCTCCGGGATTTCCGCCAGGGGAAGGGTGTTACCGGGCTTGATTTCCGCGGAGATGCCGATCTGTATCTCGTCGCCGATTCCCACGCCTTCCGGCGCCAACACGAGCCGGCGATCACCGTCGTCAAACTCGACGGCCGCCACCGGCGCACTTCGTGCCGGATCGTGTTCGATATCGACCACGCTGCCCGTGATCAGTTCCTCCTGGCTGGCAGGATGCGAGAGGTTTGCCTTGTACCGATGCGATGGCGCCCGGTACGTCGGGCTTCCCCGTCCTGCCCGTTGTGCTCTGATGCGTCGTCCCATAGTTAGAACACCCCGATACGCGAGATGACTTCCTCGGCATCGTCGTCCGGCGAGAGTTCGATCGTCGCCTTCTTGCGCCCTTTGGGCGTGATCTGTGTGTTCACTGCCGCGACCCCTACGTCGAATCGTTCCTCGATCGCGTCGGCGATCTCCGGCTTGGTGGCGTCAATGTCGACGATGAACTCGAGTTTATTCTCGAAGTCGAGATCGTTCATCGCTTTCTCCGTGACCAACGGATGATGGAGGATCGAACTCATCGGTCAGCTACCTCCTCGATAGCTGCACGTGTCCAGACGGTCAAACGGCCCGGGTGCCCACCCGGGGCGAGGTCCTCAACGTTGACTTCGCCCGCCGTCGCCACGTCCGCTCCCGCCAGGTTCCGTGCCCCGCGGGATGGGCCTCCGTCGTTCGAGGTCACGAACAAGATCGATTTTGGAGTCTGATACTTTCGACCGCGTCGCGTTCCAGCCCCCGCGCGGATGCCGCGCCCGTTCTCGGCCCGCTCGATGTCCCGGTGGAGGCCGAGTTCTTCCAACAGTTCGGCGACCTCAGCAGTCTGGTTCAGCTCCTCGAACGAGTCATCCAGCACGACCGGGAGTTCGCGTTCCTCGTCGAAATCGTGACCTCGTTCTGCGACGAGTTCAGCGTCGGCCGTGGCTGCGACCGCACTCCGGATGGCAAGTTGCCGTTCCTTGTCGTTTAGCTCCTGTCCGTGGTCGGCCTCAGCTTTCGGCGGATGCGCACGGCGTCCGCCCACTGCCTGGGGCACCCGTCTGGCACGGTTGTTCGAGCGGGGGATTCGTGCGCGCCCCGCGCCCGCGCCGATCGATTCGGCGGATGTTCGCTTGCCGGCCAGTGGATCCGATCCGTGCGGCTGGATTCGGTTTGCGTGTGCCGCTCTCGTAGCACGTGCGATGAGATCCGGCCTGAACGGCGTTTCGAAGATCGCCGGGAGTGTTATCTCCTCGGCCGCCGCGCCCTCTCCGTCGTAGATGGTTGCGTCCATGGTTTATCCTTGGTTTGATGCGGTGGAGACGTAGCGTACCTCGGGATCGAGGCGCGGTTGCTCCGTCGCGCGAATCGGCGCCCGAAGCCGGATCAGCCGATGTTGTGGCCCCGGAACGGAGCCCTTGACGAGCAGATAGTCCCCGTCGACTTCGCCGTAGTTCACAAAACCACCGTCCGGCGTGACGTTCTCCTCATCGCCGAGCGCGAGAATTCGTTTGTTGTGTTCGGTACGTTGGTGATACCCGGTCTGTCCCTGCTGGGGGACGGTCGATCGAACCCGGCTCGGGTGCCAGGGACCGAGGTTTCCGATTCGCCGTCGGAACCCCTGTCGGGCGTGCTTTCCCTTTCGCTTCTGAACACCCCATCGTTTGACCGGGCCTTGCGTCCCCTTCCCCTTCGTCACGGCGCTGACGTCGATGAATTGCCCCGCACGGAAGACGTCGGCGACGGACACTTCACCGTTTGCCAGGAGTTCGCTCGCCGTCTCTAGGCGCGCTTCGATTCCCTCTCCCCCGATTCGGATCTCCATCACCTGGGGTGCTTTCCGGGGGACGGAAGGAAGTGCGCCCGGTCGGGTGTAGACCACGGCGGCGACGTCGTCGATCTCGTCCGGATCGAATGCGTCGGTCGGATCCTCGCGGTCCTGGTCAGGGCCGGGAAGATCGACGACGCGCTCTAAGTCGTCGTCGAGGACGTCATCGGCTGCCCATATCTCGCCAACGGGTTGGCGTCCGTATGGTGTGTCCGCGTAGGCGCGGATACTAGCCACCCCGATGGGGGGCACTTCGATGATCGTCACTGGAATCGTCTCTTCTGTCCCCTCAAGGGGGGAGTTCGCTTCGTCGTTGATCGCGATGACGTGAGTCATCCCGGCCTTGTATCCGGCAAACCCCTGGAGCCGAGGCTGTCCGTCCTCGTCCGGCCACGACCGGACCCGTGGCACCTCGTCGGTGGCACGGGTCCGGGGGCCGAATCCCAGTGAGCCTTTGCGTGGTGAGCTTGGTTGTGGCATCGTGTTACTCCTGTAGCGTGAGGCACGCGAGGACCGCGATGATCGCTTCTTCAGTCCGTACGACCTCGCTACGTTGGTCCGGAATCGCGTTGAGCCAAAGGTCGAATCCGCCGGACGTGCTCCCACCGCCTCCCTCGTTTCCCGCTGGTGGCGAGATATCGAGGATTTCGGCGAGGCCGCGTTCGGGCGCCCCGAACGCGACGGTCAGTCCATCCGCGCGGATCCGGTCGACCAACGACCCGAGTTTGGAGACAGTCAACGGCTCGCCGTGCCGTGACGTCGCCACCCGGAACCCTGCGCTGGTATCAGCCAACGCGGTCTCGAGGTTCATCCGCTCGACTGTCGGTGCCGGCGACGGCTCATCGACCAGCCGAGCGCGAACCGGATGTCGCGAAACAATCCTGACGGTGACGCGCTCACCCTCCGCGACCACCCGTTCGGGAGGTACACGGAGCGTGATCGGGTGTTGCATGCCGCAATTGACCCGAACGCGCCCATCAGATCCGACCTCGGTCACGATTCCCTGTCTTGACGACCCCGAATCGTCCGATCCGGAGCCGGTCCGTGAACTGGCACGGAGCGGCGGCAAGACGCCCGCATACTCCAGTTCGTCGCGCGCGCCCCACACTTCCTTTCGGAGTGCCGGTGGCGTCGCGGCGTACCGTAGGACGGTCTCGACGAACCCGCCACCCCATCGGGCGTCTCGTTCGCCCGCCGGATCGGGGAACACGAGGAGTTCTCGCGCCCCGAAGATCGTAGCCCCACGGGCTACGTATCCAAGTTTCCGGGTCGCTTCCCGCTTGTCGCGGGCCTCCCGGACCAGGGATGACGGCACGAGTACGCGGACGGTCATGCCGTCACGCTTCGGTGCCGATTCACTAGACTGTGGCGATATTATCGGATCCCTTCTTAAAAGGTTGGCGGATCGACTACCCCCTTGAAACGACTTCACACGGCACATACCGGGCGTTGTGCCGGGGTACGCGATATTGGCTGGTTCGGAAAGCTTTTAGCCCGAACGGGGTGTAACCTTCAGTAAGGCGCTGGTAGTGTAGTGGTATCACGCGAGCTTGCCATGCTTGCAACCCGGGTTCAAATCCCGGCCAGCGCACTATTTACTCCATCGGTGGATGGTTGACGAGGAGGTTCCTCACCGGCTCACGCGTCCCGGAGCGCGTCGAAATGTCGCTCGCAGAGGAGCAGCTCCCCGACCGTATCGAGTGAACCGCCCCGGCTTGCGTCCGCCGGATCGCGTGCTTGTTCGCTCTGTTGAGTGCCATAGACTGCCAGTTCGTCGCACTTCGCGCACGTGTTCCGTCGACTGCGCTCGAAGATCAGTCGATTGCGACAGCTGCCACAGATCTTGGCAACCGGCTCCATGGGCTTGTCTTTGGGGACGATCGTCTGGGTCGTCGGCTCCTCGCCACACACGACACACGACATGCATAGGCCGTTTCCGAGCCTTCATAATAGACGTTGTCGGTAGTTGAGACGCCACTGGAGGCACGGCCCGATTCGGACGCGACATGCGATCGTGTTAGTGGCGTTTAGGTACGTGTTCGACACGATCCCGTGTATGGAGACTGTCGTCAGCCTCGGCAGCGTGAACGTTGATCTCGTGGCCCGTCTCGAGCCATCCACCCTGGGCGAGCTCACGGGCAGATACGACTGGTTTCCAGATCCCGACGAGACGGTCGCAGTCGATTCGATACCGGACGAAATTGACGAACTTGTCGACGTTGTCCACCTCGGAGGGAAAGGTGCGAATCAAGCTGTCGCAGCAGCCAAAGCAGGTGGCGATTCGACTCTCCTCGGGCGAGTTGGACACGATCAGGAGGAGTTTTCAGTCGCTGCATCCCTTGCAGACCGGGGCGTCGATACGACTCACCTCGAGGAGATTGACGTGGAAACTGGCAAAGCATATGTGTTCCTCGAACCGAATGGAGCCGCCCGGATTGCCATCCTCCACGGTGCGAATGGGGCAGTGGATATGCCCTACGTCAATCGGCATCGGGACGCCATCTCGGCAGCTGCACTACTGCTCCAGAACGAGATCCCGATCGAGACAATGGTGACGCTCGCTCGATCGCTCGAAACCGTGGAAAATCGGCCAATTGTGGTGTTCGATCCTGCACCCGTCGAGGACGCGGCGGAACTCCTTGCATGCCCGACGATCGATATCGTGACCCCCAACGTGTACGAATACGAGCGGCTGGCATCGAAGCTCAAGAACTTCCACGGGGTCGTGATTCGGAAGCGAGGGGCGAAGCCACTGATCGTCGAGCCGCCCGACGCGGAACCGTTTCGGGTTGAACCTTCGGCCGTCACCCCGGTCGACACCACCGGGGCTGGGGACGTCTTCGCTGGGTATCTCGCTGCGCGCCTGGCCCTCGGAGATAGTCTTCGACCTGCCGTCGAGCTCGCCGCAGCCGCCGCCTCCTACTCGACCACACAGGAAGGTGCACAACGCGCCATCCCATCGGTCTCCGTCGTTCGGGATCTATTGAGCTCCTGAAGCCGTCGATACCCGTTTCCAATCCCGGCGAGCATTTACGGGAGTAAGGCACGTAGTGGTGCGCATGACCACCGTCGCCCTTCTCAGCGTCGCGCCGGTGATCGAGGGAAGTATGGCAGCCGAGGTCGCCAAGGCGGTTGAATCCCTCGAACACCACGACGTGAGGTACGAGACGACACCCATGGGGACGATCATCGAGGCGGACGACGCAGAGACCATCTTTGCAGCAGCTGGGGCCGCCCACGCAGCCGTAGATGCGAGCCGCGTTTCCACGTTTCTGAAAATCGACGACAAACGGGACGCGTCGAGTTCGGCCGAAGACAAGGTCGATTCGGTCGAAGAACACCTCGGCCGGTCAGCGCGAGGCGACAACCGTTGACCACAGCCCCAGGGTACCACAGCGAGGTTTGAACCGGCCCGATCGGTGTTGATCGGCTCCTACGGGATCAGGCAGGCAAGCTCGACACATAAAGGACCTCGGCAGCATCGGTGATATCTGGGCAGGTCAGCAACCGATCCGCATACGAACCTATTGCTCTCGACGAGATCGCTGAACCACTCACCGGTATGGTCGCCACCGAATGAAGCCCGGAATGTTCGTTGGCTTCCCGGAAAATTGCGCCGATCAAGACCCTCGGTCGAATAACATGGTAGCTCAGTGACTCGGCGGGCGGGCGTACCGCCTCACTCCCCGGTTTTGATATCCGCCGAGAGCCCCTGGGCCATCTGGATCTCGGAACCGTTGTTCAGCGTCCAGGCGGTCCGTTCCGTCACGGCCTCGATGACTTCTCTCGCGCTCGGGTAGCCGTTTCCTGATTTCTTGACCCCGCCAAACGGGAGCTGCACTTCGGCCCCGATACACGGTAGGTTAGCGTAGCCCAGGCCCACCTCCGCATAGTCCCGATATCGGTTGATCTGGCGATAGTCCTCGCTGATGATCGAACCGGCCAGGCCATATTCCGTGTCGTTGTGAATCTCGATGGCGCGGTCGATATCGCCCTCGTACTCCAGGAGGGCGACGTGTGGCCCGAAGACTTCTTCCCGGAGGACGCGAGCATCGGCATCGGGATCCAGCTCATACACGAACGGGCCAACCCAATACCCCGCCTCGTGCCCATCCGGAATTTCGGCATCATCGAGTTGTGAACGGTCAACCAACACATCGGCGCCTTCGGCTTTTGCCAACTCGTTGTACTCCGAAAACTTCTCCACCTGGTCCGCATCGACCATCGGTCCCATGAACGTCCGATCGTCTAGCGGATCACCGAGAGCGATGTCCCGTGCGACGTCCGCAAACGCGTCACGAAACGCGTCGTAGATGTCGGCGTGTACGATCAGTCGCTCGCTCGAGACGCACCGCTGCCCGGTTGTTTTGAACGAGGACATCACCGCAGAGTGTATCGCGATGTCGAGGTCGGCGTGCTCGGTGATCACAACCGCGTTTTTTCCGCCCATCTCGCACGCCGCGAGCTTCCCGGGCTCACTTCCCACCTTCCCGGCGATCTGATGGCCGACCTCCGCTGATCCCGTGAACAGGACCGTGTCGACATCGTCGTGGTCGACGAGCGCAGCACCAGTTTCTCCGAATCCCTGGACGAGATTGAATACGCCGTTTGGCACCCCCACAGCGTCGAACAGTTCCGCGAGGGCCTGGCCGCACCACGGCGTCTGTTCGGCCGGCTTCCACACGACCGTGTTCCCCTCGACGAGCGTCACCGCCATGTGCCAGAACGGGATCGCGACGGGGAAGTTCCACGGCGTAATGCAGCCGACGACGCCCCGTGGTTTCCGGCGCATGTACGAATCCTTGCCCGCGATTTCGCTGGGTACCACCTCGCCGTGGGGATGGCGGGCGTTTCCGGCAGCCCACTCCACCATGTGCCACGCCTCGGTCACGTCGGCTTTTCCCTCGCTGATCTCCTTGCCACACTCCATCGTCACGATTTCCCCAAGCTCCCGGTGGCGATCCCGGAGTTCCTCGAAGATACCCCAGAGGTACTCGGCTCGATCGATATACGACAACCCACGCCAGTCGGGAAAGGCGCGTGTGGCGGCACTGACTGCTCGGTTCACATCGGTCGCCGTGCCCTCCTGGAAGCGACCGAGCATCTCGCCGGTGGCGGGATTCTCGCTCACGAACGACTCCCCACCGTCACTCGAACGCCACTCCCCGTCGATGTACTGTCGGTGTATTTGGGACTGGTTACTCACAAACGCGGTAAGCGCTAACGCTCCAAAAAGCTTCAGCCGCCTTCGGATGGGTACTCGCGCGCTGAAGGGATCGCCCCGACCGAACGGAGCCGCTGCAGTTCTCGCTTGGAGACGCCGTATTCCTCGAGCACCTCGGTGGTGTGTTCGCCCAGTCGTGGTGGATGCCGCCGAACGGTCGTCGGGGTGCGGGAGAAATGCATCGGGGACCCCGGCACGTCCAGGTCATCGATCGTCGGGTGGTCGATCGACTGGCGCATGCCCCGAGCGAGAATTTGCGGATCTTCAAACACGCCACGCATGTCCTTTACCTCACTCACTGGCACGTCGTGACTCGATAACCGATCGATTGCGTCGGCCGTAGAAAGCGACCGAAACGTCTCCTCCAACATCGGTTCGAGTTCCCCTCGATTCGCCACCCGGCCCGCGTTTGAAGCGAAGCGGTCTTGCGCGAAAAGATGCGGGCGATCGATCGCATTGCAGAGGCGCTCCCAGAACGAATCAGTGGTACACGCCACCACAACGTATCCGTCGGCGGTTTCGAACGCCCGATACGGTACGATATTCGGGTGCTTGCTCCCCATCCGTCCCGGCGGTGTTCCGGTCGCAAAGTAGTTCACCGCCTGATAACTCATCCAGGCAGCCTGGCCGTCGAGCAGGCTCACGTCGATCTTCTGGCCGACACCGTTGCCTCGTTCGCGAGCGAAAAGTGCTGCCAGAATCGCCTGGGTTGCGTACATCCCTGCGCCAATGTCAGCCAGCGCGACCCCCACACGGACCGGTGGGCCGTCCTCGATCCCCGTGATACTCATCAACCCGCCGCGTGCCTGCATCGTAATATCGTAGGCGGGCTCGTCGCGATCCGGCCCCCACTCACCGAAGCCCGAGATGGCACAGTAGATGAGGTGCGGACACTCCTCGTGGAGAGTCGCGTAATCGAGGCCCCATTCCGCCATCCTCCCGACGCGGAAATTCTCCACCAAGACATCTGCTTCGGCGGCGATTCGGGTGACGATCTCCCGACCCGCTTCCGTAGAGAGGTCTAGCGCAATCGACTGCTTGTTGCGATTTACGCTCAGGTAGTACGCGCTTTCGTCGCTATCCCCGTAGGTCGGCGGCTTCCACTGCCGCGTCGTATCACCGACGCCGGGACGCTCGATCTTGATCACGTTCGCGCCAAGATCGCCGAGTTGCATCGTACAGAACGGCCCGACCAGCACTCGGGAGAGGTCGAGCACCGTTATCCCGTCGAGCGGGCCGGTCTCCCCACTCGGATGTTTCGCCTCGCCCACCATCTCACTCGAACGCCGGAATTCCGGTCAGATCCTCGCCCAGGACTAGCGTGTGAATGTCATCGGTTCCTTCGTAGGTATGGACCGTTTCGACGTTGGCCAGATGACGCATGGGCGAGTACTCGAGCGTAATCCCGTTACCTCCCAGCATCTCTCTCGCGGTGCGTGCAACCTCTCGCCACCGCCGTACGTTGTGTCGCTTGGCCATCGAGACGTGTTGATGGCGGAGATCGCCACGTGCCTTTAGGTCGGCTAGGCGATAGGCCAGGAGCTGGCTCGTCGTGATGCCGGATGCCATATCCGCGAGCTTCTCCTGCTGGAGTTGAAATCGCGCAATCGGGCCACCGAATTGCGATCGATCGCTGGCATACTGGCGCGCCGTTTCGAAGCAGTCCCTGGCTGCACCGACGGCACCCCAACTGATGCCGTACCGTGCCTGCGTGAGACACCTGAGTGGGCCTTTCAGCCCCATAACTCCCGGGAGAAGCGCGGTCTCGGGCACTTGTACATTGTCGAACCCGATCTCTCCGGTCGCGGACATGCGCATGGAGAGCTTGTTGCCGATCGGATCCACACTCACTCCATCCCACGCCGGCTCGATCAGAAAACCCCGAATCGGTCGGTCCGCATGGCTGTGATCTCGCGCCCAGACGACGATGACGTCCGCAATCGGGGCGTTGGTGATCCAGGTTTTCCGACCATTGAGCACGTATCCATCCCCATCAGCCTCGACGTGGGTAGTCATGCCGTCAGGGTTTGAGCCGTGTTGTGGTTCCGTGAGTGCGAAACACCCGACTGCATGCCCGCGGGAAAGTGGGGGGATCCAGCGCTCCTGCTGGTTCGTACTCCCGTACTCCAGGATCGGATACATGACGAGGGACCCCTGCACCGACACCATAGAGCGAAGTCCGGAATCACCCGCTTCCAGCTCCTGCATCAACAATCCGTTCGCAGTCGGGCTAACCCCCGAAAGATCGTCGACATCGAGGCCGGCGCCAAAAAATCCCAGGTCGCCCATCTCGGGAATAAGGTCGATCGGAAACTCCCCCGCGGAAAAGCAATCTCCGACGATCGGTCGTACGCGGTCGTCGACGAACGAACGGGCGGTCTCTTGGATCATCCGCTCCTCCGCGTCAAGATCCGCTTCCAAGCCGACGTAGTCCAGCATGCCCCGTCCTGTGCGATCCGAGCCCATAACTGGTGAGGTCTGCAGCACCCGTCGCCACGTCGAAGTTTGGGTGGTCGGCGCGGTGACCTCCCCGCGTCGTGTGATGGTCTGTCAGATCACTTCGTCTCGTACTCGCCGGACGGTCCCAACGCCCTTGCTCTCTCCCTCCCGGAACACGAAGCGTTGTCCCGGTTCGACGAGATACGGTGTAAACTTGAATTCGACGGTGACCTCCCCGCGGTCCCCCGGAAGCAACTTGCCGCCATGAGGATAGAAGGTCGCCGCTTCCCCGATCGTCTCCAGGTGGACAACCGGTTCGTAGCCCGTTCGAATACGGGTCGGATGATTCAACACCATCACTTCCGCGTCGAACGAACGCGTGGGGACAGGATCGCTATCTGCGGGGAGAAGCGCCATTCCTCGCTTGATCTCGGACTCACGGACGCCTTTCAACGCGATGCCCACGATACGACCCGCGCGGGCAGTTTCGACCCGGTGATAGTGCATCTCGATCGAGCGTACCTCGACATCCCGGAACGTTCCATCCGCGAACGGACCGAGCTTGAGGCGATCTCCTTCGGACACCGACCCGGCACGGATCGTCCCGGAAGCCACCGCGCCAACACCCGTCACCTGATAGCTCCGGTCGACGTACATCCGGAAATCGCCATCGTCGGTAACGGTCTTTGGCAAGCGTTCGAACACGCCGTCCAGCACATCCATCCCGCGTTTCGTCACTGCGCTGGTCCGTACGATGGGAACGACAGTGTCGTCGATCTCGGCAATCGCCGCGTCCACACCGTATCGATCGATCGGCAACGGTGTCTGGCCGACGTCTCGCAGGAGCTCGGCGACGGATGCCTCCACCTCGTCTACGCGGTCTGCGGCGACGAGATCGACCTTGGTGATCGCGACCATCGTCGGGAGCTCCATGGCCAGGAGGACCCCGAGGTGTTCGAGAGTGGTCTTCGTCGGTCCGTCGTCCGCCGCGACCGTCAATAGCCCGTAATCGAGTTTCTGGCCGACCAGTCCGCGGATCGTCGTGCGCAGCCACGGCTCGTGGCCGACGGTATCGACGAAGGAGACGAGTTTTTCGGCCTCCGCAACGATCGCCGCCCGATCGGCCTTCCTGGTCGGATCACTCACGCGACACGGTTCACCGTCTGCGAACCCGTACACGCCGTAGGAAAGGTCGGCGCTCAGCCCGCGTTCCATTTCATGAGGGCGCACGTCCAAAAATCGGCGAGTCCCGCCTTCGCCGTTATCCGATTCTCCCGTCACCAGCGTCCCGACCAGCGTGCTTTTGCCGTGATCGACGTGGCCGGCCGTCCCCACGAGAATGTGGCTGTCATCGGTCGGAACGTCGTCCCCGCTGACGATGTTTGCAACTCCGATCAGCCCTTCGTCGCGTCCCTCGTCGACGCCCCACGTTTGCACGTCATCGATCGCGGCGTCCGCCTCCGTCGCGAGCAGCGACAGGATATCCATGGTCTCCGCAAACGCCGCAGGCTCTAGCCCCGAGAGCCGCCCGTTATCGGTCACCCCCACCACGTATAAGGCGCGGCCGTCACCCGACAGCAGCCGGTGTCGAAGCTGGGCAGCAAGACTCTCGAACCGATCTCCGGAAAGGTGAACGTCCCGGGAAAGCCGCTCTTTGAACTCGACGTGACCGCCTTCCTGTTCCCCGTGATCGAGGGCCTTTCGCAAGACGGCCCTATCCGGGCTCATAGGTCGTGTACGGGAGGTCGGGGAAAAAGCCTTCTCGTTCAGTGATAACCTGCCGCACGCCCGCAACGGCTAACCGTATCGCGACAAAATGGGAAGGATATGAGCGTCTCCGGACTCTGTGGAATCTGTGAAGGCGCACCGGCCAGCCAACAGTGTCAACGGTGCGGCACCCACGTCTGCTCGAACCATTATCAGCCGCGCCAGTCGATCTGCACGGATTGCGTAACGCAGATCGCGCGGTGAAGCTTACCGGAACCGGTTGAGCCCGTCTCGCAAGCGCCGTGCCGCAGCGCCCGCTGCTTCATCGAACGGCGTTTCGGTCGTCTCGCCGGCAAAAATGATACTCCGACTCGCATTGACTAGCCCTACCCCGTCCACGACACCGTGAGTGACGGCCGCCTCCGCGTCACCCCCTTGGGCGCCCACGCCCGGGACCAGAAACGGAAGCGATGGCGCACGCTCCCGGATGGTAGCGAGTTCATCGGTCGCGGTCGCCCCGACGACAAGGCCGACGTTATTGCGGCGGTTCCATTGTACTGCGAGATCGGCGACTCGCTCGTACACTCGTTCGCCCGAATCGAGTTCGAGATCCTGTAGATCCTCTCCGCCCGCGTTCGACGTCCGACAGAGAACGAAGACTCCACGATCATCCAGGTCGAGGAACGGTTGCAGAGCGTCCTCGCCGAGGTATGGATTCACCGTAATTGCGTTCGGCGCGTCGGCTTTGACACCGTACGTTTCCCCATCGAGGAGCCGTGCGTATCGGCGAGCGGTGTTCCCAATATCCGCCCGTTTGGCGTCGAGTATCACGGGAATCCCTTTCCCGGCAGCATATGCGATTGTTTCGCCGAGGGCCCGCCACCCGGCAGGGTCTTCGTAAAATGCGACATTCGGTTTGAATGCCGCGGCATACGGTGCCGTCTTGTCGATTATCCGGCGATTAAATGCCCAGCGGGGCAACTCGGCCTCACGCACAGCGACAGGAAGCCGCCCGGGGTCCGGATCCAGCCCCACACAGACTACGCTGTCAACCGAGACAATCCGATCGTGAAGATCCTCGAAGAAGCCCATACGGAGCGCTCGTCCACCGTGCACAATTCGTTTTCGGGGTACACACTCCGCGCGATGACCGCGCGATCCGTGGTCAGTCCCCCGTACCGGCCTTGCGGAGTGCACGCGCGGCCTCCTGGATCTCGTTATCGACCTCCACGTCGTTTTCGCTCGCGTGTAACGCCGCGGCAGCCTCGAGGGTAATGCCGAGCTCCTGCTGACGCCGGTTGATCGCCGCCACGGTCGATCGCTTGTCGTGACCCGCGGCGAGCAGTGCATTGAGAATGCCTTCGAACACTGACGGTTGCGAGAGGACATCCTCGGCGGGGACAAACCCCGCGGGTACCTCGACGCTGGCAGGTTCAAACGTGGCCGTGACTTCCTCCTCGCTTCGCTCGATGAGCCCCTGCTTCTCCGCGAGTTCAAGCACCCGTTTCGCCTGTGCGGGCGTAAACCAATCGCGGTGCAACGAGATTGCGACGACGAATTCCGACTCGGAAACCGTGCTTGCGCCTGCTCGCTTGAACGGCGCGGCGACGACCTGCCGGAGCCCCATATGGGTGAGGACGTGCGGACACCGCTAAACGTACCGATCCGTGCCGTTCAAATAGCGCGTCCCGCGTTGATCAGTCAATGGCAGAACACAGCGGCTCCACACGACGCCGGACAGGCGGCCGTGCGCGACCCCATCGGAAGCTCCGAAAGCACGAGCGAGGGGATGAACCCACCGAAACCGAAGTCGATGAACCGCGTTTGCGCGTCGTCGATGCGCGAGGCGGTGAACGAAAGGTTCGAGCACTCGCGACAAACACGGCCATTGTCTCCAGCAATGGAGAGACGCTCGTCACTGAGATCGAGGCCGTTGTAGAGAATCCCGCGAACCCGAACTACGTACGTCGGAATATCGTGACGAAAGGCGCTCAAATTCAGACGCCGGAAGGGCTTGCACGGGTGACTTCCCGTCCGGGACAGACCGGACAGGTGTGTGCAGTTCTCGAGTAAGCGTACCCCCGGCGTCGCCGGGCAGGGCACGTGGCACTTCGTACTCGCCCGCTCAGAGCCCGCCGCCCGGACCCGGTGTCGGTGCAGCCTTCTGTAGCGCCGTTTCCGCAATGTTCCCCCCATAATCGGCCGTGCGGGACAGCGAATCGGCGATGAGCCCGAGCAGTTGCGCTTGTGTCGGGTCTGCACCCTCACGGATCAGTTCATCGATGGCTCGCGTTCGGTCATCGATGTCGGTGACGGCATCCCGTGCCTCGTTGGCCAGTTCGATCGCCCGCCCCGAGTCCTCCTCGAGCAGTGCTTCCATCGCCCGGTCGATAATTTCGTTCGCATCGGAATGAAGTTCCGCGAGCGAGTCCGTGATTCCCGGTGGTACGTCCCCGAGGTCCATCGAAAGGTTTGCGATTTTGGCAGCGTGGTCAGCAATCCGTTCGAGCTGCCGGGCGCTGCTGTGATAATCGAAACACGTCTCCCTGGACATACCGATGGCTGCAGCGGCACTCGGATCTCGTAGGACTGACCGAAACACGCGAGAAACGAGAAACCACAGACGATCGACGTCGTCATCGCGTTCGAAGACGTCCGCTGCGAGCTCGTCGTCGTTCTCTTCAACACTCCTGACCGCGTCAGTGAGCATCGTGAGCGCGATCAGTCGCATTCGGGTGATAGCATTGTGAACCGAGAGTTCCGAGGAATCCAGGAGATCCTGCAGGAGGATGTGTTTTCCGGTCTCCTCGATCACTTCCACCCCGACCAGGGTCTGGGTGGCATCCCGAATCACGCGACGTTGATCGGGGTCGATCGTGTCCGTTTTGAGCTCGATCAGATCGAAGCCGCTGACATACATCGTCACGATACCGCGCGCGAGATCGCCTCCTGTGAGCTCGGTGATATCCAATCGGCCCCGCGTGTTATCTTGCCGCTGGCGCGGAACCAGCAGGAGTGACTCGGCCTCGGGGTGGAGCTCTACTTCCGACCCAGCGTCGATCTCGTGGTCGGTCGCCCAGTCCTTCGGTAGCGAAACGGTATAGGTCGATCCCCCGGTAACCTGGACTTTACGAGTCTCCATGCTACGGACTCCAACCGTGAAGACCTTAAATCGGACTCATTCTATATACACCGATGATTACCCTGTGGGCTTGATTAGTTGTCCATCCGTCTAAGGGAGTCTCATACCCGTTCCACCGTTGTCCACCCACAGAACGTAACATTACGATCGAATACGTAGACACCAATCACCGTCACCGATTTCGGCCAAGAGAAACCGGTACCGTGGACTTCACGCTAGGAAAACAATAGTGCCGACCAGGACCGGCACTGCGACCATGCGCCCTCGAATCCAGTCGCTCACGCTCGCAGTAGAAGTTCGCTCCCTGATGCTGACGTGCCGGATAAAACGAGCGGTCGGGTTGTTTCCCTGCTACTGGAAGCCAATCTGGCCGCTCGAGCGGCGTCGTGCCGGCTCCGTCGTTCCGCCCGCGAACTCCTCTTTAATGCGATCGTAGTATTCGAGGATATCTGTCGTAATCGTTGGGCGCACAGACTCCATGGCCACCCGGAAGTGAGACATATCGACGACATCTGCCTCGGGATCCTCTCGGAGCGAGACCATCGCCGCTTCGCGTGCGATGCTCTCGATGTCGCTCCCGACGAACCCTTCTGTCATTTCGGCGAGTTCACGAAGACTCACGTCGGCCGACAGTGGCATGTCTTGCGTGTGAATCCGGAGAATCTCCTTTCGACCCTCGATGTCAGGTTCGCCGATCATGACGAGCCGGTCGAATCGTCCGGACCGGATCAGCGCCGGGTCGATCATATCCGGTCGGTTGGTGGCACCCACGACGATGACATCTTGCATCTCTTCAAGGCCATCGAGTTCGGTCAGGAGTTGGTTTACCACCCGTTCGGACACGTTACTGCCAACGTCCTGGCCGCGACTCGGTGCGAGGGCATCTAACTCGTCGAAGAACACCACCGTCGGCGCGACCTGCCGCGCCTTTCGGAAGGTTTGGCGGATCGCCTTTTCGCTTTCACCGACCCACTTGGAGAGCAGTTGCGGCCCACGGACGCTGATGAAGTTCGCGTTCGTCTCGTTCGCAACCGCTTTCGCCATCAACGTTTTTCCGGTGCCCGGCGGCCCGTAGAGCAGGACTCCCTTCGGTGGCTCGATTCCCATCCGGACAAATCGCTCCGGATCAGTCAACGGCCATTCGATACTTTCGCGAATGTCCTGTTTCGCTTCATCCAACCCGCCCACATCGTCCCAGCTGGTTTTGGGCAGCTCGACGAGCACCTCACGCATCGCCGAGGGTTCGACTTCGGCCAGTGCGCCCTTGAAGTCCCCGCGCTTTACGATCATCCGATCGATAAGACTCGGGGGGATATCTTCTTCATCCAGGTTGATCTCCGGAAGATATCGGCGGAGGGCCTTCATCGCCGCTTCTTTGGTGAGACTCTCGATGTCGGCGCCGACGAATCCGTGGGTATCCTCCGCGAGTTCACCAAGATTGATATTATCGGACAGTGGCATCCCACGCGTGTGAATCCGAAGGATCTCCTGTCGCCCCGTCTCATCCGGTACTCCGATCTCGATCTCCCGGTCGAACCGGCCTGGCCGTCGGAGGGCCGGATCCACGCTGTTGACCCGATTCGTCGCGGCGATGACGATGACCTGCCCGCGCGATTCGAGTCCATCCATCATCGTGAGGAGCTGTGCGACGACGCGTCGTTCGACCTCGCCGGTGACATCCTCCCGTTTTGGCGCGATCGAGTCGAGTTCGTCGATGAAGATAATCGACGGTGCCTCCTCGGTTGCGTCCTCGAAGATTTCCCGGAGTTGTTGTTCTGACTCCCCGTAGTATTTGGAGATGATCTCCGGCCCAGCAATCGAAAAGAAACTGGCGTTGGTTTCGTTTGCAACCGCTTTCGCCAGCAGTGTTTTCCCCGTGCCCGGCGGCCCGTGCAAGAGCACGCCCTGTGGCGGTTGGATCCCCAGTTTCTGGAAGATCTGTGGATGCTTCATCGGAAGCTCCACCATCTCCCTGACGCGCTGGATTTCGTTCTCGAGTCCCCCGATATCCTCGTAGGTGATCCCCGCACCCCGACCCTCGATGCCGGAGATCGGTTCTTCCCTGAGTTCCACCTCGGTCTCCTCGGTCACCATCACGACCCCTTCCGGCTCTGTCTCGATCGCGATGAGCGGGATCGCCTGACCGGGGGCGCGCATGAACGGATGGTTCGTACTCGACATCACGGGGACGATGTCCCGATGGACGACCGGCCGTTTGAGGATCTGCCGTTTGACCATCCCGGCTGCGTCACTGCCGAACTGGACGCTTGCCTCCTCCGGTGGGGCCAGAACGAGTCGATCTGCTTTTTCGGCCTCCGCCTTTCGGATCGTCACACGCTCGCCGATCCCGACGTCGGCGTTCTGTCGCGTGAACCCGTCGATGCGAATCGTATCTGTGTTCCAGTCCTGGCGGTCGGCGCGCCACACCTTTGCGGCAGTAACACCGGCGCCTTCGATCTGGACGATATCACCGGGGCTAAGCTTCAGATGGAGGAGCGTGTCGGGATCGAGGCGAGCGATCCCTCGCCCCGAATCGTTCGGGTAGGCTTTGGCAACCTCGAGTTCGACTTCGTTCATGATTTGGGAGTGGGGGACGTTAGCAGGGCCTCGGTTCCAGCGGTCGATAGGTCTTTTGTCTCCGGCCCGTTGTGCAGTCCAACCCTGTTCTGGTAACGTTAGGGGCGTCCCCCTAAAAGGCCTGCCGACCGGATCGGTCGATTTTTCGCCGACCCGGGGAAGCGTCACGTATGCGGACGCTCGCCTTCGACGGCCGGATGGGTGCAAGCGGTGACATGATCCTCGGGGCGCTCCTCGATGCGGGCGCTGACCCCGCGGTCCTTCATCCGATCGAGCGGGCGATCGATGTGACGTTCGATATCGACGAGCGGGTGACCCAGGGAATCGAGGCCACCGATGTGCAGGTGCACCACGACGACCACGAACATCGCCATGATGCCGAGGGTGGCGGACCGCACCGATCCTATCACGAGGTGCTGGATGTGCTCGATGAGCTCGATCTCGTGGAACAAGCAGCGGAAACGGCCGCTGGAATCTTCGAACTGTTGGCGGAGGCGGAAGCCGCCGTGCACGGAACCGACATTGACGACATCCACTTCCACGAGGTCGGTGCAGACGACGCCATTGTGGACGTGACAGGGTCGGTCGCATTGCTCCACTCACTCGATGTCGACCACGTGGTCACTGGACCACTGGCGACCGGCGACGGGACCGTGGAGACGAGCCACGGTGTGTATCCGATTCCGCCCCCTGCGGTCGTGGAAATCGCCGCAAGAGCGGATCTAACGATTCAGGGTGGACCGGTCACCGGCGAATTGCTCACGCCGACCGGCGCTGCCGTACTCGGTGGACTTGCCTCGACCGTCGACGCGTTGCCGCCGATTGATCTGGCGTCGGTCGGCTACGGAACTGGCACCCGCACGTACGAGAGCCGGCCGAACGTCCTTCGAGTATTCCTCGGCAATACCACTGGAGAGTTGCGAAGAGAGGAAATCCGCGTGCTCGAGACGAACGTCGACGATGTGACACCCGAGGTACTGGGTGGCCTCCAGGATAGCCTCCTCGAAGCGGGCGCACGCGACATCTCGATTACCCCGCTGACCATGAAAAAATCCCGCCCGGGTCACCTCGTCCGAGTGGTCGTGGATCCGGCCGACGAAACACGCCTCGCCCGGCGATTGGCGAGGGAGACGGGAACGCTGGGTGTCCGATCCGCTCCGACGAGCCACCGCTGGGTTGCCAACCGAGACATCGTCGAGGTGACACTGACGCTTGACGGGGCCACCTACGACTGCAGAGTGAAAGTCGCCACCGACGACGCGGGCGATATCCTGGACCGGAGCGCCGAATACGACGACGCAGCAGCGATCGCTCGTGCGACCGATCGCCCAGTGAAAGCGGTAATGCAACTCGCAGAGCGGGCCTCGAGTGAGTAACGGCGGCGGGATCACGGGCTTTTTCTCGGGTGGTCGTGAAATTCACTCATCGTGGACTGCGGTGAACGGATCGCATCAGGCTGTTCGAGCCTCGATGATCTCCTGGGTGGTGGTCTCGAACGAGGTACCGTCAGCCAGGTCTACGGTCCACCGGCGGCCGGAAAGACGAATCTGGCCCTGGTATTCTCGATTAACACGGTTGCGTCCGGAGGGCGGGTCTATTACATCGACACCGAGGGATTTTCCCCGGATCGGTTCGACCAATTGATCGGCACACATGGGAGTGGCGTCGACTCGGACCGATTTCTTCGCACACAAGCCCATGATTTCGAAGAACAACGTGAGGCAGTCAAAGACGCCGAACGCGTCGCATCCAAGATGGACCTGATCGTCCTGGACAGTGCCACCGGTTTCTATCGGCTCGAACGGGCTGACGACGCGCGGGAGGGCGACGCACTCCGGGCCGTCACCAAGCAAGTGACCCATCTTCTTTCATTGGCCCGCAAGAACGACCTCGCAGTCCTGATTACAAATCAAGTGTATACGGACCCGGAGGCCGAACAAGCGCGTCCCCTTGGGGGACACACCCTGGCGCACTGGTCGGGCACCATTCTCCGGCTGCAGCGATTCCGCGGAGACCGACGCCGTGCCAGCCTCGAGAAACATCGATCACAGCCGACGGGCGATCACGCAGCGTTCAAGATCACGGAGTCAGGCATCGAGAGTGAAACGGTACATCGGTGACCGGCGTCGAACCAAAGCTCTCCCTGCCTAGAGCTCGCCGAGCTTTCGCAGCAGTTGCCCGCGGTGTTCGGCGTCCCGCCTGACACCCTTTTTTTCCAGCACGTTTCGTTCGAGCTTGTCGAGGGCGACATGGAAGGCTGCCTCTGCGCCGAACCCTTCCCCGGAACCCGCGACCTGGCCGACTGTCGTCCGAAGCCGGATCTTACAGCTGATCAGCGGTGTGCCGCGGAGCCGTTCCTTGTGCCCGTGAAATCTGACATGCGCGTGCCGCACCTGCATCTGACTGTACTTGTCAGCGACGCCGGTAATCTTCGCCCGAATTTCTTCCCGGGTCAACCGGTTTAACAGGTCGATGTTGGTGATCTGGACGTCCATATGTTCCTCCTCGGTGTAGCTGACGGCCCGGAGGACGTCCGTTTTCGTGATCACCCCGCGAACGATCCGATCGTCATCCTCGGGCGTCACGATGAGACCCGCATAGTCGTAATCAAACATTTGTTGGACTGCATCCTGAACGGAGTCGCTCTCGACTACGGTTTCGACGGGAGTATTCATCGCATCGTACACGGGGAGGTCGAGGATGCGGTCCACATCACCCGCCCGGTCCCCCTCCGTCTGCTTATCCATGTCGCGTATGATGAGGTCACCGAGGTCGTAGGTGGTCAAGACCCCCTCCAACAGACCGTTCTCGTCCACGACGGGCAAGCGTGAAATCCCGTGCTCTCGAAGGAGATTGATCGCCTGACCGAGTGTTGCGCCGGACGAGACGGTAACGACGTCGTCCGTGTATATATCGTCGACATTCAGTGCATCGAGGCTATCGAGCACTGCTGAGAGGATGGCGTCCTCCGTCACGATCCCAAAGAGCTGATCGCCCTCGAATACCGGCGCGACCTTCGTCCCACCTTCGACGAGCATTCGACAAACCTCCCGAATATCCGTCGTTCGTTGTACCTTCGGAGCAGGACGCATCATCGATGCGGCCTTCCTGTCTTCGGACACGTGCGACTGGAGGATCTGGCGCTCGGTAATTACGCCCTCGTAGTCCCCGTTCTCGGACACCAGCAGGCCCTTGGGGTTTTTTCGATCGAACACGGCTCGAACTTTTCCGAAACGGTCGTCCGCGTCAACTTCCACAAACTCTGGCGACGCGATATCAGCAACGTTCATCTGATGCGTGAGGTTGACCGCGCCGACTAATGAATCTTGATTCACTACTTTCCCCGTGGTACCACGGAGATGGATCCGGACCAACCGTCGCCGTCCCGTAGAACGTCCCGGCTATACCCGTCGAATTTCGTCCGCCAGCGGATCGCCCGGGGCGACCAGGGCTTCGAGGATCGGATGATCCGTGGAAACCCCCGCTTCGATTACCGCCGTCGCCACACGCACCCGATCCCATTGGTCGCTATTCGAGGCCCAGCTTCGGACTGTGTCGGCCGGTTGCGCGTCCGCGGTCACCGTGGCCACGAGCCACTCGGCGACCGCCCGTTTTCGAGACGGGTCGGGACGGTTGAGATAGTCCAGAAAGAGCCCGACTGCGCGGGATCGATCCTCAGGTTCTAACCCCCCCACAGCGAGCGTGGCATCGAGGATCGCAGACTCGAGATCCTCATCCGTGGTGGGGTACCAGGACAGGATTGTGGGAAGTGCCTTTGCTAACAGCTCCGGATCGACAGATCGGAGGGCCAGGATCGCGTGCACGAGCAGCGGTCGGGAAACGTCTGGATCGGCGAGCTGGATCGAAAGGTAGCGGCGGAGCGGGGCGAGGACCGCCGGGTGCTCGTCCGCCAGGTCAATCAGAATCTCGAGTGCCAGGTCCCGTACGATCTGATCATCCGCGAGGAGTTCGGCGTAAAGCACCCCTGCCAGACCAGGATTTCGTTGGAGGATTGCCTCCACCACGTCCACCGTTACTTCCCGCACGACGAGATACCGATCCCCCAGACCATCGACGATTGTATCGAGATGGTCCGCCACCATCGCAGGCTCATGCTCGAATACGGTATCCAAGACACGGTATGCGGAGCGTTTCACCGTAACATCCGAACTAGCTGTCTGTTCGAATGCCACCTCAATGAGCTGCTGGGCGACACCAGGAGGGATCTCGGGAGCGGCCACGATCCACCCCAGTGCCCGCCGCGTCGCATCCCGATCGCCTGTGCGAAGGAGGTCCGGAGCAGCGTCGAGGTTTGGCGCAGCTTGTGGCGGATAGAGCCGGTGTTCGAGCGGGTGCTCGGGTCCCTCCCCCGCCCCTTCCCGACGTTGCGGGTCGCGCAATCGACGATGCCACGCCTCGATGTGGTCTCTGAGCGTTTGGAGGGAGCTTGACGTCATCTCGAGGCGTGCAGTATCCGCTCTAAACGATTGCCCGGAATTGAACCTTTTGCATCGTCCTCGAACGGCGGATACGTGGCACGAGTGATCGATGACGCACGAGGTGTCAATCCTTCAGGTGGTTCTTCGAGAAAAGCTACAACGGCTGTTTGAGCTTTGGGTGATTTGATGGCAACTCTCGGATAATCCGTCGGATATGCAACGACGTACCGTCCTACTCGGAAGCGCGACGGCGATGAGTGCAGCGACTGCCGGCTGTCTGGGCACGACGCTCGGTGGTGCGGGTGAGGGTACGGAGAACCCGGATGGGGATGAAACAGCTCGAACGATTTCGGTCGATGGCTCCGGAGAGATACGTGTCGAGCCGGATCTTGCGATGATCTCCACCGGCATCGAGTCGCGCGACGATGATGTCGGGGGCGTGCGGGACGACCTGAATGAGCGGGCCAATGCTGTGATCAAGGCCGTGGTGGATGCCGGCGTCGTGGAGGAGGCTGTCACAACGGACCATTTCGAAATCAGCGAGGAAGTCGAGAACGGTCGACGCGCGGCGTTAGAAGACGAGGAGTCGATATACTATGAAGGGATCTACGGCCTCTCGATCGAGGTGACGGACCTTGATCTCCTCGGGGAACTCGTCGATGCCGTGATCGACGCAGGGGCTGACACCGTGGGAATGATTCGCTTTACGCTGTCACCGGACCGTCGCGAGGAATACCGTGAAGAAGCCCTCGCCGATGCACTGGATGCGGCTCGATCCGAAGCAGATTTGGTCGCTACGGAGCTAGACGCGGAAGTGGTTCAACCGAAAACCCTCCAAACTCGTGGTGCCAGGGTCCGGGCGGTGACCGAGCGGTTCAACCTCGACGCAGATGCCGCGACCGGCCTCGATCCGCGTCCCGGCGATGTCACCGTCAGCGCCTCGGTGAGTGCCACCTACGTGATGGATTGAGACATCCCATAATTCGCCCCCCCAACCGTCTCCTTCCCTCCGTGGAACATCGGGTCCGGTACATCGGTTCGCCCTCCTCTCCTTCGCCTCTCTCGGTCGTGGTATTGACCGCGATCGAGTTCATGGCTCCTGCGTAACGTGGACTGGAAGGCACCAGTCGGTGCGGTGATCTCCAACGCCGCTTGCTCGGAATCAAACCGTACTCTCGGCCCCGCACTCGGATAGCCACGAAGTCTACATGTTCGGCCCGGGAGATCAGTCCTCAGCAAGGGCTCGATCACGTCGTTGCGGTCTCGATTCAACCGAATGACCAGACCCGCACGTTTTACTTTGGGCGCGATTGACGATCGGGCAATGCGTTCGGAATCGATCAACGTCCTTGTTTTTGGCGCCCATCCCGACGATTGCGACATTAAGGCAGGAGGCACAGCGGTAAAGTACGCGACCGCTGGCCACAACGTTCGGTTCGTCTCGGTCACGAACGGGGATGCCGGTCACCACGAAATCGGGGGAATCGAACTGGCTACCCGTCGCCGCGATGAGGCTACGGCCGCCGGGGAGGCACTCGGTATCGAGTATCACGTCATGGATCATCACGACGGAGAATTGGAGCCAACCCTCGAGCGCCGCAAAAAGTTCATCAGGGAGATACGGCGGTTCGAACCGGATCTCGTGTTCACCCACCGACCCAACGACTACCACCCCGACCACCGGTACACATCACAGCTCGTGCAAGATTCAGCGTTTATGGTGACCGTCCCAAACATCTGTACGGACACCCCGGCACTCCGCGAAAATCCTGTGATGGCGTACCTGAGCGACGATTTCCAGAAACCGTATCCGTTCTCTCCAAACGTGATCGTCGCAATCGATGACGTGATCGATCGGAAGCTCGAAGCCCTCCACCAACACACCTCACAGTTCTACGAATGGTTGCCGTGGAATCTCGGGATCCACGAGGACGTTCCAAGCGACGAGGCTGCTCGAAAGGAGTGGCTCAAAGAACACTGGTTGGATCGATCCGAGAAGCTCGCGGACCGATTTCGCGACCAACTGATCGAGCGATACGGTGATGCTGGCGAAGACGTGACGTATGCTGAAGCGTACGAGGAGTGTGAGTACGGTTCCGATCTCACTGCGGAAAAACAAGCGGCCCTGTTTCCAAAGTAATGCGCTTGGGCGAGTCGGTTGTCGTGTGCACAGCCACCCCACGTTAAAGCGGGGGTGGTGTAAAACGGCGCCAATGGAGCGAACCAACACCATTCGCCTCGTGAGACCGGAGGACGCAGAAGGAGAAATCGCGGAAATCTATGAGGGCATTTTGTCTGGCCGCACTGACGCACTTGACGAAGAACTCGCGTTGTCAAAGCTCTGGATGTCACTCGGCAACGATGCGGACATCCTCGAGGTCGTCTGGGCGCACACGGACTTGATGTACAACAGAAATCCGTTATCCTTCGATCTCGTGTCGATGATTTCCTTGGTCGTTGCGACGGCGCTGGAATGTGAGGGATGCCGGTATTTTCACGAATCGGCGCTCGATCGGGCCGGCGTTCCGCCGGAAAAAATCGAACAGGTAAAAGATCTCCAGATCGGGGGTGATCGGTTCACGGCACAGGAGGCAGAAGTACTCCACTTCGCCGAGCGAGCGGCGCGGGATCCGTACGCCATTACTGACGATGAGTTCGAGCGACTTCGGCGCATCGGTTTCGACGAAGCCGAACTACTCGCAATCATTGACTGTATAGCGTTTCACGTCTATACGGCGTACGTCCAGGCCATCAGTGGCATTGTGCGTCCGGGGATGTCGCGCGAGGAATGGGTCAATGTGCCGGCGGATGACGGCTAGGGATTCAACCGTGCCCACCGTCAGTTGAAGGACCACGCAAACTCGGCCTTCTCGAGCGCAGGCGATTACGCACCCCGTTGTGGCGGCGGGTGTTCGCGACACCGGGGACCATCTCCCGGCAACGCGTGACCGGTCGAACACTTATTTCGAATCGCACTGATCCATGGACATGAAGCTCACGTTGGATCACGTCCCCTTTGCCTACCGGGACCTCGATGCGGCGATGGGTGCGTTCGATCAGGTGGGTCTATCGCCCCAGTACGGCGGGGCGCACGATAACGGCTGTACACACATGGCCATCGTGACATTCGATGATCGATCATACATCGAACTGATCGCCGAACGTCGATCCGGTGACCATCAATACTGGCCCGAGATGATCCACGCGAATGCAGGTCCCGCAACCTGGTGTATTCGGGTATCGGATATCGTCGCTGAATGCCGTCGGGTTCTCGCGCGTGGATACCCGGTCGATGGGCCACGATCGGGTGGAAGAACGCGAGAGGATGGCGTCGCGATCGAGTGGCAGACGGCAAAGATTGGATCAGAGCACGACGGGTACATCCTCCCGTTTCTCATCGAGGACTGTACGCCGTTGTCCTACCGGGTCACCCCGAGTGCGAGCATGTCGGGAAGCAATCTCACGGGCATCGGGCGAGTAGTAATTGCCGTCGAGAGTATCGACGCAACTACAGCGGTGTTTCAAGACCTTTACCGGTGGCCGACACCAGTTCGGGCGAGAATCGATGGCTATGGTGAGATCGCCACCTTCCCCGGGACAGCTGTCAGCCTGGCTTCAGCGGATGACGGGTGGCTCGCGGAGCGAGTCGACGACCTCGGCCCATGTCCATGCAGCGTTCTCATCTCGACAGCGGACCTCGAGGCGGCCAGCGCCGAGCTTCGACTCGAGGCACCGGTCGACTGGCCGGCTGCGAGCGTTGCCTTTGTTGACGACCCGGACCTGGGACGGCATATCGGCGTGATGGAGCCCGACCACCCCACATCCGATGAGCGTGCCGAGCCGAATCCCGGGCGAGACTGATCCCCTATTCGTTTTAGCTTGGACCGAGAATGGGCGTGCATGGAACGTATCGGGCACCGTGGGTGTGCACAACAATTTCCCGAAAACACGCTATTCGCGGTGCGAGAAACGGCGAAACGACTCAACTGGGTCGAGGTTGATCTGCGCCGGTGTGGAACCGGCGAGATCGTCGTATTTCATGATGAGAGGGTCGATCGGGTAACCGATGGGTCGGGAAACGTGCGCGACCTTTCGCTCGAGACGTTGAGATCACTCCGTGTCTCGGAGACAGAACATCACATCCCCACCTTACGGGAACTCGTCGAGGAGCTGCCGGCGGGACTGTCGGTACAGCTTGAGCTCAAGGAGACCGGCATCGCCGGAGACGTGGTTCGACTGATCGACCCGATCGCCGATCGTGTTCGATTCTCTTCGTTCCAACCGGAGGCGCTCGCAGAGATCGCGGCTGCCGCCCCGCAGGCCGATTGGGGGTACTTGTTTGGAGAACACCCGCTCGAGAGCCTCGAGCTGGCGGCCGAACTAGCGTGTTCGGCGGTGCATCCAAAAGCAACACTGTGTGGCGAAACGGACGTGGTAGAAACTGCTCATGAGCGATCGTTTGACGTAATCGCCTGGTACGGAACCTCAAAGGAACTCGTCGAACTTGCCGAGAATGCGGGTGCGGACGGCATCACGACTGACCACAGCGATTGGTGAAGGTACGGTTACCTGGATCAGCTACGCTTGAGGACGGAGAACCACTTTGATGGCACCGTCACGTCGTTCCCGGACCGTATCCAGGGCTTCCTCGAAGTCTCGCAGTGGAAATTCGTGTGTGACGACGTCATCGATCGTCAACGCTCCTCGCTGAAGAAGCTCGATAACCTCGTCAACAGCGTGGGACGCGGTCACACCGCCCACGATGGTGAGCTCTTTGGCGACGATCTCGTCGGGGTCGATCTC
The DNA here is from genome assembly GCA_007118975.1 of Halobacteriales archaeon. Lineage (GTDB taxonomy): Archaea > Halobacteriota > Halobacteria > Halobacteriales > SKNY01 > SKNY01. The sequence continues at coordinate 15,509 of SKQO01000037.1, read as the reverse complement.
TTTCGTGTCACCGAAGGCGCCGGTGAGAACGATCTTTCCTTGTCGGGCGGCGGATTTGACACACGTTTGCAGGACATCGCCAGCACCCGCTGCTTCGACACACACGTCGACGCCTCGCCCGTTGGTGTACTCCAGGATGGCATCGATCGGATCCTCCTCGCGCACGTTGATGGTCTTTGAAGCCCCCATTCGCTCCCCCGCCGCAAGTCGCTCCTCCCGCGTTCCGGTTAGAATGACATCGTCCACCCCCTGGGTACGGAGCAGTTGAACGCCATAGAGACCCAGCGAGCCGGGTCCCAGGACCGCCGCGGTGTCGGTAAAACGTGTCGTGATGCGGTTCATGGCGTGGAGTGTACACCCTGCAGAATCGATCTGACTCGCCGCCACTGCTGAAACATCGCTCGGGAGCGGCGTGAGGGTATATGCAGGCCACGCAGCATATGGTCGATACCCACCGTCGACGGTAAAGCCGATCTCTTTCAGTTCATCGCACTGGTAATAGCGACCCTCGCGACACGCCGTACAGCGGCTGCAGTAGATGAAACCGTGCAGCGCGACACGCTGGCCGACCGCGAGGTCCTCGACGCCATCCCCGAGCGCGACGACTTCCCCTGCAACCTCGTGACCCAAGACAATCGGGTAATCGGTCCACGGCGGCCCTTCCCCCTCGATCAGTCCGACGTCGCTCCCGCAGATACCCACAGCGGTTACTTTGACGAGCGCTTCTCCCGCAGCGGGCTCGGGGATGTCGCGCTCCTCTGTCCATGCTGAGCCAGTGCCGTCCGTCACGACCGCTTGCTGTGCGTCGGCGGTTGGTGTGAGGTTCCCGGTCGTCATTGACCTTGCCTCCTTCGTCGGAAGCCACTCGCACCGGGCACAATCGGAGTGCCAAGAATGGACATACCGAGAGCCTGATTCCGTCGGGTCATGACGCTTTCGAGGCCATGGAGTAGCCAACGGCCGCGCTCCTCGTCGGTGTATCGAATCGAACATCGCGCAACGCATTCAAATGGTATCACCCCGGCTGGACGAGTGTGAGCACGCAGGCGCAACTTCCAGCACGGGCTGATGTGGTCGTCATCGGCGGTGGAATCGCGGGAACGAGCACCGCGTACTGGTTGGCAACCGAAACCGAGCTCTCGACCGTGTTGATCGAAAAACGAGCCATCGCATCGGGATCGACCGGGGATTCCTCCGCCATTCTTCGGCATCACTACGGGAATCGGCCGGTTTACAGCCGAATGGCATGGTGGAGTCACGAGTTTTACCGGTCCTTCGAAGACCGCACGGGGCAACCGCTTGCCCATCGGGTTGCTCCCCGCGTTGCGTTCGGCACGATCGGCACCGAAAGTGGCGATTACGCGTTGGACGGGTACGACGTGCTACGGGCGGAGGGAATCCCGGTGTCGCGGTACGATGGCGATGCCATCGCCAGCGAGTATCCGATGCTTGACGTGGCCGACTGCGACGTTGCAATCAGCGACGATACGGCGGCGTTTTCGGATGGCGCGGACGCCGCGAACGGATTCGCCGCAACCGCGCGAGCTGCCGGAACGACGGTCGCAACCGACACGGCCGTCACCGCCATCGAAACGGAGACGAGCGGGGGGACGGACCGGGTCACGGCCGTGAGCACCGACGACGGTCGGATCGATTGCGAGCACGTTGTGCTCACCGCCGGTCCCTGGACCTCAAGTTTGCTTTCGCCCCTCGGGATCGATATCCCGCTGTCGGTGACGAGAGAACAGGTCTTGCTCCTCGAACCCACGAAAGCATATCTCGATCGGTATCCCACGATACTTCCAACGTTGAGCCTGCCGATGGAAGACTGGTACGCCCGTGCCGATTTCTCGGATAACGTCCTGGTGGCGACCCACCACACCGGGGGCCCAGTCGATCCGGACGACAATCAGGCGCGATCGGACGAGAAAGCCGTGCTCTCGCTGATCGATGCCCTCATTCAGGTCGTTCCGGATCTCGATGACGCAGGGCTTGCAGGCGAGTACGCCGGCTTGTACACTTCGACTCCGGACCGGGATTTCGTCCTCGATACGACCCCCATCGAGGGACTCGTGGTCGGGTGTGGCTTTTCCGGTCACGGCTTCAAACACGGACCCGCGATCGGGCGAATACTTGCCGATCTCGTCCTCGAGAACGAATCAGACCGGTTCGACCTCGGCGATTTCTCTCTCAAACGCTTCGCGGCGGAAGATGTGACCGATCCCGGCGACGTCCACCTCTGAGGGGAACAGGAGGAAGTCCTGATACCGAAAAGATCTCAATCGACTCTCGTCACAAGCAAGTATGCACGGCCCGAACGCGGAGGATATTCGAATCGTCGTGTTCGACCTCGGCGGCGTGATCGTCCACAACGTCGACAGCTGGGAAATGGCCATCGAACGGGCGGAATGCCAGCCAGATCCGTTTTCCCAAGACGAGGTATTTCGATCGGAATGGTCACGCCTCGCAAGTGAACTCAGAATCGGGGCGATTTCACCAAGAACCTACTACGAGGGTGTCTCCCGGGCATCCGCAGGTCAGTACAGCCCCGCCGACGTGATTCGGATTCATTCGTCATTCATGATCGACCAGTATCCCGGTGTTTCGGAGCTGATCGACGAGTTACACGGGATCGGTGTGGAGACGGGAGCACTCTCTGATACCAACGCCCCACACTGGCACGATCTGATGAACAGCGAGCGGTTCTCGACGGTGAGAAAACTTCGACGCCCACACGCCAGCCATCTGTTGGGATACGCCAAACCTGACGCCGAAATTTACCGCGAGTTCGAACGAAAAACGGGATATTACGGTTCTGACATCCTTTTCGTCGACGATCGTCCGGGAAACGTTGCTGGGGCACAGAAGCTCGGGTGGCACGCCGACTTGATTGACCCCGGTGAGAATAACGCCGCCCAGTTACGCGAGTGTTTTATCGAGCACGGTATCCTCGAGTCGTGAGTGGCAGGTCTTAGGCTTCGAGAATTGCGTCGACAGCAGCCTCGAGAGTTTCTTCCGCGTCGCACAAGTCCTCTCGGTGGGCGGAGATCTTCCGCCGGTGTTCCTCAATAAACGACTCGGTGGCCGCGATCTGTTCCCGGACGCGTTCGGGTGCCGGACTGCCCGGGACTTCAGCACGCGCTTCGATTGCTCGGTCCGCGTCGACGATAGTATCGATCGCCGCCTGGGAAACGCCGAGCTCCGATCCGAGATACTCGCGGGCGGCACTGTCGATGTGCTTGGGTGTCACCTCCGTGATTCCGAACCCTTCCTCCTCGGCGTTGCGCACCAAGATAGCAATGATCTGGTGGGCCGACCGCCATGGGAGATCGGCCTCTCGGACCAGCATCCCGGCGAGGTCAGTTGCAAGTGCCCAATCACGGTAGACGAGCTCTCGTGCACGCTCGACGTCGAATTGTAGATGCGCCACCAGTGAAGTCCAGGTTTCGAGATTATCGATGGTTTGTTCGACCGGCTCGGTCCCGAGCCGGACGCCACCCCCGATATTCTTCGTCGCCGCGAACGTTTGCAACAACGCGCCAATCATATCGTTGGTGTCCCGCTGGACGCTCTCGATGGCGTGGGGGTTCTTTTTATGGGGCATGATACTACTCGTGCCAGCAAATCGGTCCGGGATGTCGATCAACGAAAATTCGCTTGCATACCAGATCAGGAACCGATCGGCTGCGATTGCGACGTTCGCGGCGACAGTTGCAAACACACCCGCGCTCTCCAAGACCCCATCGAAGCTCTTGTCGACGTCCTCCCCGTTATCGAGTACGCCGTCGAATCCGAGTAGCTCGGCCACCCGGTCACGGTTGATTGGAAAGTCAGACGTTGTACCGACTGCCGCCCCGGCAGGACTCTTGTTAACGCGTTTGTACGCTTCCAGCATCCTGTCGACATCACGCTCGAGGGGGCGGGCAAACGACACGAGACAGTACCCGATCGTCGCAACCTGGGCATGTTGCAATCCTGTATAAGTTGGCACAGGATCGTCGAGATGCTCCGCTGCACGTTCCACGTATCCTTCGATCAAATCCAGAGCGGCCTCTGCACACGTGAGGAGTTGATCCCGGCGTGCGAGTCTCGCACTCGTGGACGCCAGGTCGTGCGAAGATCGCCCAAGATGAATGCTTCCGCCGATATCTTCGCCTAATTCCGTAATGAGATAGGCTTCACCGGCATGGGCACTTCTGCCACTCTCTTGGCGAAGCGCTACATGATCCTGTGCCTCCATCTCTTTCAGCCCGTTGAGGATGGCTCGCCCGGTCTCGCGCTGGATGATCCCCTCCTCAGTCAACATAACCGTATGGGCCTTGTCGAAGGCGTGGAAGGACTCGTGTTGTGCAGCTGATGCCCCGCTCGAGAGCGAAATAACGGACTCGTCCTGGGGTTCCGTGAGTCTGGCCCCCGGCCGGCGGTAGAACTGACCGCCTGCTGCGAGACTGCCAAAAATCGGAGATTCATCGGTGTCTTGCTCGTCGGTCATCGTGAACTCAAACTCACGTCCCAACCCACCCCGTATCGGGTAATAAATCCGTGTTTCACACGGTCAAAGTTTGTGGGTGGGACAGACTGAGATATTTCGGGGGCGAGCCGGCACGCGTCTTCCGATGACTTGAGAGGCACGTGGTGACTGGAGTCGGGACATTAAATCCAACATAGTGGGACGGAGGTAGGTATAATTATCATTTGATATATTACATTAAAACCGGGTGAAATAGCCGAGAAAAAATCATACCGAAGAATCATCGGAGTGGTGCCCAAAACGACCACCACCAACAGACTTTTGTGTCGAAACAAATCGAGTGTAGCAATCGTTAAGTATTGTTCCTGGCTTGGTTATTTTATGGCACGTACCATGAAAGAGCTGACGCGGCGTCAGAAACTACAACTGCTCGCGGCGGGTGCCGCCGGGATGACTGGCCTGTCGGGATGTCTCGGCGACGATGATGACGACCCGGACGACGGGTTGGACCCGGAGATTGATCCCGATGACGTTGATGACGAACCATTCGATGCCGAGGAAGCCGACGGCACATTCTGGGCATGGGGAGGGCTCAACGACATGCGGTTCGAGAAGGCCGAGCAGTTCTACGATGACACCGGAACGAGGATAAACTGGGAGCACTTCCCGTTTGCCGACACGGAAACGAACCTCCGATCGACGTTCGCGGAAGATCGAGGACCGGATCTCGCCTCTCTCTCGGTGTCGTGGGTCCCAGAATTCGCCCACTTTGGGCAGCTCGAGGAGCTTACGTACCTCGACGACCTGGATGTCAACCTCGTCGAAGGGGCGCTTCGGAACAGTTCACACGATGGCGATCTGTACTGCTACCCGTGGTTCGTCGACTGCCGAATGATTGCCATCAACCTCGACGCGTTCGAAGAAGTCGGAATCAGCCCACCGGACCGCTTGGAGCGGCCGACGTGGGATGAATTTGACGAGTGGATGGAGGCTTTCGAAGACCACGACGATTACAACGGCCTGGTCATGTCGAACGAGGGCTTCGAGATGTTTTGGCTGTCCAACGGCGGCCACATGACCGATCTCGACGACCCAACGGACGTGAAGATCAACGATCCAGAAGTCGTCAACACGGCCGAATGGATGCTAAATCACGTCCAGGAAGACAACGTCGCACTCTCCGACGACAACGACGAGGACTGGCTTGCCGGCGTTGGGGCGATGACCAGTCACGGGGGCTCTTGGCAGTTTGAGCGCTTCAATGAGCAGGCCACGTTCGACTGGCAGTACGTCCCGGTCCCGGCCGGCCCGGACGGTGACGGAAACTCGTGGTCCTGGTCCGCCGGTGTGTATTACGGTGTGCCGGTCCACGCCGAAAACCCGGAGGTCGGTCACGAATTCGGCGAGTGGCTGCTCAGCGACGAATTCCAGAGTCAACTCCACCTCCTTGGCGGTGAGCCTGTCACCGAGTCCGCCTACGAAACGGACGAGTACCAGCAGTTCATCGATGACAATCCCGTCTACGAGACGATCCTGCAGGAAATCCAGTACACGACCGTTCGCCCGGACCACCCATCCCGAGCTGAGTCCGTCGACATCAGTCAGGAGGCCGGCGAGCGCGTGATGCAGGGAGTCATGGAACCGCAGGAATCCTTCGACGACGCTGCGGTGGAACTCGAACAACTCTTCGCGGAGTAACCTCAAAAGCTAGTTCGGGCATCCCACGACGAAACACTACTGGTCATTCGAACGACGCCGTCGTGGGCCGTTATCGATCAAGCGCAGACTCGGAAAGAGATTATAACCTGAGCGTGCTAAATCAACACAATGGCTGAACTGGAGATCACGAATTTACGAAAGGTATTCGGAGACGAAGACGAGACGATCGTCGCCGTGGACGACCTTTCGTTGGACATCGAAGACGGTGAATTTGTCATCCTCGTCGGGCCGTCTGGGTGTGGGAAATCGACGACACTCAGATGCATCGCCGGGCTGGAAGAGCCTACCTCGGGAGATGTTCGCTTAGCTGGCCAGAGTTTACTCGACAAGCGACCGTCGAACCGGGATATCGCCATGGTGTTCCAGAACTACGCCCTGTATCCACACATGACGGCGTTCGGGAACATGGCGTTCAGTCTCGAGATGGGCACCGATCTGCCGAGGGATGAGATCCGCCGACGTGTCGAGGATGCGGCAGAGCTTCTCGAAATAAGCGAGTTGCTCGAACAACGACCAGGAGAGCTATCTGGAGGCCAGCAACAGCGTGTCGCACTGGGCAGAGCGATCGTTCGGGAGCCAGAGGTATTTCTCCTCGACGAGCCGCTCTCAAATCTGGATGCAAAACTCCGTTCGTCGATGCGTGCCGAGTTACAGGAACTACAGAACCAGTTGGGCGTGACGACGATATACGTCACGCACGACCAGACCGAAGCGATGACGATGGGGGACCGAATCGCGATCCTGAACCAGGGTAAACTCCAGCAGTTTGGAACGCCGCTCGAGTGCTACCACGAGCCGAACAATCAGTTCGTTGCGGGGTTCATCGGTTCACCGAGCATGAATTTCCTGGAAATGGCGTACACCGATGGGGTACTTGATAATGGGCACGTACAGTATCACGCACCGCAGTCCTTGCTAGATCACATTCCCCCTAATACGTCGAACCTCGTCGTCGGAATCCGCCCGGAACATATCGAAACGAACGCAGACCCTGGCGACCAGAACGTAATCAACGTCGTCATCGAGGTGGTCGAGCCGATGGGCGATCGAACGATCCTCTATACGTCGATCGGCGAAGAGCCGATCATCATCAGCTCTGCAGAGGAAGAGATCATCGAGGAAGGTTCGGAGATACCGATCCACTTCCCGCCGGATAAAATGCATTTATTCGATCGGACGAGTGGTGAGTCGTTGCGAGCATACGAACGGGCATCACCGTTGGCCGAGGTGAAGTAACCTCATGCACACCTGCTGTGACGGATCAGTGCCATCGAATAAGGGCGAGAATAACGAGGTGATCGGCTGAGCACCATGCTCGCGGAATTGCAGGCGAATATCAAAACGATTCACGCCCGCATCGACGATACGTCGTGGGATGCCTTTACGAACCCGGACTCCGAGCTTGCATGGTACGTGTTGGTCGGACCCAAACTCTTCCTGTTTCTCACGATTTTCGTCTTCCCGTTTTTCTTTGCGATCTGGATGTCAATCCACGAGTGGCACATGCTTGCGGCAGAACACCAATTCCTCGGCCTTGACAATTACACCCGAATGCTGGTGGACAGCCGATTCATCGATTCGTTCGTCAATACGGTGATCTATACCCTGGGACTGACGCTTAGCGTACCGATCGCCCTGTTTTTGGCAATCTTGATTAACAAAAATATTCGAGGATCGGCCTTTTATTCAGCAGCAATCTTTGTGCCGGTCGTCATCTCGTGGGTGGTCGTCTCGCTGATCTGGATGTGGATCTACAACCCGGACATTGGGATGCTCAACGCGTTGCTAGAGGCCGTCGGACTGCCGACATCGCAGTGGACACGGGGTGTCCGCACGGCGTTGCCATCCTTGATCATTATCGGCATCTGGAAAACCGTCGGATTCAACCTCGTCATCTTTCTCGCCGGCCTCCGGGGGCTGCCCGAGAGCTACTACGAAGCCGCGACCGTCGCAGGGGCGAACAGTTGGCAGAAGTTTCGATACATTACGATGCCTCTCTTGAAGCCCACCACTTTCTTCGTCGTACTGGTCGTGTTGATCACCGCCTTCCGTGAGTTCACGCCGATGTTCGTGATTACGGACGGTGGCCCAGTTACGGCGACACACACAATCGTGTATTACTTCTACATCGTCGGATTCGAGCGCGGACAGATGGGGTATGCGAGTGCCATGGCAGTGGTATTGCTGATCGTGGTGTTCGTGATCAGTATCATTCAACAGCGAACATGGGGGCAGGACGTTGACTACTAAACCATTGAGCGAACGAGTGGCAGCCCGGTTCAACCTCGAGTCGTTACCGTCGTGGCGGATCGTCGCAATCCACGTCATCCTTATGACAGCGGCGATTCTCGCAATTGCACCGTTCGTGTACGCATTCTTGACATCGATCAAACCCTCACCGGAAATCCTCGGCGCGCCGTTGCAGCCGATCACGCCGAATCCGACCATCGAACACTACATCACGTTCTGGACGGAACACCCGTTCGATCGGTGGGTACTGAACAGTCTCATCTTGACGACAGGAGCGGTCTTCGCATCGTTACTGTTGGACTCACTCGCCGGCTTCGCGCTCGCGAAGGGTGAGTTTCGTGGGCGATACGGCATCTTCCTGCTGGTCATTGGGACGTTCATCATCCCACCGCAGGCGATCATGGTCCCACTGTTCGTCCAGATGGGCTGGATCGGGTGGCAGAACACCTACTGGGGGATCATGATACTGATTATCTCAGCACCGTTCGGGGTGTTTCTGATGCGACAGTTCTATCTCTCAATATCGGATTCGTACCTCGAAGCTGCGCGGATGGCCGGTGCCAACACATTCCAGATTTATTTCAAGATCATCCTGCCCATGGGCAAATCCGCACTCGCCGCCCTCGCTATCTTCAAATTCATCTTCATGTGGGGGGCCTTCCTTTGGCCACTGATCATCGTCGACTCTGGCGCGATGTTCCCGATCCCCGTGGGACTGGGTCTCTTCGAAGGGCAATACGGTGACACCCCGTGGGGCCAGGTGCTGGCCGCATCCTTATTGACGGCCGCCCCGGTGCTCGTGGCGTACATCCTCGCCCAGGAGGCGTTTATGAAAGGGATCGCCCTTCAGGGAGGTGTCAAAGGATGACCGCTGCGGTACTGGTCGCTGCATATCTCCTCAGCCTCGGTGAACAGGGGCATAACGAGCCGATCCTTGGGGGCGTCATTACCTTCACCGCCGTGGGCCTGGGACTCATCTGGATATCGTACGTCAATCGAGAGTTCACCGGGATGTCGAAAGTGCGTATTCTCGGATTTATGATGCTCGTGATGGCCGTGGTCTCGTATCTGTGGCCACATCGACCGTGGCCGACCGCAGTATAACCCTTTTATTTAAGCGTCACGTCCCCCTCATGGGTGCAGTCTGCCGACGCTAGCGTTACCCGGGATACGCCCCATTTCTATCGGCGCCATCCCGAGGTTACCGCGACGAAATTATTGGGGAGCGGGTATAAACAGATGACGACAAACATGGGCTCAGTCACTAAACAAGCCGAGGACCCCGAGGAAACCAGCCCAGCGTCGAACGACAATAACGGTTCCTCGGCGGTAGACGCCGACGAGCCGAGCATGTGGGCAAGTGACTGGAGTCTGATCGATCCGAAAGGGCCACTGCGGATGGCTCGCTGGCTGATGACATACGTCGCGTTGGTGTCCTTCGTCGTACCGCTCGGGATGCTATTTCTCGGGTTGTTCGTCTCTCATGCGTGGATCTGGCTCATGTATTGGTGGCCGTGGACGCTGTTTTTCATCGTGTTCGCATGGGCGGTGGATAACGTGATCATGTGGTGGCGTAACCGCGAGCCCGCACTCTCTTGGTTGGAGTTCAAGTAAGCCAAACCGAACCGCTTAGCTCCCCTGTGCCCGTATCATCCGCCGATGCTCCATCGGAGCCAGTGACCCATGTTCAAAATCTTCGATTTTGGGCCCCGCCGGCGTCTGGCAGGCCAATTGCTGGTTGCGGCGTTTTTTCTGTTCACAGCCCTCAGCACCCTGCCGGCGGGGGACACCGCCATCAACCACATGCGTGCATTCGTTGCGTCACTCGTCTTCCTTCTCCTCGCGGTGCTCGCCGTTCCGCAGCTTCGCGAGCGGATCTTGGACCGGCTCGGGAAGAATTATACCCCCGGCGAGTTGGTCACGATATATATCGTGCTCATGTTACTGGGCATCGGCATATCCCCGCCCACGTAAGTGTCGATAGATGCTTATCGGTGGACGGACTGCAGCGGACATGCAAGCGACACTGGCTTTCGACGTGGAGGATCCAATTACACCCGAAAGCGACGACGTCGCACTGTGGCTGGCGGAGATCCTCACAGAAGAAGGTGCAACAGGGACGTTTTTCGTAACCGGTGCCAAGGCCCGGGCGCTCGAAGAACGCGGCCGAAAGGACGTCATTGATGCGCTCGCAGAACACGATATCGCCTACCACTCGAATACGCATTCCGTCCATCCAACGATCTCCGAGTACCTGGCAGATTGTGGATGGCGGGAGGGGATCGAACGAGTCATCGAGGTGGAGGAGCCGGGCATCGATGACGTCGAACGGATCTTCGGCGTCCGGCCGCGGTCGTTCGGCCGGTCGGGTGGCAGTTATGCCCCACAGTTTGTGGCGGGGATGGCCGAGCTCGGCCTGGCGTATGCCTATTCCCCGATTGAACATCCAACGACTGCCGTGACGCGCTTTGCCGGCGGATTGACCTTTGGTGATCACACCCCTGGGTTCGATCATGTGCTGGCCGATGCGGAAGAATTTCCCCAGCGTTTCGAGGATTTCAAACGGAATCTGACCGGCCACGTGGGCGGGGGTCGAGATTTTCTGTTCGTGTTCGTCGCACACCCCTCTCGTGTCCGGGCGACCGAGTTTTGGGACATCGTCAACTTCGCGAACGGGCGAAATCCACCCGAATCGGCATGGAAAACGCCACCGCTCCGTCCGGCATCGAGCATGGAGACGGCAAAAGACCACTACCGCCAGCTCGTTCGATTCTGCCGAGACACACCGGCTCTCGACTTGACGACGGTTTCCTCGTTGATCGACGAGTACGAGTCGGAGGTGGAATCGCTCAGGACGGCCCAACTCGTCGAGATCGCGATGCGCGCCGCCTCGAGCCGCGAGATCTCGATCGACCAGCCGTTTTCTCCCGGCGAAACGATCCTCGCGTTTTGCGAGGCACTCCTCCACGTTGCGGAGACCGGGGAACTGCCACGTCAGGTAGCCCGCAAGCCGGTGTTCGGGCCGTCCGAAAATCCACCAACTGCCCCCATGCGACGTACCGCGGATTTGGATGAACTGACCGAAGCGGCGCGGATCGTCGTCGAGATAGTCGAACGGGATTCGAAGCTCCCGACCCAGGTGCAAATCGACGGGTGTCGGATGGGAATCGGCTCGCTGTACTTCGCCCTGGCCGAGGGAATCATCACCCAGGCGACCCAGCAAGACCGCGGCCAGATAGCGTTGCCGGCACGGGACCAGTTTCCGGCCATAGCGCGCGACATCGCCGTCGACATTCCCGACACGCTGGCCGGATGGGGGATCCACGATCGGGATCTCGACCCGCGACGGATTACCGACCATACGATCCGGCAGACATGGACGATGAAGCCAGCTGGGACCGGCCAACAATAGCGAATCCCGTGTAGGTCAACACGGGCACACAATTACTGTCCGTGACGCCGGTTCGCGGGTACCCTGATCAGGTCACCTCGCCACGCAGCGGACGAATCTTGCGATTACACTCGGCGACGCTTTTGGAGTCTAGCAGACTACCGTCGACGGTACTGGCATATGTTCGCACTGATTGCTCCATCGCGTCAGACGAGTTCGCATGCAGCGATAGGTCCCCGCTATCCACCCGTATCAGTCATCGAAAGAAGAGACCGTCGACGTCACGTGTCTTCTCCAGCGACGCCGGCTGTTGTCGCGATCGCGTTTGCGAGTACCTCCGTCGATCGACGGCAATCCACCCAGTCCGTCCACTCACGGGGCGAATGGGAGATACCATCACGGGACGGTGCAAACAGCATCCCGACATCGGTACTGTCGGCGAGTTTCATCGTATCGTGGCCACCCCCGGACGGGAACGACATCGTCTCAATCCCCATCTGTCCCGCCGCCTCCGCGAGGGCACTTCGACAACGATCGCTCATCCAGGTCGGGGCGTCGGTGTGATAGCGATCGAGCGTGGTTTCGACACCGCGCTCATCCTCGAGCTGTTCGAGACGCTCTCGGAGCGTTTCGACGAGGTCGTCGAGCACAGTTCCATCCACGTCGCGGGCATCGATGCTCAGTTCGGCCCGACCGGGTACGACGTTTCTCGCATTCGGTTCGACGTCGATCTCGCCGACCGTGGCCACGGCGTACTCGCTTTCCGTCGCGACCACCTCGGACGCGATTCGTTCGACGGCCCGGACAAAGCAGGCTGCCGCGACGAGTGCATCCCTTCGCTCGCCCATCCGTGTAGCTCCCGCATGGTTTGCCTCCCCTTCGATGCAAACATTACAGTTCGTGATACCGGGGATCGCGGTGACAATCCCGGCCGACACCTCGTTTCGTTCGAGGACGCTCCCTTGTTCGATGTGCAGTTCGAACCACGCCGTCCACTCGGCCGCATTTAGCCGAGAATCGCCGAGATACCCGATGTCGTCGAGATACTCCCGGAGCGATCGACCGGTTTCGTCGGTCAGATCGAGGTGATCGGACGCGGAGACATGGTTGCCGGCCACCGCCGAGCCGAGCAGACCAACGCCGAAGCGTTGGCCCTCTTCCTCGGTGAACGAGACGACCTCGACGGGCCGTTCGAGACGAAGATCTGCCTCCTGCATCGCCCGAACGGCCTCGAGCGCCCCGTAGACCCCCAGCGGCCCGTCGAAGATTCCACCGCACGGGACGGAATCTAGATGGCTCCCCGCGGCAACCGCTGGTCGATCCGGGTCACTGCAGGAAGGAATCCAGCGCCCCGCGATGTTACCGATATCGTCGACGCGAACCGTCAGGCCGGCATCGCGCAATCGTTCGACAAAGTAGTCCCGCGCGGCCTCGTCCGCCGTCGAACCGGTTAACACGGTACGGCCGTGGCCCTGGGCCTCATCCACGCGGCCGAACGAACCGTTCCGGCTGAGATCCTCGCGCAACCGATCCTCATCAACGCGCATGGTGCTCCTGGCGCTTCCCGGGACAAAGTCCTTTCCAGCAACCATTTCTGCGAGAGTGCCGGCGTGGGTGTCGGGGTGATTATTCCGGGTGTCGATGGAAACGCTGAATGTCGCTGTTGACGATGAATCGCTCCATGGAGGCGATTCTCTCGCTGACCGTTCGGGATGTCGGGATTATCTTTTTTCTCGCGATCCCAGTGTGGGTGGCCTACCTCCTTTTTGTGCCCGCAGTGGAGACCGCGTACGAGACGGGACAAATCGGTGTTCTCTACCTCCATGTCTTCGGCGCATGGGTCGGCGCACTTGCGGTGGTGGGTGCCAGTTACGTGCTGTTCGGTCGATGAGTAACTCAACAATTGGGCGGACAACCAAACGTGTACGATGATCGGCTGCTTGCGCACGAACTGATCTCCCTCGGATGTTTCAGTTCACTACAGACTGGGAGTCGGTTTCGCTTCCGCGTCCACATCGCGTTGCCGCAGATGTATCGAGAGATCTGCCATGTTGTACGTCAGACGCTCGAGTTCCACCCCACCGTCGATTCGAGGGATTGCCGTGGGGTTCGTCGCCGCGGTTATCCTCGAGCGCCGCCCACCTCCCAACACGGCGTATTCGTAGGTGTCGCTCACCAGTTCGTCGGCCTCGGGACTGCTCTCGTTATACGGGTAGGCGAATCGATCAATGTCGACGTCAAGCGCCGACTCCAAGCACCGTTTCGCACCAACGATCTCGGTGTGTAACAGCTCCGGATCCTGTAGTGTCGGTAATTCCGGGTGTGTCCAGGTGTGAGCCTCGACGGTGACCAGTTCGTCCTCGGTCAACTCGTTCAACTCGTCTTCACTCATCAACCGGTCCGGCGTCTCTAATCGCTCGAGTAGCTGTTGATTGTTGGACGTTCCCGATCGCGAGCGAATCGACGCACCCAGTGCAAACATCGTACAGGGGACCTGATACTTCTGAATAAGCGGGTATGCGTTCCAAAGAAAGGACGCCAGCCCATCGTCGAACGTGACCGCGACCTGCTTGTCGGCTGCATCTGGAGAGTCGAGGACTGCCGGTAGATCGACCACGTCGGTGTGCTGGGCCAGCCAGCGAAGATGACGTTGGAACTCATTCGTGGAAATATTCCCATACCCATTTTCGACGCCAATGGAGTGATACATGATAACCCGCGGGAGTGAATCGAAGACGAGGTCGTCGACATCAATGAGCCAGTATAACCACGCCCCCCATTTCCAACGATCTGACTCCATATGTGTGACGTGCTCGCAGGGCTCAAAACTAACAATGCACAAACGTACAGTACTTGGCGGCGACTTATCCGATTCGCTACATACTACGTAATCAATTGCTGTCGAGACGGTGCGTGCCGAAGACCGGGGCAACCCACCTAGATATGAAAAAAGGAAGAAATTAATGCCATAATCCTTCAATTCTTCCGACTCTTCACTCACACAGACCTAATTCCCAAGGTGAAGTAACGGAACTGCTGACTGTATAACAGTTTCCTAACTGCTGCGACTAGACACAAGTCGGTTCAAGGACTATCCTGATCGAAAATCTCGCGGCAGGCGCAGATCCTTCTCCGCGGGGATGGGCTTGCTGGGTGGGATTCGGGGTAAAAGGTTCTCGACCTGCCTTGAGTACGCCCACAGTCGATTGACCGACAGCGGATCGCGCGGACGCTCCTGACGTCCTTTCACGTTTCGAAGTCTCCTGGCGATTACACTCCAGAGCCTGCAGGCTGCGATCTCATTGACATCCTCCTCCGCGTAAACGCGGAGGAATCCTGAGCGTTGGAGATTTCAGGGTTGCAGTTCCACCGAACCCCTGACATGGTGAGAATCCGTGTCGGGGTTCACGGCCTGTGACGGGTGGGACTGCTGGGAGTGCCAAGCCCCCGGTACTCCTATCCTCCATCGTGTTCGGACTCCCCGAGTTGTTTTTGCCTCGCGGGAGTCCGGCAGACTTCAACGGACGCGGAGTTACTTTTCGTCGGGCGTACAGCAATCAACGCCACTCGTAATCTGTGAGAATACGGTGGTCATCGACTGGTTCCGATTACTGTCTGATTGCTTGGGGCGGACAGGCCGCCATCGGAGGACTGGCGGGAATCGCTCCGGTCCCAGCT
>SKQO01000127.1 GCA_007118975.1 Halobacteriales archaeon | reverse complement strand
CGCACCCGTTTCGGCGGGGTGCGATTACACACTACCTGGCCAACGACGTACCCGAGACGGCTGTTAGTCAACGGGCGAACGTGAGCCCGGACGTGCTCGAGCAGCACTACGATCAGCGGACATCGAAGGAGAAGATGGAGCAGCGGCGGGGGTATCTGGAGAATATCTGAGCGGATTTTGGTCACTGGGGAAGGTTACGAACTCTCCCGCCAAACGTCTCGTATACCCTATCGTTCACTCTTTCTCCCAACTCGCCGAAATCGGTTTCAACCACAACCGCTCTTCTGTTGACGTCGGAACGGCAATTCTCGTCGATAGATACAGGACAAGGAATTACTGAAGCGGCAATGATTCATTTGGAACATGGTAAAAGCCGTCTGCTGAATTTTGAGAATGAGTATAGCACGGCATTCTCGCTTATTTCATGCTAATTTCAGTGAATTAGTAGTCCAGTAAGTCTGCGAATCTCACGCTGGTACTTCTATTAGCCACCAGAAATATGGCGACCTAGGCCATCTCTCTGATATATGTATATTATCC
The DNA here is from genome assembly GCA_007118975.1 of Halobacteriales archaeon. Taxonomy (GTDB): domain Archaea; phylum Halobacteriota; class Halobacteria; order Halobacteriales; family SKNY01; genus SKNY01. Next base: position 4,963 of record SKQO01000127.1, on the reverse strand, counting down.
GAAAAGGATAATATAACCGATAGGCAAATATTGGACTGCTGAAATGTCGAAACCCCAATTCTCACTCACTGAAATCCCCGCCGTCGGATCAACCCGATCGAAGCGTCTCCGTGAAGCGGGATTTTCAACGATTTCCGATATTGCCGACGCGACAGCAGACGAACTGGCCACTGTCCCGGCAATAAACCAGAACATCGCACGCTGTGTCCGGCAGGGGGCCAAGGAGTTACAGGGGGATGACGACACGATTCAGAACCAGATAGCGACCGACTGCGGGGCACCAAGAGAGGCGGTCGCCAAAGCGTTCGCCGAGATTGCTTATCGAGGTGGATCGTTCGAGACCAAAAGAACCGCACTTCGAGAGATTTTCTGCAGCGATAACGAGGAGTCCATCCTGCACCTCGATGGACACTCACTAAGGTATCTTTTTCTGCTCTACAACGCTGGCTTTCGTGATCTCGACGCCGTCGCAAGCGCCTCCATCAACGAACTCATCAAGGTGAGCTACTTCGACAAAGAGCGGTCTGAGGAGTTCAGAGCAGCCGCCCGCAAAGCTAAGGCCGATATCCAGGGAAGCCCCTCCAAAGAACAGTCGACTGAGGAAGACATCCGTACGGACTTCGTCAGCGAGGAGTGCGGCGAGACGCTCGAATCCGAATCTCACCTCCAACAGCACACCCACCGTAGTGCCGAAGCCAAGCACGCAACTCGGCACCCGGACTCGAATCCGGGGGACGCGCCCTCCGAGTCGTCAGCGCGTGTTACCAGGGATCGAGCGCAGAAACTCCTCGAAGAGAGCATTGGCCCCTATGCTGAATTCCGGCCACATCAATGGGAGGCCATCAACAGGCTGGTTAACGGGAAGGAGCGCCTGCTCATAGTCCAGCGAACGGGCTGGGGGAAGAGCACAGTATACTTCATCGCGACCCGACTGTTCCGAGATCAGGGGGGAGGGCCGACCCTCATCATAAGCCCGCTCCTATCGCTGATGCGAAATCAAATCTCGAACGCCGAGCAGCACCTGAACCTCAATGGAATCACCATCAACTCCAACAACGAGGGAGAGTGGGACGAGGCCAAGCAGGCAGTCATTGATGGCACCTGCGATTTGCTGCTCATATCACCTGAACGACTCGCGAATCCGGTATTCCGGGAGGACGTCCTTAACGAGATGGAGCAGGGGTTCGGGATGCTCGTCGTCGACGAGGCCCACTGTATCTCCGACTGGGGCCACGACTTCCGACCCGACTATCGGCGTATCAAGCGCATCATCAAACGCTTAACGGACAACATCCCGGTCGCTGCAACCACCGCGACGGCGAACGACCGGGTGGTTGAGGACGTCACAACCCAACTCCCCGACTTAGAGCCGATTCGCGGCACGCTGGTTCGCGACTCGCTCAAAATCCAGACGATCAAGGTCGGGCCTCGGGAACGGCGCCTCGCGTGGCTTGCCGAGAACGTGACCGAAACCCCTGTCTCCGGCATCATCTACTGTCTCACCACAAACGAGGTCGAACACGTCGCCGACTGGCTGACCGACCGGGGCCACAACGTCCTCCCGTATCACGGCCGGCTTGACAACGAAGCCCGTCGTGAGCGCGAGCAGAAACTCCTCGACAATGAGGTCGACGCCCTGGTTGCGACCAACGCGCTCGGAATGGGGTTCAACAAACCTGATCTCGGCTACGTCATCCACTTCCAGCGTCCACCTAACCTCATCCGGTACTACCAGGAAATCGGACGCGCCGGGCGAGAACTTGACGAGGCCTACGCTATCCTCCTCTCCGGCGAAGGAGATGACGACATCGCCGAGTACTTCATCGAGAGCGCATTCCCGGCACCCAAGGACTTCGAGAGTGTGCTCTCGGTGATCGAGACGAGCGACGAGCCACTTTACCGACGCGCGATACTGAAGAGGACGGACATCAGTTGGCGGCGAATGAATAAGTGCATCGATATCCTCCAGGTGGAGGGCGCCATCAGCAGGGAAGATGAGGGCTATGTAAGAACTGCGAATCCGTGGAGGTACGACTATGATCGGTTCGAACAGGTCACGGAACGACGCTGGGAAGAGCTCCGGCGGGTTAAAGAGTTTATCGTCACGGATGAATGCCTCACCCAGTTCATCGACGACGAACTCGACGGAGACCTGGACGAACCATGCGGACAGTGTGCGAGATGCGACGGTAACTTCCTCCCGACCACCGTTCAGAATGAGGACTTGATTCACGAGGCAATCGAGCATTACCAGAGCGAGGGGTGGAACGTGATCGAGCCCCGAAAGCAGAGGCATCGGCGAGATGGCGGTCGCGATCACATCCCCGAGACGGTGCGCCTGGAGCCCGGCCGGGCACTGTGCATCTGGGACGATCCCGGCTGGGGAACGGAAGTTCGGGAAGGCAAGTACGAACGCGGCCGCTTCGACGACAATCTCATTGAGGCAGCCGCCGCGTTCATCCGCGAGGAATGGAATCCGTCTCCGGAACCCAAGTGGATTGCCGCTGTCCCCTCGACATCCACCGAGGGAGTGGTCGCCAATTTCGCCAGAAGGCTGGCAGAGCAGTTGGGCATCCCGTTCATCGATTGTATCAAGAAGGTGGAGAACACTCGTCCACAGAAGGACATGGCAAACTCGTACCAGAAGTGTTGGAACGTCGAGGGGGCGTTCGATACCACCGACCAAGTCCGCCAAGAGGCAGTCCTCCTCGTCGACGATGTAGTTGCATCCAGGTGGACGTTTACAGAGACGGCAAAGGAGCTTCGCTTGGCCGGGAGCGGGCCAGTGTATCCCTTCGCCTTGGCCGAGCGCCGAGGCGGGTGAGCCGGGATGGAGCAACCCGGCCTCTCCCGCGATAGCCATGTCGCCCTCCTCTTAGCCTCCCACCTCGGGGGAGAACCAGATGCCGAGGGCTCGGACAGCGGCCTGGGGCCGGCTGGCTGGCAGGACTTAGCCAGCAACGTCGCCGACTCCTCCCTCAACTCGCCCGGATCACTTCTTGAACTGGAACCAGACGAGTGGCCCACGGACATCTGGACGAGTCAGGCCGACCGAGAGTGGGTGACACAGCGACTCGGTCGATCGACTCGCTTGGCGATGACTCTCGAAGATCTCAACAATCGCGGCATCTGGGTCACGACACTCTTCGAGCCATCATATCCATCTCGGCTTGTGGACAATTTGGATCGCAAGGCACCGCCATTCCTCTACGTGGCTGGCGAGGAAGAACACCTCAAGTTCACTGCGGTCGGGTTCGTCGGATCGCGGGACGCAGATGAGACCGATCGGGGCTACACTCGACAATTGGTCGAGAAGGTCATCGACGACGGATTCGGGGTCGTCTCAGGTGGTGCGAAGGGAATCGATGAAACTTCTGAGGAGATCGGATTGGAGTGCGGCGGCCCTGTTATCGAATTCCCCGCAGAGGGAATTCACCATTGCCTCCAAGATGGTGTCATCCGAGATGCGGTAATGAAAGGCCAGCTGACGCTCGCCTCACCCTACCATCCACGCTCGTCCTGGAACGTTGGGGCGGCGATGGGGCGAAACAAGCTGATTCACGGCTTCGGGAAGTACACGGTCGTCGTGCGATCCGGTGACGAAACCGGGGGTACGTGGGAGGGTTCAATCGAAAACATCCAGCACGGATGGTCGCCACTTCTCGTCTGCTCGCACGACGACACGCCGCCAGGGAACAAGGCCCTGATCGAGGAGGGTGGAATCCCGATCGACCCGACTGCCATCCCGGAAGAGTACTCGCTCGACGAGTGGGTTCGTGCGCAGCGGCAGAGCGTATCTGATTCGGCGGCGGAAGACGACCAGCCAACGCATACAGTCGATAAGCCAGGTGCGTCAGACGACACCCAGTCATCGCTCATCGACTTCGAGTAATCCAACGCTCGTCCACTACTTCTCGTCGTAGAACAGCCGGTTGTCGAGGGGAGTGTGGCCACGCACCTACGACACCCGGGAGCCAGCGATACCATGACGTCCGGCGTGGCACTCATAATCGCGAGCGTGCTATTCGGGGTGAATCACGTCGCGTATTGCCGGCTGTTCAATACAGTCGAGATGTTCGGCCAGCTGGCGCTCGTCAGTGAGGGAAAATTACTGTTCTACTACGTTGGACGGCGTGAAATCGTTGGGCTGTATCTAACGATTCGACTGCTCGCGCTCATGGGTTGCTATATGCTCGATGCGGGCACTATATTCAGCACGACTCCTATAACACATCGCCACACAGACTTCAACAATACCTCTCACCCGGTCGTTTTGGCTAGACCATTCGTTTCTAATTTGGCCGACTGGCCACAGAAGGTTTTCGTCACTGCCAAGGAACCGGATCACTCGATAAGTAGCGGTTTCTCGCTCCTGTAGACCATTTGCATCGGGAGGCCGTGATGATCCTGCATTGGTTCTCCAGTAAGCCTCTGCACTTCATCTTCGTCGACACAAGCAGATATCGCCAGCACCATCGCATCGAGCACGTCGTCCGGATCTACGTCCGCGACGTCAACTCCGCCTTCGAGGTACGCGAGGTCGCGTACGATCCCCCGAAACGTTTCTGCCGGGTCGTTTACTACGCTTTCCAGAGCGGAGATGCGCTCGTCGAATCCGACGGCGCTCGTCTTCGAGTACTTAAGCTCCCCACCGTTGAACGCGACGAAGCACACCTCGGGATGGGCTTCTTCGACTCGCTCGCGACGGCGCTCCATTTCGGCCTCGTCATCGGGAGTGAGAAATGAGTCCAGCTCGGCGATACCGGGCGCGATGTGATAGGCCTGGATCGAGAGTCCTTTCTGGACGATTTCTCCATTAGTCCGTGAAACGTCCTCGTGGGGCTCGCCATCTCTCGCCTGTTCGGCCGCTTGGCGTGCCGGTGGAGTAAAAACGCTCGGCCATCTCGAGCCGAGCACGTTCCTCGCGAGTTCGTCACACTTCCGTCCCCGTTCCCCAGTTTCG
>SKQO01000055.1 GCA_007118975.1 Halobacteriales archaeon | reverse complement strand
GAACGTCGAACACGGGAAGGAGAGCCTGGATGACTTCGTCGTGAAGCTCGCCCAGCGATCGGGCAAGGGGATCTCGATGCGCCAACCGCAGGTGGACGCCACGCTCCCGGACGGTTCGCGGGCACAACTCACCCTCGGACAAGAGGTCTCGGATCACGGGACGAACTACACGATTCGACAGTTCATGGACGTGCCGTTCACGCCGATCGACCTCATCAACTGGAAGACGTTCTCCCTCGAGGAGATGGCGTTTCTCTGGCTGTGCATCGAAAACAACAAGTCACTGATCTTTGCCGGTGGTACCGCCTCCGGAAAGACGACGTCGTTGAACGCCGTCTCACTGTTCATCCCGAGCAACGCCAAGATCGTCTCGATCGAGGACACCCGGGAGGTCGAGTTGCCCCAGCGCAACTGGATCGCGAGCGTGACTCGACCCTCGTTTTCGGACGACGGAAAGGGCGACGTCGACGAATTCGACCTGCTGGAGGCAGCGTTGCGTCAACGACCCGACTACATCGTGATGGGGGAGATCCGCGGCGAGGAGGGCCGGACGCTGTTCCAGGTGATGTCGACCGGGCACACCACCTACACGACCTTCCACGCCGACAGCGTGGGTGAGGTGCTCAAGCGATTCACCACGGCACCGATCAACGTCTCAAAGACGATGTTCACGGCACTTGACCTCGTCTCGATTCAGACGTCGACGCGGGTGCAGGGGAACAAAGTTCGCCGGAACAAATCACTGACCGAGATCAACCACTACGATCCGGAGAATGACGAGATCAACGTGCGGGACGTCTACCAGTGGCGGGCCGAAACCGACGAGTTCGTCCGTATGGGCAACTCGAACACGCTCGACGAGATTCTGTTCGACCGTGGCTGGGACCACGACCGCCTCGAGCGTGAACTGTTCATGCGGGAAGTGATTCTCGCGTACCTTATCCAGAACGGGTTGAACGAGTACCGGGAGGTCGCAGCAACGATTCTGGCGTTCATCAACGATCCCGAAACGACGTTCTCGCTCATCGCGAACGGACGTCTCGAGGATAGCCTCGAAGATCTCCGCGCGATGGAGAGCGTGCTGATCGATGTCGACCCGGAGAAGGAGGAAATGGTACCGCGACCCGATCCGGGTGAAGAGATCCTAGAGGAGACAACCGAAATCCTCGAACGGGCGGAATCGGAGCTGTTCCCGGAGTTCACCGACGAAGTCGCGGCGGAAATCGCAGACGTTCTCCAGGACGCCGAAGCCACCACCACGGACGCCGATCAGATCGCGGACGAGATCAACGAGGATATCACCTGGGAGGACGAGGCGGAGTGGGATCTCGGGGAGCAATCCGAGGAGGCGGCAACCGACGGCGGTGGGGAGCCGCTCGGGGACGAGGGCGATGAATAGGAGCGCCGGTGAGCTCGAGGACCCACGCTAATCGAACAATGAGCGTCGATACCGTCAGCGATGTTGGCAGTGGTGGAGGGATCAGCGACGCCTTCTACCCGATCGCCGAGCGGCTCTTCGACGAGGAGGGAGACTTCGTCGGCGAGATCGACCGGAAGCTCGCGGAGGCGCGGATGCCAGATACTGCGGAGCTGTACCTCGCAAAGTCCCTGGCGATGGGCGTGCTAGCGGGTGGAATCCTGTGGGCGCTGGGTGTGTTCTTCGGGTATCTTCTGTTCGGCACAGGGATCATCGAAGTCGGGCCGATCATGGATGCTCGCATCGCGAACCCGACGCTGATCGCGATTATCGAGGCGCTCAGGGTGCCGTTACTCATCGTTGGTACGGGGCTCGTCCTCGGCACGCTCGGCTTCCTCGGCGGGTTCGGCACCCTGGTGATGATCCCGTACATGAACGCAAGCGAGCGAGAACGGCAGATCAACATGCTGCTCCCCGATACTGTCTCGTTTATGTATGCGCTCTCGGTGGGCGGGATGAACCAGATCGAAATCCTCGAGGCCGTCGCCGAAGCCGAAGACACCTACGGCGAGGTAGCTGCGGAGTTCCAGACCATCGTCCAGGAGACGACGTACTTCGATACGGACTACCGGACCGCCATTCGCAACCAGGCGTTCCAGACGCCGAGTGACGATTTCTCCCAGTTCCTCACGGACATGCTCTCGATTCTGAACAGCGGTGGGGATCTCACCCGATTTCTCGAGGACAAGAAAGAAAAACACATGCGGACCGCGAAACAGCAACAGGAGCTGACCCTCGACACCCTCGAGCTGTTCGGGGAGATGTACATGACGCTTTCGCTGTTCCCACTCCTGTTGATTATTATCCTCGTGATCATGAGCATGCTCGGGGAGGCGTCTGCACTCATGCTTTACGTCACCGTCTATGGGCTGATTCCGCTGCTCGGCGTCGGGTTCCTGGTGATGATTTCGACGGTCAAGCAGGACGAACCCGGCAACGGATATCTCCGGGACGCGCGGACCCAGGCAGGACCGGCCGATCCCGAAACCGGGCTCATCAACCTCGGCGTCGTGGATCGCTTCGGCACGGCCTACGCAGTGTTTTCGCAGATCCGCAGTCGCGAGCTCTGGTTGCGGTTAGTCGACATCCTCACGGCGCCGCACGTATTTTTCAAGGAAAATCCGCTGTACACGCTCGTCGTTACCGTGCCAGTCGCGCTGTTCGTCCTCGTCTTCGCCCTAATGACCGGGTCGGCTCCCACGAGCATGGACGGGTTCACCGACCGGGTGATCTGGTCGACATTCGTCTGGATCTACCTTCCGCTCTACATCGTCTGTATCCCCCTGACGATCTTCTACGAGTGGAACGTCCGATCCCGGTATGCGATCATCGGCAACCTCTCCGATAACCTGCGGAAACTCTCCAGCGCCAACGACACCGGTCAGACTCTCCTCGAATCGGTGGAAACGGTCGGTGAAACCTCACAAGGGAAACTCGCTGACGAGTTCTCGGCCATGCGAGCGAAAGTCGAGTACGGCACGAGTCTCGGCGATGCCCTGATCGAATTCAACAACAAGTATCACATCCCACGGCTGGCCCGGACGGTCAAGCTCATCGGCAAGGCCCAGGAAGCCTCGAGCGAGATCACGGACGTGTTGACGACGGCCGCGCAGGCCTCGGAAAACCAGGACGACATCGACCGCGAACGGCGTTCGCGCACCCTCATGCAGGTCGTGATCATCCTGGCGACCTACGTCACACTGCTGGCCGTGATGGCGATCCTCCAGGTGCAGTTTCTCGAAGTGCTCGCGGAGATGACCGGCGATGCCGCCGACGTCGAGGGCGAGCAGACCGGCGGCGGGATGGACTTCAGCGCCGGCATCGAGGTCGAACTGCTGTCGCTGATGTTCTTCCACGCGGTGACCCTTCAGGCGATCCTCTCCGGGCTGATCAGCGGGTACATCAGGGATGCGAAGGTGCTCAGTGGCGTCAAGTACGTCGTGATACTGGTCACCCTCGCGCTGGGTGTCTGGATCGTGGTGGAGTAATGCAATGAATGGTGGTGGAGTAATGCAATGAATGGGGGACGAGCCGACGAACGGGGCCAGACCGCCATCGACTTCGTCGTCGGCATGGGCGTGTTTCTCCTGGCAGTCGCCTTCGTGTTCGCCTTCGTCCCCTCGATGTTCGCACCGTTTTTCGCCCCCGGGATCGGGGATCCGGTGACGGCCGATCGAGCAGCGAACTATCTGGCTGAAGATCGGTTGGCGGTGGACGATGGCGTGACGGGGGAGTTGGATCGGGACGACGTCAAGGACTTGCTCGAGGCATGTGACGAGGATGAGCTTCAGTCCGTTCTCGGCATCGAGCTGCGGAACGTGCAGGTGGAACTTTACGCGGTCGACGAAGAAGACCCATCGTATTCGTGTGGGCCCGATCCGGGCGGGTCCGTCACGGTCTCGGAACGCCTGGTATCGCTCGAAGGGGAACTGAAAACGCTGTACGTGAGGGTCTGGTGATGCGGGTGGACCGGGGTCAAATTCACACGCTCGAAGCGTTCCTGGCGGCGCTGTTGATCGTCGGGGCCTTGCTGTTTGCTACCCAGGCGACCGCCGTCACGCCGCTTTCTGCGAGTACTGCCAACCAGCATATCGAAAACCAACACGAGTCTGTTGCCGAGGATCTGCTTCGGTTGACGGCGAATGACGGTTCGCTGCAGGAAGCAATGTTGTACTGGAACGTCTCCGATGGCCAGTTCGACGGGGCTCCGGAGAATATGAGTGCGTACACCGGTACGCCACCCGACGGTAATCCGCTCAACGATTCCCTCCGGGCCGCGTTCGGTACCGGTGAACTCGCGTACAACATCGAACTTCGCCATCACACCGCGGATGGCGACGATGCCGTGCAACCGATGTTCGAGATGGGTAGTCCAAGCGATCACGCCGTAACGGCCACACGGACGGTGAACCTGTACGAGACCGACACGCTCACGTCGACGGAGTACGAGGACGAGCAGCTGACCAAAGCCGACGACTTCTGGGCGGAGAATGTGGACGAAGACGCCGCCCTGTACAATTCTGTGGAGGTGCGCATCACCGTATGGCGGATGTAGCCCGCTCGCGTGTATCACGTGGTCAGATAATCCTGGTGACTGGGTTGTTGATCGCCGTCACCCTCCTGGTGCTCGTCCTGTTGTTAAACGCGGTCATCTACACGGAGAACATCGCCACCCGGGGAATCGAGGGCGACAGCGACAATGCCTACGATTTCCAGGAGGTCATGGAATCGGAGTTCGAGCGGCTGCTGGCCGTCGAAAATCAGTTACAGCGTGACAATCCAGATCGGTCCGATGATTTTGGAGAGTACGAAGAACGGATCGAACGCGCTACCGACCATTTCGTCAACAATACCTCGGAGCGGTGGTTACATCGCGGAAAACTCGTGGGAGTAGAGTACACCCTCTCCGAATCGATCGGGATCTGGGAAATGGACATCCCGGATACGGAAACGGAGCCGATGGTCGCCAACGTCGATCGAGCCTGGAACTTTACGATCGAGCCAGACCACGAGGATGGCGATCTGTGGGAAGCGGACAACGAATCGCTGGAGAATGTGCCTAACGACTCGATTCATGGGTATGCAGGTGGATTCGTTGCAGGAGATTGGGAATTGCGCATCTTCGATGTCAATGGTAACATGTCGATCACCGACGGAACCAACGAATCCATCTGTGAAGATCCTGAAGAGATAGATCCCACCGATGAGATCAAGCTTGACCTCGTCAATGAGACAGTGAAGTGGAACGGCGGCTCGAAGGATTGTGTCGGGGCTCTGTGGGGGGATGAGGGTACGCCACAAGACGTTGACGCGCCGTATACGATCGAGCTGGTGAATGAAGACAACATAAGCGGTGGATTCACGTTCGTCGGCGCGGGCGACGACATCGACACAACCGCGCAGGAACACTCACCACTAGCCCACGGCGGCGAGGTGCGTGTCACGTTCCGAAGTTCAGAAGTCGAATACGAGGCAAACACGACTGTTGCGGGTGAGCTGCCGTGACCGACGATCGTGCCGTCAGCGTCACGCTTAACTACATTATCTTACTCGGCATCGCGACGGCGATGCTCGTCGGAATGACGATGGTTGTCGGATCGCTCGTTGATTCGCAGGTGAATCATGCCGTCCAGGACGAATTAACGGTGACCGGGGAGTCCCTAGCGACAGAACTCGAACAGGCCGACCGCCTCGTTCGGTCGGCTGACGATCCATCGACGATATCAATAACGAAGGACCTCCCGACACATATCAGTCAACGGTCTTATCGCATCGAAGTCAACGGATCGGAAGACGTGATAACGCTCTCGACCACGCGACCGGCGAATGAAATTCGGGTTTCATTCAACGCAAGTACGTTCGCGGACGACAGCTGGGATCTCCGTGGCGGGCCCGTGGAGATCATTCTCGTCGATGGCGAACTGGAGGTGCGAGAGGGATGAGGACGGATCGCGCTGTCAGTGAGGTGCTCGGGTATGTCCTCGTGATCTCACTCGTGACGGTGATGATCGCGACTGTCATGACGCTCGGCGTGAGTGGGCTCTATGACTCCCAATCTGCCGAACAAACGGCAAACATGGAACGGGCGTTCGATGTGATGGCAGATAATTTCAAACAGATGTATGCCGGAGAGGCGCCGAGTCGGGCGACTGAAATGCGCATGGTGGAGGGGCATATACGGTATGGCGATCCAGTATTTGTTGATGTCGAGGTCGATGGAGAGAGACTGGGCAATATGACAATTCAATCCAATCCAATAGTGTACGACAATGACCAAGGGACAGTGATATCGTACGAAGCTGGGGCTGTCGTACGAGATGATAGAGGTGAACACGTGATGCTAAATGAGCCTTCGTTTTATCTTGACACTGAGGAAATGTTAATTATCGGAATTCGAACTCGGCCGCTATCTGGATCAACAGATAGGATCAATAGTCCGCGAACCGTGTTAATCCGCGGAGACGGTCTCCGGCAATCTTCAGCGAACAACGTCGCCCAAGAGACGACGAACATTACTGTCATCAGCGATCGGTCCGGTGCATGGGAAGCGTTTTTTGAGCAACAGAATATAGAGAATGCGGAAATCCATCGAAACGGCAATGAAGTCACTCTCAGTCACGAACCGGAGGAAACGACAGAGGTTACTATCGTTGAACGTCGAATACGGACCAGTTTCTCGAATTAAAACACGTTCCCAAATTTTAAGAATCAATCAAAATCAATAGCAATTTCAATTTCCGTGACGTGTAAATATTGGATAGCGTCAACCTCTGCTTCGAACTCCAAATCTTCACGTTCCAATGCCGGATCGAACTCAATCCCTGTGGCAGGACTCCCTTTGTCCGTTATTTCATTCGCTACAATTGCTCCTTTAAAATCGAAATTTCCGCGTATGGTGATATCCGTGGATGGAGCATAAATGATACCTTTGAAAGCCGGGTCATCTTCGCCCGATCCCAAATCCCAATCACCAACATTTGAATGTACGTAAAGTCGAAACTGCACGGCATCGTTCCCCTCTGCATTATTTACTGAGTCGCCTCCGCCCGGCATATCACCAATATCCCTGGTATAGATGGATACATTGTGCTCGCCGCTAACAGAAACATCCCCCAAACCCTCTAATTTCCCATCAATCACAACCCTGATATCACCATCGTCGGTGACAAACTCCACGTCACTCAACTCGAGCGATTCGTTAGTAAAATACACCGTTCCGCCCTCAAAGGTATCATTAGACTCATCGAATTCGTCACACACGTTGTCGAGACAATCGTTTATCTCATCCTCAATCGCTTGTGATGCCGAGGGGTAGTACACCCCCTCCTCGATTTCAGATTCGTTAACCCCATTAGGACCTTCACCGGGGGTATCATCCGGCGGGCCTCCCCCCTCGCCAGTCGGATCATACCGATCTCGAACGGCAATCGCGCTCGAGAATCCGTCTTCGAACGGCATCGTCAACTCCATCTCAACGGTTTGATTATCTGGCTCGTGGTTGATTTCCCCCTCCGAGCGTTCTTCCAGATACTCATACCACCCGCGATGATATTCGCTCTGGATCGATATCTTCACCGTCGCGTTATCGACGGGATTAACGAGATCCTCAGTTACATTCGGAAACTCGGTTGTGGTATCCCCCTGTGCAAAGCCACCGGTCACCTGGCCACTCGTGCTATCATCTCCTGATATCACGATAATTGGTAGCGTCAACGTTGCATCTCGGTAGTGAAACTCCGGCGGTGAGAGCATCGTCCCTCCATCATCCCCCGTCCGAGCCCACACGCCCCCAGCTTGATAGGCGATCTCGTGATCACCGTGCTCGAAGACGAGGGCGCCTAACTGGTCCGTTTCGTAGATGATAATATCCTCCTCTTCAGACACATTCATCTCGATCAACATCGACCCTGCATCTTCATCAACGCGAACCGAATCCGTCCCGACATCCCCCAGATCGAACTGGTAACTGCTCGATTGTCCCAGGGCGACCAGGCTCGCCTGGGAGCTCAACTGAGACATCGAGTTCTCCATCTGGGCGAGTTTCGAGTCGGACTGGGAGGCTTGGAGGGCGACGACCCCGATCACCATCAGGGACGTCACCATCATCACGGTAATGCCGAGAATCATAACGACGCCGAGGACGCTGGATACCCCTCGACGGTCCCTCATAGACGGTATACGGCCTCCCACCGACATGAACCTGGCCCCTAAACAGTTAAGCTAGGTGTAAATCGAACGGCGGTGTTCGAACAACAACTCGAGGAGCTTTCGCTCGCCAGTCCGCAAGTGTTCGTGGAACGTGGGCTGGGAGATGTCGAGCAGTTCGGCAATCTCCTCGCCGGTACTCTCCCGCGGCCAGGAGAAAAAGCCGGCGTGGAAGGCGGTCAACAATACCTCGTGCTGACGATCGGTCAGCCCGAGCCCATCGGGGCTCGTCGAGTCCCCGATACCTCGATTCTCTCGCTCCCGTTGTCGCCGCGCCAGGAGAGACACGTCATCGAAGACGAGTGCGAGATTCTCGGTGAGCGTCCGCACGCTGGCGGTATTCGGAATTTCGACGACCAACCGACCCTCTCCGTTTTCTGCCGCCGCCGACCGGATGCTCGCCATGTCGTCGGCGAGATGCTTCATCATCGGGAGCGACCGCACCGTAATCTCGACGACCAGCGCATCTTCGCGTTCGGTGATCTCGCGGACCTCCGTGCCGATCGGTTGTTCGTGACGGACGTATTCCTCGACCGCTTCCAGCGTGCCCTCCTCGATTGCAACGAACAGTCGGGCGGAGTCATCCGGTCTGAAGAAGATCCGCTCGAGGCGTACCGTGGTTTCGAGTGCCGTCGAAAGACCGGTCAACAACGAACTATCGTCGCGGATCTCGTACTCCAGCTCGACGCACGTATCAGAGAGGAGTGCCCGACTTCGCTCGGCCGTGTGCATCGCATAGCCGATCGTTTCCCCGAGCTCCCGCAACACCGCTTGCTGTTCGGCACCGAACGGTGTCGGTTCTTCGGCGTAGATCGCCAGAATATCGTACATCGCGTTCTGATACGTGATCGGCACGAACGTGAGCGACTGATACCCGTGTTCCGTGGCCATGCTAGCCCAATCCGCGCCCACCCGTTCCGGGGTGAGCTCGTCCAGCACGACCACATCGCGTTCCTGCACGACGGTCCCCAGTTCCTGTGCGATGGGCTCCTCGCTGGCCGTACTCGTGGGCAACCACTGGTCCTCGAGTTCGTCCGCCCCCCGACCGGCCACGAGTCTGACGTGGACTTTCTCTTCGGTGAGGTCGTGTTCGCCGATCCAGGCACAGACGACCGGGCTCGCCGTTGCCAGCTGCTGGCAGACCAGCGACTCGATCTCGTCGCGCGTTGCGACGCGTACCAACGTCTGGTTGATGTCTCGAATAATCTCGTTGACGCGGTTCAGTGATTCGAGTTCCTCGTGCTGTCGTTCCAGCTGGTGGTCTTGCACCGTCCGGATCAGGGCTGTCGTCGTGATGGCGAGCAAGAGATCGATTAGGTCGGTCGTGAACCCGCTCAGTTTTTCTTCGCTGGGATACCCCGCCAGCACGGCCCGCTCGCCCACCGGCCAGTACATGAGTTCCCCCTCGGAACGCGGCTCGGGCACTTCCATGGCGAGGCCCCCGTCACCGATAGCCCGCCCCTCCGCGCCGCCGAGGACGATCCTCGCGTGTTCTTGGACTGCATCGACGTCGATGCCATCTGGGAGCGGCCCGGTGTGGGCGACAGGCGAGAGTGTCGACTCCGAAAGTGGCGAGACGAAGAAGACCGCGCCCTTGAAGCCGAGGGTGTCCGTCATCGTTTCGGTCACCACCTCGCCCACCCCCTCGTACTCTCTCGTCGCGACGAGTTCGGTAGCGGAGGTCAACAGCGACGAGAGGCGTTCCTCGCGTCGCTTTCGATTCGTCACGTCGCGGGCCACCGCTAGCAACCGTTCTTGGCCCTCGATCGTTGCCACTCGCATGCGTACTTCCGCCCAGAAGGTGCTCCCGTCGGTCCGTTTGCACCGCCAATCGGTCGGGCGGTCCCGTTCTACCAGGCGATCCGGCAGCCACGCCCGGTCGGGAACGCCGTCCCCGGCACACAGCTCACCCGGGACCCGGCCCATCACCTCCATGGGTTCGACATCCCAGAGTGCACACCCCGCCTCGTTGATATCGATGATTTCTCCGGTATCAACGTCGTGAACGATGATCGCATCGTCGGCAGCGTTGAAGAGCTCTCGCATGCTCCTCTGGGCCCGGGTTCCTTCGACGAGATTGCGGACCCGGTTGGTGAGCAGCTCGTACTGCTCGGTGCCGGTCGATTTCGGGATGTAATCCGAGACACCGGCCCGCACGGCCTGGCTGGCCACGTCTTCGCTCCCGCGGCCTGTGAACAGAATGAACGGAAGATCCGGGTGGTCCTCGCGGACTCGGTCCAAGAGTTCGAGGCCGTCCATGTCGGGCATCATGTAATCACACACGATACAATCGACCGAGTCCTCTCCGAGCACAGCTAGCGCTTCTTCGCCACTCGTGGCGACCAGCGCGTCGATATCCTCGGCATGGTCCATCAGGTAGGTGGCGACTAAATCCGCGAGATCCGGTTCGTCGTCAACACAGAGGACCCGGATGGAGGTGGCCATACACATTCGACCCGTTACCCCCTTCAACTAATGAAGGTTTCCCGACTCAAACAAATATTTGGCCCAATTTCGCCCAGATTATGGGCATCGTAACCCGAGAACGACTACCGGACCCGTGGATGACGCCACGCGAATCGGCCGGCGTGCTGGGCCGCCCAGTCGGTAGGGTCATCTACGTTGGTCTCCCACAGTTCGCGATCCGCGAGGTGAACCCCGATCGGGGACACGTCAACGGCATACACCTGATGAAGATGTGGGTCGTAACAGATCGCCCGGGCGCCCTCGGTTGCGATCCCGAGCAGCTGAATCCCGCCGGCAGTGTGCCGGAGAATCGAACGAGCAGCCAGATCGGGATGAGCACCCCCCTCGATCGCCGCCAGTCGGTCGTAGACGGCCTGAAAGATGTCAGCGGAAACAGTCCGACCCATATACGGAGCGACGGACGACGCGGCCATGAACGTCGACCACCGATCGACGGTGAAAGTGAAAGCGAACCCGCCGGTTGTCCCAACGACCGGAACTGGGAGTTATATAACGGCCTGGATGCACCCTTCGGGTATGACGTTCAGCGTAACTGGCAAGGCGGCGTGGGCGGAGCGCACAGCGGGTGACGTGCAGGAGGTGGCCCAAAAGGACGGGTCCATCGTCGTGGTTCCCGTGGCAAGCATCGAACAACACGGCGATCATCTTCCCGTCGGCACGGACTCGCTTCTGGTGACCGCGGTGACGCAATCGGCGACCGAGGACACGGATATCCCGTTGCTGGTCACGCCGACGATCTGGACGGGCCATTCACCGCACCACCGGGTCTTCGGGGGCACCATCTCGCTCAGCGCACCAGACTTTCTCGAACACATCAGTACCGTCGCGGAGTCGGCCGTTACCGCCGGCTTCGACGCAGTAATCCTGGTCAACGGCCACGGCGGTAACATCTCGCTGGTCGGCGCGGCCACGGGCACCGTCGGGCCGGACCATCCGGAGGCCCAGGTGCTCGGCGTTACCTACTTCCAGCTGGCCACGGACCAGGTGATGGAGCTTCGCGACAGCGAGATCGGCGGAATGGCGCACGGTGGGGAGTTCGAGACCTCGCTTATGTTGCACCTGCACCCGGAACTCGTCGACGTCGAGGCAGACGAAGGGACCATGATGGACGAGCCGTACGAGCTCGGCACCAAAGATCTCGTCAAGGGCGGACCGCTCTCCCTATATCGACCGTTCGACGAGTATAGCGACACCGGTGCCATCGGCGACACGACGCTGGCGAGTGCGGAGAAAGGCGAACAACTCCTCGGGATACTCGGCGAGGCGCTGGCGGACGTGTTCGCAGACATCCACGAACAGAACCGGTGATCGGTGCCGAGAGGGACGGCTGGCGACGTGGTTTGTTGGAGAGCTCTCTCCAATCTCCGGGGGTCGAATCGCGATTGCACTGACTCAGTCCGCGAAGTGGGGAATAATTTCGTTCTCGAAGAGTTCGATGGTGCGGTAGGCGTCACCCAACGATGATCCGACGAGCACGCGCGTGACACCCGCGTGCTCGTACTCCTCCAGCCACTCGATGATCTGGTCTGCATCCTGGGTGATCCGATAACTCTCGACGAGCTCCTCGTCGGAAAACTCAGCGAGGCGTTCGTCGGCAACCGCCTGTATCGAGCGTGGATCGGGATTATCGAGTTCTGAATCGGCGGGAATATACTCGCCTCGTTCCCGGATCTCGGTGGTCAACGCGTCGGCCTCACCCACGTTGACACCAAACTCGATCGTCACGTCCGCCTCGTTCAGCTTGCGACCCGTGCGTTCAAGCCCCTCCTGGAAATTTGGAAGGATCCGCTCCTCGATAGCCTCGGGGGATTCGGTTGTGAGCACGTTCCCCGCGTGTTCCCCCGCATACTGACACGAGCGGGGCCCCCAGCCCGCCCAGTGGATGGTCACGTCCTCTCGCGGTGGGGTGTACAGTTTGATCCCATCATACGAGAAATACTCCCCGTCGAAGCTGACGTATTCGTCCGCGTTCCAGAGCTCGCCCATGAGATCCAGCGACTCGATCATCATCTCTGCTCGCTCTCCCCACGAGGGCCACGCACGATCGAGGAAATGGGCCTCGTTGAGCGCCTCACCCACCCCCACACCAATGTTGAACCGTCCCGGGAACATGTTGTCCAGGGTGGCGATGGCCTGGGCCAAAAGCGGTGGCCGGTACCGAATCATGGGGCACGTGACGGAGGTCCCGA
The DNA here is from genome assembly GCA_007118975.1 of Halobacteriales archaeon. Lineage (GTDB taxonomy): Archaea > Halobacteriota > Halobacteria > Halobacteriales > SKNY01 > SKNY01. Next base: position 5,002 of record SKQO01000055.1, on the reverse strand, counting down.
CGGGGACATCGGGGACCTCGGACATCAGCGTCCCGAACCACGGAAAGGGATGATGGGTGTACGGGCGGGAATCGATCCAGGGCATGAAATGGTCTCCCGTCCAGATCCCTTCGAAGCCCGCATCGACCGCCGCCTTGGCCAGTTCGATGTCATCCGCAGGCGGGCGGAAGCAGCCGTACACGTTGTAGTGGAGTTCGAGTGACATGGGGCGGGTTTCGCGAGTCATATTATAAAGTCTTGAGAATGACCGATCGGGATCCGAGGACCCCGCAAGTCGCCCGGTGGAAGGGTCTCGACGGTGGTTGGATTGCGCTAATCTTGGATATCCGACAAACGAAGACCGCTGGTAGACAGGTATCGAGAATTTCCCTAACAACGGTGTGGCGCGTTGAAAACGGAGAAACTCGATCGCTATGCAATCCCGTCCAGGGCGGGATATCACAACGATCGGAGCGATTCGCGCGTAGAGCGTGTTGGTCGCGCCTCGCCAGTAGAGACACGGAAAAGCCCCGCATCCCGGGCTCGGACCAGAACGTTGGCGATACGGCTCCCCACGCTGTCATACCGATCTGAACGTCGCCTGTGACGGTTGCCGGGTCCACTATACGGGGAAAACGTTTAGCACGGAATCGTTCGAAGGACCGATCGATGACGACCTACCGGACATTCCTCGGCACGTATACGCGAAATGGCAGCGAAGGGATTTACGAGGCCCGCATGGACACGGAGGCGGGTGCAATCGTAGACGTGGAGGTGGCCGCCCGGACCGACGACCCCTCGTTCCTTGCGACGGATCCAACCGAGTCCTACCTCTATGCGGCCAACGAGATCGAGGCGGGGTCTGTGACGGCCTATCGCATCGAGGAGGACGGGCTGATCGAGCTCGACCGACTGGAGATCGGTCCTGCGGCCCCCTGTCACGTTAGCGTCGACGACACCGGCTCGTACGTGTTCGCGGCACACTACTTCGGCGGTGCCACATCGATCGCACCGATCCACGACGACGGTCGCCTCGGTCCTGCCACCGTTTACGGACACGAGGGCTCGAGCGTCCACCCCGATCGCCAGACCGAACCACACCCCCACTCTGCAAACGTTGGGCCGTCGAACGAGCGTCTGTACGTCCCGGACCTCGGCACCGACGAGATCGTCATTTACGAGATCGACCGCAAAGCTGGCGAGCTGCATCACCGGACGTCAGTCGACCTTCACGAGGGAGCAGGCCCGCGTCACATGGCCTGGGACGTCGAAAATGAGACTGCATACGTTATCAACGAGCTAGACTCGACCCTGACACGATACCGGTGGAAAGCCGATTCGGGAGCGCTCTTCCACCAGGCAACGGTAGACACGTTGCGCGACGATCCGGTTGACGAAAATTACCCCGCCGACCTCCACGTCCACCCCAATGGGCGATACGTGTACGGTTCGAACCGGGGCGAGGACAACATCGCCGTCTTCGATGCATCGGGCGCGGGGATTTCCCTCATCGCCCTGGAGTCGACCCGTGGCGAATGGCCGCGGAACTTCACACTCTCACCCGCGGGCGATCACCTGTTCGTGGCGAACGAACACAGCGACAACATCGTCACCTTCGAGATCGATAGCGATGGGGTGCTCACGCGAACCGGCCACGAGACCGACGTTCCGATGCCGGTTTGCATCCTGCCGCTCACGAAGGACGAAGGTTGATCAGCCACTCGACCAGGTCGATGCGGCAGCCGAGGACCGGGGAAACCTCAACATTGGGGGAAATGCACGCTGAATCGGTGAGGCGTCTGTCTGAGTCCGATGGGACCCACGCGAGAGCCCGCTGTTCGCGACAACGTCCCCAGCGGTATTCTCCACTGCGATCATCGCACCTGCGAACGCGATGACGACGATTAGCTCTCATCTCCAGTTCGTCGAAGCTCGGCCGGAGAGAACGACACCGTTTTGGCCGCCCACTCGGACGCCCGCGTATGGAAATCGCCAGCGTTGATGCGATCCCGGTGAACGTGAACGTCATCGACATCGAGGACGGCGGTATCGCACCGTACAAAACGAACCACGGGGCGGTCGATACCGTCACGAGAGTAATCGTTCGCGTCGAGGCCGACGATGGGACTGTCGGATGGGGTGAAGTGCGGACGTTTCTCTCCGCGGCAGCGACCGTTTCAGTGATCGAGGACGGCATCGCGCCGATCGTGGAGGGACACTCGCCCTTCGAGGTCGAGAGCCTTCGACGGCTCCTGTTCATCGAATACACAAATGCGGACATGTTCTTTGCCCCGGTCGAGGTGGCCTGTTGGGATATCGTCGGGCAGACATTGGAAAAACCGATTTACGAGCTCCTCGGCGGCTGGACGGCCCCGTCCACGACAAATCGCCAGGTCGATACCGACTACGATGTCGAGCGAAAGGCGGACGTCGCCTACTGTGTCGGTATCCTCTCGCCCGAGGAATCCCGGCCCCACGCGGCTCGCGCCGTCGCGGAGGGGTTTGACGTTCTCAAGACGAAAGCCGGGCGTGACTGGCAACAGGACGTCGACCGGATCATCGCGATGGACGACGAGGCGGACGGCGAACTCGAGTTTCGGCTGGACCCCAACCAGGGCTGGCGATTCGACGAAGCGGTTCGGGTGGGTGCACGCCTCGCCGATGCCGGGATCTATTTGCAATACATGGAACAGCCGATCCGGATCGATACGCATACCGATCTGGCGCGACTCCGGGAACGCCTTTCACAACCGATCGGCCCGAACGAAGACACCTACGTCAAACATAATTTGCAGTCCCTGATCAAACACGGGGCCGCGGACGTGGCTGTCGTCGATCTCACGCCGGCGGGCGGGATCGCCGGACTCCGCCAACAGGTCGCGGTCGCCGAGGAAGCCGGCCTGGGCGTGGCCCACCACTGTGCGTTCGATCTCGGGATCCGGACAGCCGCGATCCTCCATGCCGTTGTCGGGATCCCCGGATTCTCGCTCCCGGCGGACACGGTCTACTACGCCTGGGAGGACGACGTGATCGAGGATCCGTTCGAAATCGAGGATGGGCAGATTGCGGTCCCCGATGGCCCCGGTCTCGGCATCGACGTCGACCTGGACAAAATCGAGAAGTACCGAATCGACAACTGATCGCGACTCCCGGTTAGCGGCGGTCGCGTAACTGTTCTGCTGATGCCGCGAGCGTCTCGAGGGGGTCCTCCCCCTCATACTCGTAGATCAGCCACTCGCCACCCACCCCGGTAAACGCCTCGACGACGCCAGCCGCATCGAGATCCCCCGCTCCGAGTGGAACTGACTCCCCGGCGGCTTCGTCGACATCCTTTACGTGAAGCAACCGACAGCGGTCTCCGAGTGAGTGAATGCGGTCGATCGGGTCGTCGCCACCCAATCGGGCCAAGCCCGCGTCCAGCTCGATCGGAAACGAACTCGCCTCCACAAACCGGTCGAAGGCGGTGTGACCGTTGCGGTCCACGTACTCGTGATGATGATTGTGGTAGTGGAGCGTCATATCGTGCTCCTCGAGCCGCCACGCCATCTCGTTGAGTCGCTCGACTGCCGCCTCGACTGCTTCGTCGGTTTCGAAGTGCTCGGCTCCCAGCCACGGAACGACGAGCTCGGAACAGCCGATGGCGCTGTAGAACGCGACGAGGTCATCGAAGTCCTCCTCGAGGTCGTCGATTCCGACATGTGCGCCGAGCGGCGCCACGCCGTTATCCTCCAGGGCGTCCCGAATCACGTCCGGGTGTTCCTCGTGCACCCGGTAGGCAAATTCGACGCCCTCGTATCCGGCTTCACCCACCCGTTCGATCAGTTCGGGTACCGTGAGATCGACCGATCGGAGCGTGTAGAGCTGAATGCCGATGTCTGGCATGCGGCTGCGTTCGTGACCACCCTTCAAAGTTCGTACCATCGAGGGCCGGGCCGCTCCGACCCGTAGGGATTAGTAGCCACGGAATCGATTCGATGGTCATGCGCTACGGTACGCTCCAGGATCACGTGGGACGCGACAAGCAGGGCGCGATCGAAGCAGTCGACGAACTCGGCATGGATGGGCTCGAGCTAGTCATCCCGGACGGCATTCACGGCGTCGGACCGGACGGGATGGGGTTACAACGCGAGCACCGGCCCGTCGAGCACGACGAGATCTGGTCGCCGGACGATCGGGCAACACTCGTTGAACTCGCCGACGAACACGGTGTGTCCTTGCCCTCGATCTGCCCGAGCTTTCTGAACATGCGTGCGGGACTGACCAGTGCGGACCCCGAGGAACGAATCGCCGTCAGGGAACGGCTCTCCGACCTCATCGTGGCCGCCGAAGACATCGGCGCCGCCGTGATTCTGGTGCCGTTCTTCATGGACGCGGAGATCGAAAGCACGGAGCAACGAGAGCGTGTGGCCGAGGAGATCGCTGCACTCGGCGATGAAGCGGGGACTGCGGGCGTCACCCTGGCGATCGAAAACACCCTTGACGCGACGGCGAATCGCGAACTGTTGGATGCGATCGATCACCCAGCCGCCGCAATCTACTACGACGTTGCCAACGTGACGTCGTTTGGATACGATCCGGCGACGGAACTCCGGGAACTCGGCGACGCGGTGGCCCAGATCCATTTCAAGGACGGCCATGGTGGCGGGTCGGACGCCATGCTCGGCGAGGGATCGGTGGATTTCGACGGCGTCGCGGGGGCCATCGACGACATCGGTTACGACGACTGGATCGTCATCGAGACGAAATACGACGATCCGATCGATTCCATGCGGCAAAACTTCGAATTCGCGCGGACGCTCGTCGAGTGATCGGCGTGCCGTGACCAAAAGGACAATACGGCCGTCCGGTGGATTCCCAGGTATGACGGACACAGCAATCAATCTGTACAGCGTCCGAGCACTCGAGGAACCGATCGCCGACACGGTCGATCGCGTCGCGTCGGCGGGGTACGACGGCGTCCAGTTCTCCGGCTCTCTCGGCCCCATGGGTGAGGACCCGAAAGCGATCGCGGAACGGGTGGACG